>NZ_JAHLPQ010000020.1:0-55721 GCF_018917985.1 Blautia sp. MSJ-36 | reverse complement strand
CATTCAGCTGGAAAAGTATCGTTATCTTTTTCAATGCGCAAAGGAAAGCAATGATTTTGATTCATTTATGAAATTCGCAGTGTAGTTTTGTGCAATTTTTTAAATTTGCTCATTTATAGTACATAAAATAGAGCGTGAGAAAAAATCCATGTCAAAGAATGTTATAAAATGTCTAAAAATGTTAGGGAAAAAGAGCAAAAAAGAGCACTTCATGGATGGATAAAAACATTTACTAAACACTGTAGATGCGTAATTTTTGCAAAAAAATTCAAAAAGTTTATATGAAACTAAATATATCACAACAAGTTTATGGTGAAAAATAAACAAAAAACGCTATATAAAATTATGATAAATGTAGAAATAGTAAAAAGCAGTTGAAAACAACTAAACAATGTGCTATCTTTGATTTAACGAAAAACGAGACGTACCAAACAAACTACTAAACAAATTCATGAAAAGTTTAAAGGAGGACATGATATGAATTTTAAAAAAGTAATGGCAGCAGTACTTGCAGGAACAATGGTATTCGGAATGGCTTCTTCCGTAAGCGCAGCAACAGAAGTTTCTTTCTGGACACTGAACACAAGACAGAACGCAGTTGAGCCGATCGTAGAGGCATTCAACGAGGCAAACCCGGATATTAAAGTAACAGCATCTTTCTATGACACAGACGGAATCAAGGATGCCTGCAAAGTTGCAGCTTCTTCCGATACACTTCCAAGTATGTGGTTTAACTGGGGCGGCAGCCTTGGAAGCTTCTATGTAGATAATGACAAAACATATGATCTTACACAGTATGCAAAAGATAACGGATGGAGCGATGAGTTTACAGAAGCTGCTTTAAACCTCTGTACATTCGATAACAAGCTTTCCGGATATCCGACAAGCTACAATGCACTTGGTGTTTACTACAGCAAACAGATCTTTGATGATTGCGGAATCGAAGTTCCGACTACATTCGATGAATTCGAGGCAGCTCTTAAGACTCTGAAAGACAACGGATACACACCAATGGATACAGCAGGTCTTAATGGATGGCATGTAATGAGATGGCTTGAGCTTCTTGTTGAGCACTATGCAGGTTCTGAGCTTCATGACAAGCTGAACACATTCGAAGAGAGCTGGGATTGTGAAGCAGTTGTACAGGCATTCACAAAATATAAAGAGTGGGTTGACGCAGGATACTTCCCAGATGGTTTCCTTACACTTGACCCGAACGATACCATCATGGCAATGGGCACAGGAGAATGTGCAATGGATCTTCAGGGACAGTGGTATGACGGAACTATGATCCAGAATGACCTTGATCCGAACGACTATGGCGTATTTGCATTCCCGTCCGGTGACAGCAACCGTATGTCTGCTTTCGCAGAGATGACACAGTTCAACAAGAACCTTTCCGATGAGGAACTGGATGCATGCGTGAAGTTCATGGATTACTACTACAGTGATGACAGCGTTGACCAGTACGGCGAGTATTACAACTTACCACTTCCAAAACAGGGCAAAAAAGCTCCTGCAGATCAGGTTAACGTAGACGGTATGCTTGAGACATCCAATACAAACGGAACATTTACAATCACTGACCAGGCATTCCCGACAGAGGTTGCAGACGTTCTCTTCAATGCACAGGATGCAGTTGCTAACGATGAGATGACACCAGAGGAAGCAGCATCTAATATCCAGAAAGCAATTGAGGAATATCAGGCTAAATAATTAAGTATAAAAGCATAACGGAGCGGCTAGAGCGCAGGCTTTGGCCGCTTTTTCAGTAAAAGTGGAGGTAATCCGGAATGAAGAAAAAAAGCAAAGTTGATTTCGGCGCATATGCGTTTCTGATACCGGCAGCAGTGATCTACCTTTCCGTTATTGTAATACCGGTATTTTACTCACTGTTTATCAGTCTGTTTAAATGGAACGGTGTTGCGGAAAAGGAATTTGTAGGTCTGGCAAACTATATTAATCTGTTTACAAACGATGCAACATTCATGATTGCGTTAAAGAATAACCTGATCTGGATCGTACTTACAATTGTACTTCTGATGACAGTTTCCCTTGGTTTTGCGGTAATTCTTAATAAACAGTTCCGCGGACGTACCGTATTCCGCGCATTCTTTTATTTCCCGTGTGTCATCGCACCTATCGCAGTAGCGATCATCTGGAGATGGATCTACAATCCGAATATTGGATTTATCAATCAGTTTTTCAAAGTACTTGGAATCAATTTCAAACAGACATGGATTTCTGATCCGAAGGTCAGTCTGTATGCAATTTTTGCGGCAGCACTGTGGCAGGGAATCGGCCAGCCGATGATTCTTTTCCTGGCAGGTCTTCAGGCAGTATCTCCGGACGTTCTCGAGGCAGCTACCATTGATGGCGCAGGCCCGATCCGTAAATTCTTCAGCGTTACTGTACCGCTTATGAAAGAAACATTCGTTATGGTTCTTGCAACTCTGATCGTAGCAGCTATGAAAGTTTACGATATTGTACAGGGTCTTACCGGCGGTGGTCCGAACAACTCCACACAGGTTCTGGCAACTTATATGTATTCTCAGACATTCCAGTATAATAATGTAGGTATGGGAACCGCAGTTGCATGTGTCATGGTAGTTATGATGCTTGTGGTAATCATTCCATATATTTCCTTTACAGCAAAAGAAAAGTAGGAGGTGCAGACAATGGACGGAAAAAGTAAAAAAATTACAAAAAAAGTACTGCTGTATGTGCTTCTGATCATTCTGGCGCTGATCTGGATTGTACCGATCTTTACACTTGTTGCAACAGCACTGAAACATAAAAAAGATTTCATGAGCGGCTTAAGTCTGTTCCAGCTTCCGGCAGAAATTGCGTGGGACAACTTTACAAATGCTATCACAAAAGGAAATCTTTTTAACTATATGAAAAATGACCTGATCATCTCCTGCCTGAAAGTACCGCTTGGTATCTTCGTAGGAGCGATGGCTTCTTTCGCACTGACACGACTGAACATCAAACATCGTGTAGGAATTTTCGTATTCTTCCTTATTGGTATGATGCTTCCAATGCAGACAGCACTGGTACCAATCAACATTATCTACAGCAAACTGAATCTTCTGAATACATATTTCGGATTATTCTATGTTTATATCGGATTTGGTATTTCCTACTGTATCCTGATCATGCGAGGTTTCATGCTAGGAATTCCGAAAGATATCGATGAAGCTGCATGTATTGACGGATGTAACAAATGGCAGCTCTTTTACAAGATTATCCTTCCAATCGCAAAACCGGCGATTGCAACACTGTTTATCACAGACTTCCTTTCCACATGGAATGAGTACCTTCTGGCCAGCGTTATTATCAATGATAACACAATGAAGACAGTACCGGTTGGTATCATGACATTCGTTGGTGAGCACGGAACTGATTATGGTTATCTGTGTGCAGGTGTACTTGTTTCCGTTATCCCGGTTATGATTGTATACCTGATCTTCCAGAGATACTTTGTAGAAGGTATGGCCGGAGCAGTTAAATCCTGATACGGGCAGACGGCTTGATTACAGAAAGAAAGAGGACGAATTATGAGCACATGTAAATATACAGAATCTGTGGAAAAGTGGGGAACTTTTGAAGCAGAGATGCCAGGTAAACATGAGGGCAATCCGTTTACCGATTATGCCATCCAGGGAACTTTTAAAGGCAAAGAAGAGACAAAAACAGTAGATGGTTTCTATGATGGAGACGGAATCTATCGCGTACGTTTCATGCCATCTTTTGAAGGTGATTATACATTTGAGATCAAGGGAAGCTTTTCAGATGAGGTGTATACAGGTGCATTCCATGTAACACCGGCAACAGAGGGTAACCACGGTCCGGTTCGTGTATCCTACACTTATCACATGGCATATGAAGATGGAAAACCATATTATTCTATCGGAACAACCTGCTATGTATGGGAGCTTCAGAGCGAGGAACTTCAGAAACAGACACTGGAGACACTGGCAGACAGTGCATTCAATAAGATCCGTTTCTGCGTATTCCCGAAACACTATGACTATAACCTAAACGAGCCGATCAGCTATCCATATGAAGGAACTCCGATGGACAGTTCTGTACTGACATCTGAGAATTTCCAGGAATATGTTGGCTGTGCAGAAGGCAATAACTTCGATTACAAGAGATTCAATGTAAAACATTTCCAGCACATTGATGACTGTGTAAAAAAACTGATGGATCTTGGAATCCAGGCAGATATTATTGTAATGCATCCATATGACCGCTGGGGATTCAGCGAGATGAGTGCAGAGTGTGATGATCTTTACTGGAAATATCTCATTGCCAGAGTCAGTGCATACAGAAACGTATGGTGGTCACTTGCCAATGAGTACGATCTTTTCCCGAAAAAGACAACAGAGGACTGGGAGCGTTACGCATCCATCATCCAGGAGAAGGATGTATACAACCATCTTCGTTCTATTCATAACTGCAAGAGCTTCTATGATTATACAAGACCATGGATTACACACTGCAGCATTCAGAGACAGGATCTTTACAAATCCGCCGAAATGGTAAATGAGTGGCGTATCCGTTACAAAAAACCGGTAGTTCTGGATGAAATTGCATATGAGGGAAATATCCAGCATGGCTGGGGAAACATCAGCGGAAAAGAAATGACCAGACGTTTCTGGGAAGCATTCTGCCGAGGAGCATACCCGGGACACGGCGAGACTTATATGAACGATGAGGGAGTTCTCTGGTGGTCTCATGGTGGCAAACTTCATGGAGAAAGCCCTGAGAGATTTAAATTCCTCCAGAAGATTATGGAAGAAACTCCGGCACCTGGCCTTCGTCCTTTGGAAAATCAGTGGGATGAGGTTGGCGCAACTGTAGATAACAGTCTTCAGAATATCAAATATTATATTTTCTATTACAGCTTCATGCGTCCGTCATTCCGTGAGTATCACATTGATGATGAGACAGAATTTGAAGTAGAAGTAATTGATACCTGGAACATGACGATTGAGAAAAAAGGAACCTTTAAAGGCAAGTTCCGGATCGACCTGCCAGGAAGAGAATATATGGCTGTGCGCGTGCGCGAGGTTAAGTGATTTAAGGGGAGCTGCCGGAGAGGCGGCTCCCTGCTTTGTGTTGACAGGGTGATGAAAAGTGTTTAAAATCAAGGAGAAGATGTTAAATTTAAGAGGGAACGGAATGAAAATCAAAGCAGCAGATATAGCAAGAAATCTTAATCTTTCCAAGGCAACCGTATCCCTGGTTTTAAATAATAAACCGGGAGTCAGTGAAAAAACCCGGCGGAAGGTTTTTGATTATATAGAAGAAGTTACAGGAGAAGCAGAACGACAAAAAGAAGAAAAAAACAAGCAGGAATTAGAAAATAAAAATATCATCAAGGTATTGTTTATTGATAATGCTCTCAGATTCCTCAAGGATTTTGAATTGGATGTATGCCCGGACAGTCTGACGATATTCGAACAGGAAGCCAGAAGAATGGGCTGTATCATCAGTGTGACTTATGCTTCTTCCACAAAAAAAGAAGACGTGGAGCGCGTAGTGCGTGAGGCCAATGAGGAAAATGTGGCAGGTGTGATCTTGTATGCAACGGAGATGCAGCCGGATCAGTTTCCACCATTTCGGGCAATCCAAAAGCCAATGGTGATCTATGATAATGATCTTGGAAATGAATATCATTGCGTTACCTTCGGTGGTGTGGAGGGAATCCGGGATTGTGTAGATTATCTGGTTTCCAGAGGATGCCGGAATATCAAATATATGGCCAATACCCAGAATATCTTTAATTTCCAGCAGAGGCGTGCAGGATTCCGTGCAGGACTTCGGAAGAATGGCCTGCCGCTGGAGAAAGAATCTATTTACCAGTTGGGAGAAACTACCAGTGAGGTATGTGAGGCAACACTGAAATATCTGGATACTCATGAACTGCCGGATGCTTTTATCATGGAAAATTATCAAATTTCCATTGGAGTGATGCGTGCGTTACGGCAGAAGAAGATTTCGGTTCCGGAAGACATTTCTCTTCTGGGTGTGGATGAGATCCCGGATTATCTTACCGGAGATATCCTTCTTACCACACTTCGGATGGAGCATCTGGAACGTGCGCATGTGGCCATGCTTTTCCTGGAACAGGAGATGAAGGGAGCGATTTCCTGTAAATTCAAATCGTTTTCTACCTGTAAGATCATTCCGGGACAGACGGTCAAATAAAATGGAAATACAGATGAGGAGAAAATAAAATGTTATTTTTCGTAAACGATTACTGCGAAGGAGCACATCCGGCAGTACTTCAGAAACTTGTGGAGACAAACATGGAGAAACTTTCCGGATACGGTACAGATAAGTACTGCGACTCTGCAAAAGAGAAAATCCGTAAAGCCTGTGGCTGCCCGGATGCGGAAGTGTTTTTCCTGGTGGGAGGAACGCAGACCAATGCGACGATTATCGGTTCTGTACTGAACCGATATGAGGGAGTTCTTGCTGCACAGACAGGACATGTAAGCTGTCATGAGGCAGGAGCTATTGAATATACAGGACATAAGGTACTGACACTTCCGGCAGAAAACGGGAAGATCAAAGCAGAAAGCATCACAGACTATGTGGAAACCTTTTACGGGGATGAAAGCCACGATCATATGGTATTTCCGGGAATGGTTTATATTTCCCATCCCACAGAGTACGGAACTCTTTATACGAAGAAAGAACTGGAAGAAATTTCAGAAGTATGCCATAAATACAATCTTCCGCTGTTTCTGGACGGAGCAAGACTTGGCTATGGTCTGGCAAGCCCGGAAACCGATGTGACACTGGAAGATATCGCCGGATACACCGATGTATTTTATATCGGCGGAACCAAGGTAGGAGCACTCTGTGGTGAGGCAGTTGTCTTTACAAAAAAAGCTCCGAAACATTTTATGACCATGGTGAAACAGCAGGGAGCCCTTCTGGCAAAAGGTCGTCTTCTGGGAATTCAGTTTGATACGCTGTTTACCGATGATCTGTATACAAAGATCAGCAAAAATGCCATTGAAACGGCTATGAAACTGAAAAAAGCCCTTCAGGAAAAAGGCTATCAGTTATATCTGGATTCTCCTACAAACCAGCAGTTTGTAGTTCTGGAAAATAAGAAGAAAGAAGAACTGGGTAAAGAAGTTCAGTTTGATTTCTGGGAGAAATATGATGAAGATCATACCGTAATCCGTTTTGCCACAAGCTGGGGAACGAAGATGGAAGACATTGACGCATTGATTGAGCTGCTGTAAATAAAAAAACTATATGGAAACTCCCCTGGGACCCTGTTTTTTACAGGTTCACCAGGGGAGTTTTTTTGTTGAAAAAATTCTTTATAATTTCTTGCCTTTTTCAGCGGCAGCAGTAAGCGCTTCGAATACAGCGCTGCGGAAACCGTTTTTTTCCAGGGTACGTACACCCTCAATGGTAGTTCCGGCAGGGGAGCAGACCATGTCTTTCAGGTCTCCCGGATGTCTGCCGGTTTCCAGAACCATCTTCGCACTGCCAAGTACGGTCTGGGAAGCGAATTTGTAAGCCTGTTTACGGGGCATTCCCTGGCTTACAGCGGCATCTGCCATAGCTTCGATAAACATAAACACATAAGCCGGTGCACAGCCGCCTACAGCGCCTGCGGCATCCATCAGACGTTCCGGGATTACTTCGGTACAGCCGAAGCTGTCTGTGATCTTAAGGATTTCAGCCAGTTCGTCCTGAGAAACTCTTTCGTTGGCACATACGGCAGTCATGCCTTCGCCAACCTGTGCAGGAGTGTTAGGCATAAAACGGACAACTTTCAGAGGCAGACCAGCTTTTTCTTCCAGCCATGCAAGGGTCTTGCCAGGGGCGATGCCGATGATGGTGTGATCTTTGGTGAGGCTGTCGTGGACTTCACTCAGAACTTCCTCATAAAACTGAGGCTTTACGGCAAGAACGACAGTTTTTGCGGATCTGACTACTTCGTTGTTATCCAGAGTGGTCACAACGCCGAGATTTTTTTCACTGCGGGCTTTTCCCTCTGGGGTAAGGTTGGAAACGATGATCTCCTCTTTGGAAAAAATTCCCTGGCGGAGAATGCCGCCGATCATGGCAGAACCCATATTTCCGCATCCGATAAATCCAATCTTCATAATAAAATCCTCCTTAAAATCATTTATAAAAAAAGACACGCCTGACTCGCGTGCCCTCTTTGGCAATGAAAGCAGATAACGGGAATCGAACCCGCCTCCTCAGCTTGGGAAGCTGATGTTCTACCAATGAACTATATCTGCCTGCATCACTAATTATAGCACTGGAAATAAGAAATACAAGTGTGATTTACCAGCCCTGGCTCATGGTGCTGTTATGATATTTTGTAGAATAGGTTACATCTTCTCCGAACCAGTCCGGTGCAGTGTAGGCGTTGGCTGCGTCCTCTGTGGGAAATTCTACTTCAGCCAGAAGAACGCCCTCATATTTTCCGTGGAACACATCCAGTTCAATAAAAAGCCCGTCTTTTTCCGGGATTACATAACGGTCTTTTGTGATGAGGATTCCGTCTGCCTTGGGCTTCAGGTGTTCATAGGCCTCTGCTGTGAGTGGAAGATTGTACTCCTCGCGTGCCATCAGTCCTTTGGATTTATAAGTGAGAAAATAGTCATCGTCCTGTCTGCGGATGCGGACTACCGGCGAGGTACAGAGATAACCCTGCTCGATTCGATGACAGGGATAAGAAGCCAGGTTTTCCGGCAGATTTTCTTTTTCAATAAGAAATTTACGTTCAATTTCCATAACCGATTCCTCCTGCAAATATACTGCCCTCAGTTTACATGAAAAAAATATAATTTGCAACGGACTTACTCTGCAAATTTTCTTGACATTTTTTATAGAAAAAAGCATTATGAAAGGGAGTGAAAAAACCTCCGGACAGTACCGGAATAATATAAAAAGAAAGGACGGAAAACATTATGAGCAAAGTATATATTTTTTTCGCAGATGGTTTTGAAGATATCGAAGGACTGACAGTGGTAGATCTGATGCGGAGAGCCGGAATTGATATTCAGACAGTGTCTATTAAAGAGACAAAAGAGATTAAAACTTCCCATGGAATCCACCTCCTTACAGACTGTACATTCGAAGAATGTGATTTCTCTGATGCGGACATGCTGGTAATCCCGGGAGGAATGCCTGGAACAAAATATCTCGAGGAATACAAACCGCTGACAGATCTTCTCACCGGTTTTTATCAGAAAGGCGGAAAAGTGGCTGCTATCTGTGCCGCACCGGGAGTATTCGAGAGACTTGGCTTCCTGAAGGGCAGAAATGCTACTTCCTATCCATCTGTGATGGAGCAGCTTACAAGCGCAAAAACATCCCTGGAACCGGTTGTGGTAGATGGAAATGTAACCACCAGCAGAGGCCTTGGAACTGCTATTGATTTCAGCCTTTCTCTGATCCGCCAGCTGGAAGGAAGAGCGAAAGCAGAGGAAATCGCAGAGTCTGTGGTATATTCAACGGAGATTTTTTATTAAAAACAGGGAATTTACAGCCTGATAAGAGCGATGTATGATGAAAAAAATACTGGCGTTTTTACAGGGATTATGCTATACTACAGAAATGACTGTAAATATATAAAATGCGAGTGTTAACTATTTATATAAGGTATTTACTCGATATAATTAAGGAGGAACAAGAAACATGAGTTTACAGGTGGAAAAAATGGAGAAAAACATGGCGAAACTTACAATCGAGGTTTCCGCCGAGGATCTTGACAAAGCAATGCAGAATGCATATCAGAAAGCGAAAGGCAGAATTTCCATTCCGGGATTCCGTAAAGGAAAAGCTCCTAGAAAAATGATCGAGCAGATGTACGGCAAGGGAGTATTCCTTGAGGATGCTGCTAACGCTCTGATTCCTGAGCATTACAGCAAAGCACTTGCTGAGTGTGATCTTGAGATCGTTTCCCAGCCTAAGATCGATGTAACACAGGTTGAGCCTGGCAAACCATTTATCTTTACAGCAGAAGTAGCTACCAAACCAGAGGTAACTCTTGGCGACTATAAAGGACTTGAGGTTCCGAAGTCTGAGACAGAAGTAACAGACGAGGAAGTTGAGGCAGAGCTTAAGAAAGAGCAGGAGAAGAACTCCAGAACAATCACAGTTGAGGATCGTGCAGCTGAGAACGGCGACACAGCAACTATCGATTTCGAGGGCTTCGTAGACGGAGAGGCATTTGAGGGCGGTAAAGGAACAGACTATCCGCTGACACTTGGTTCCAACACATTCATCCCGGGATTCGAGGAGCAGCTTGTTGGTGCCAACACAGGTGATCACGTAGAAGTTAAAGTAACATTCCCAGAAGAGTATCAGGCAAAAGAGCTCGCTGGTAAAGAAGCTGTATTCCAGTGCGACGTTAAGAAGATCGAAGCAAAAGAGCTTCCGGAGCTTGACGATGATTTCGCTAAAGATGTATCTGAGTTTGATACACTTGCTGAGTACAAAGAAGACGTTAAGAAGAACCTGACAGAGAAGAAAGCAGAAGATGCTCGCCGTGCTAAAGAGGACGCAGCAGTAGATAAAGTAATCGAGAATGCCCAGATGGATATTCCGGAGGCAATGATCGAGACACAGACACGTCAGATGCTTGACGACTTCGCAAGAAGAATGCAGTCCCAGGGTCTTTCCATGGAGCAGTACTTCCAGTTCACAGGCCAGAGCGTTGACAAGATGATGGAAGACATGAAGCCGCAGGCTCTTAAGAGAATCCAGACAAGACTTGTTCTTGAGAAGATCGCTGAGGTAGAGAACATCCAGCCAACAGAGGAAGAGGTTAACGAAGAGATCTCCAAGATGGCAGAGATGTACAAGATGGAAGCAGACAAATTAAAAGAACTCATCGGTGAGAACGAGATGGAGCAGATGAAGAAAGATATGGCTGTTCAGAAAGCTGTTACATTAGTTGCCGATGCAGCTGTAGAGGCGTAATAAACCTCGGAAATGGAGGGCAAAATGAGTTTAGTACCTTACGTCATTGAGCAGACCAGCAGAGGAGAAAGAAGTTACGATATCTATTCAAGACTTCTTAAGGACCGAATCATTTTCCTTGGAGAAGAGGTAAACGATGTCAGCGCGAACCTGATCGTTGCACAGCTTCTCTTCCTGGAAGCGGAAGATCCTTCCAAGGATATTCAGCTTTATATTAACAGCCCGGGCGGTTCTGTAACTGCCGGAATGGCAATCTACGATACAATGCAGTATATCAAGTGCGATGTATCTACTATCTGCCTTGGAATGGCAGCCAGCATGGGAGCTTTTCTCCTGTCCTCCGGTGCCAAAGGCAAGAGATACGCACTGCCGAATTCAACGATCATGATTCACCAGCCGTCAGGCGGTGCACAGGGGCAGGCTACAGAGATCCAGATCGTAGCTGACCAGATCGCAAAAACCAAAAAGAAGCTGAACGAGATTCTTTCTGCGAATACCGGACAGCCTCTTGAGATTGTGGAGAAGGATACTGACCGTGATAATTATATGACCGCGGAAGAAGCGAAGGCATATGGCCTGATCGATGGTGTTGTCATCCACAAATAATGCGTAAGAAAAGACTCCTGTAAAGACACAGGAGTCTTATCTTGCTTTAAAAAGGAATTTTAAATGTCTGCGAGAGACGGACATTTACGTTTAGAAAGGAAACAAAAAGATATGGCAGATAAAGTAAGAGAAGGAAAGGTAAGATGCTCCTTTTGCCATAAGACCCAGGATCAGGTACGAAAACTGATCGCAGGTCCGGATGGGGCATATATTTGTGATGAATGTATCGGTATCTGTTCCGAGATCATGGAAGAAGAATTTAATATGTATGACCATGAAGCAGATTACGAAACAGGGATCAACCTTCTGAAACCGGAAGAGATTCACAGCATTCTGGACGAATATGTCATCGGCCAGGATGATGCCAAGAAGGCACTTTCTGTAGCTGTTTACAATCATTACAAGAGAATTCTTGCTTCCAAAAATCTGGATGTGGAGCTGCAGAAGAGTAATATTCTGATGCTTGGTCCGACAGGTTCCGGTAAGACGCTTCTTGCACAGACACTGGCAAGACTTCTGAATGTTCCTTTTGCCATCGCAGATGCCACTACTCTCACAGAGGCAGGCTATGTTGGCGAGGATGTTGAGAATATTCTTCTGAAGATTATTCAGGCGGCAGATTATGATATTGAACGTGCACAGTACGGAATCATTTATATTGATGAGATCGACAAGATCACAAGAAAATCCGAGAATACATCCATTACCAGAGATGTGTCCGGTGAGGGCGTACAGCAGGCACTTCTGAAAATTCTGGAAGGAACTGTTGCAAGTGTGCCTCCACAGGGCGGAAGAAAACATCCACACCAGGAGTTTCTCCAGATTGATACTACCAATATTCTGTTCATCTGCGGCGGTGCTTTTGACGGATTGGAGAAGATCATTGAGGCCAGACAGGATACCAAATCCATCGGCTTCGGAGCAGAGGTTTCCGAGAAGGAAGACCGCAATGTAGGAGAAGTTCTGAAGGAAGTTATGCCGGAAGACTTTATCAAATTTGGTCTGATTCCGGAGTTTATCGGACGAGTTCCGGTTGTTGTGACACTGGATTCTCTGGATGAAGAGGCACTGATCCGCATCTTAAAAGAGCCTAAGAATTCCCTTACCAAGCAGTATGATAAGCTTTTTGAGCTGGACGGTGTGGAGCTTGAGTTCCAGGATGAGGCACTTGAGACAGTTGCCCGGAAATCTCTTGAGAGAAAAACAGGTGCCAGAGGACTTCGTGCCATCATGGAGCATACCCTGATGGATCTGATGTACAAGACACCTTCTGACGATACCATCCGCAAATGTATCGTCACAAAAGAGGCAGTGGAGGGAACCGGAGAGCCGGAGATCATCCACGGGGAGGCCAAAACTCCTGCCAAGAAAGCAGGACACAAAACATCCCGTTCGAGAAAGAAAGGCAAGCCGGAAACAGCTTGATGAAGGGAATGACATTCATGACAAATCAGGTCAATATATTGCCAATGATCGCTCTCAGGGGGACTACGGTCCTTCCGGAGATGATCGTACATTTTGATGTGAGCAGAGAGAAATCCATCCGTGCCGTGGAAGCAGCCATGCTTCATGACCAGAAGGTTTTTCTGCTGACACAGAAAGATCCTGAGGTGGAAACACCGGGACTTACCGATCTGTATCAGGTAGGTACCGTTGCCTATATTAAGCAGGTAGTGAAACTTCCGCAGGATCTTTACCGGGTTCTGGTAGAGGGACTGGACCGGGCGGAAGTCCTGAGTCTTGAGCAGGAAGAACCCTACCTGAAAGCGGAATGTGAGATCGTTACCGCACAGGAAGAGGATTATCCGGAGCCGGTCAAGGACGCCATGCTTCGCAGCATCCGGGAACTTTTCCAGAGATATTGCAGAGAAAGCGGAAAAGTAAGCAAGGATTTGGTAACACAGATTATGATGATCGAGGATGTTAAGGAGACTATCGATCAGATCGCGGTGAATCTTCCGATGTCCTATCAGAACAAGCAGAAACTTCTGGAAGCAGTGTCGCTGAATGACCGTTATGAAATCCTGGGTGCACTTCTTGGCAGAGAGATCGAAGTGATCCATATCACCAAAGATCTCCAGCGCAAAGTGAAATCTCATATTGATAAGAACCAGAGAGAGTATATCCTCCGTGAACAGCTCAAAACCATCCGTGAAGAGCTGGGTGAGGACAATACCGCAGATGATATCGAGGAGTTTAAGAAACAGCTGAAAGAACTGGATGCATCCGATGAGGTAAAAGAGAAGATATCCAAAGAGATCAGCCGTTTTAAAGGAATGGCAGCCAGTGCCGCAGAAGCAACCGTGCAGCGTGGCTATCTGGAAACCGTTCTCGCACTTCCGTGGAACAAAAAATCCGAGGATTCCGAGGATCTTGAGAATGCATGGAAGGTGCTGGAAGAAGGCCACTACGGACTGAAAGAGGTCAAAGAGCGCATCATGGAATTTCTTGCGGTTCGGAAACTGACCCATAAGGGAAAGAGCCCGATCCTCTGTCTGGTGGGGCCTCCCGGAACCGGAAAAACTTCTATCGCACGTTCTGTGGCGGAAGCCATGAACAAGAAATACGTCCGTATCTGTCTTGGTGGTGTTCGTGATGAGGCGGAAATCCGTGGACACAGAAAAACTTACGTGGGCGCCATGCCTGGAAGGATCACGGTAGCACTGAAAGAAGTCGGAGTCAGCAATCCGCTGATGCTTCTTGACGAGATCGACAAAACCAGCAGTGACTATAAGGGAGATACCTCCGCAGCACTTCTGGAAGTCCTTGATCCGGAGCAGAACAGTAAGTTTAACGATCATTATGTAGAGATTCCTCAGGATCTTTCCGAGGTACTGTTTATCGCAACAGCCAATGATGTACAGGGGATTCCAAGGCCTCTTCTTGACCGTATGGAACTGATGGAAATTCCAGGATATACGGAGAATGAGAAGGAACATATCGCAAGGGAACATCTCATTCCGAAACAGATGGAGATCAATGGGATTCCGGAAGGAAAACTGGTGATCCAGCCGGCAGCTCTCGGCAAGCTGATCAACAACTATACCAAGGAAGCGGGAGTCCGTTCCCTGGAGCGGAATATCGGACGTATCTGCCGGAAGACAGCACGTGCCCTTATGGAAGAGGGCAAGGATAAAGTTGTGGTCACATCCAGAAATATTTCCAAATTCCTTGGAAAAGAACGCTACAACTATCTGATGGCCAATGAGAAAGATGAGATCGGAATCGCACGTGGTCTTGCCTGGACACAGGTAGGCGGTGATACCCTTCAGATTGAGGTCAACATCATGCCTGGAAAAGGAGAACTGCTTCTCACCGGACAGCTGGGCGATGTAATGAAAGAATCTGCTCAGGCCGGTATCAGTTATATCCGTTCCGTAGCAGATCAGTATAAGATCGATCCGGAATTTTTCCAGAAACATGATATGCATGTACATATCCCGGAAGGTGCCGTTCCAAAAGACGGCCCGTCTGCAGGTATAACCATGGCAACTGCCATGATGTCCGCAATTATCGAAAAACCGGTGCGTGCAGATCTTGCCATGACCGGTGAAATTACCTTAAGAGGCCGCGTGCTTCCAATTGGCGGACTGAAAGAGAAGCTGCTTGCAGCCAAATACGCAAAGATAAAAGAAGTCCTTGTTCCGGAAAAAAACCGTCCGGATATTGAGGAGATGGATAAAGAGATTATCCAGGGGCTGAATATCCAGTTTGTGGACAACATGAAAGAAGTTCTTGGTGAAGCTTTTGCATAAACAAAAACAGAAAAAACCCTGCCCTGTTTTTCAGGACAGGGCTTTTCCGAGAAAAGGGAGGAACAACGAATGGTAATCAAAAACGTATCACTGGATATTGTCTGCGGAATCACAAGCAAGATCCCGGACACAGGAAGGCCGGAGGTAGCTTTTGCGGGAAAATCAAATGTAGGGAAATCCTCCCTGATCAATGGTCTGATGAACCGCAAGGCTCTGGCAAGAACCAGCGCACAGCCTGGAAAAACACAGACCATCAATTTTTACAATATCAATGAAGCAATGTATCTCGTAGACCTGCCAGGCTACGGCTACGCCAAAGTCTCCGCGGCAGAGAAGGAAAAATGGGGAAAAATGATCGAGGGCTATCTTCATAATTCCAAAGAGCTCCGGGCAGTTTTTCTTCTGGTGGATATCCGCCACAAACCTTCTGCCAATGACAAGCAGATGTATGACTGGATCTGCCACAACGGATATGAACCGGTGATCATCGCAACCAAACTTGACAAGCTGAAACGCAGCCAGGTGGCAAAAAGCCTCAAGGAGATCCGTACCGGACTGGGCCTTCCGAAAGAAGGAAAGATCCTTCCGTTTTCTGCGGAGACCAAGCAGGGAAGAGACGAGATATGGGCACTGATCGACGAGTTGACCGGACTTGCTGAACCGGCAGCTACAGAGGATTAAGGAGAACAAAAAGATGGGAATTATCAAGGCGCTCAAGCTGGGATTTGACTATCAGAGATATGATGACGATGGCAATGTGGTAGACATGCAGCGTGCAGTCAATGATGTAAACCTGGACATTGAAGCAGGAGAATTTGTGGCAGTTCTGGGACATAACGGCTCCGGAAAATCCACACTGGCGAAGCATATGAATGCGCTTCTGATCCCAACAGAGGGAACCATGCTGGTGGACGGGATCGATACTGCCAGAGAGACCAAACTCTGGAAAGTACGCCAGAAGGCGGGAATGGTATTTCAGAATCCGGACAACCAGATCATAGGAACAGTGGTAGAAGAAGATGTGGGATTTGGCCCGGAAAACATGGGAATTCCTACAGACGATATCTGGAAACGTGTGGATGACAGTCTGGAAAAAGTCGGCATGACAGCTTATCGTTATCAGTCACCAAACAAACTTTCCGGCGGTCAGAAACAGCGTGTAGCCATTGCAGGTGTGATGGCCATGCGTCCGCGGTGTATCATTCTGGATGAGCCAACCGCCATGCTGGACCCCAACGGACGAAAAGAAGTTCTGGAGGCCGTGCGGGAACTGAACCGTAAGGAAAAAGTAACCGTTATCCTGATCACTCATTATATGGAGGAAGTGATCCATGCAGACCGTGTCTATGTCATGGACAGCGGAAATGTTGTAATGCAGGGAAATCCGAAGGAGATTTTTTCCCAGGTGGATACCCTGAAGAAATATGGTCTGGATGTACCGCAGGTGACACTTCTTGCATATGAACTGAAGAAATCCGGCGTGGATGTTCCGGATGGAATACTGACTACAGAGGAGCTGGTGAGCGCATTATGTCAATCGAATTAAAAAATGTAACCTATACCTACAGCCCCGGGACAGCCTATGAGAGCCATGCGCTGAAAGATGTCAGCCTTGTGATCCCGGATGGCCAGTTTATCGGAATCATCGGACACACAGGAAGCGGAAAATCCACGTTGATCCAGCATCTGAACGCTTTGGTACAGCCCACATCCGGCCAGATTCTGTATAACGGAGAAGATGTGTGGGCAGAAAAATACGACCGGAAGCAGCTCCGAAGCGAAGTCGGCCTGGTGTTCCAGTATCCGGAGCATCAGCTCTTTGAAAACGATGTGCTTTCCGATGTATGCTTTGGTCCTATGAACCAGGGACTTTCCAGGGAGGAAGCAGAGAAAGAGGCAAAACAGGCACTGACACAGGTTGGAGTAAAAGAGTCCAATTTCAAAAAATCTCCATTCGAGCTTTCCGGCGGTCAGAAAAAACGAGTAGCTATCGCAGGTGTACTTGCCATGAACCCGAAGATCCTGATCCTGGACGAGCCAACAGCAGGCCTTGACCCGAAAGGCAGGGACGATATCCTGGACCAGATCGCGGAACTTCATAAAGTGAGAGGAATCACCATTGTTCTGGTGTCCCACAGCATGGAAGACATTGCAAAATATGTGGAGCGTCTCATTGTTATGAACCATGGAGAAGCGGTATTCGATGATGAGCCCAAGAAGGTTTTTTCCCATTATAAAGAACTGGAAACCATGGGACTTGCAGCACCGCAGATCACTTATATCATGCATGCTCTGAAGGAACACGGAATGAAGGTGGATGCAGATGCCACGACAGTGGAGGAAGCCAGAAACAGCATTCTTGTCGCGCTGAAAGCAGCAGATTCTCCATTACTGAAAAAAGGAGGAGCGGAAAAATGATCAGAGATATTACTATCGGCCAGTATTATCCGGCCAAATCCGTTCTTCACAGACTGGATCCACGGACCAAATTTCTGGGAACTCTGGGATTTCTGATTTCCGTGTTCCTGTTCCATACATTTCTTGGATATGCGGTGGCAACCGTATTTCTGGTAGCCATGATCGCAATCTCCAAAGTTCCTGTGAAATTCATGTTCAAAGGTCTGAAGGCCATCGTGATGATCCTTCTGATCACCGTTGTGTTCAACATTATCCTGACGCCTGGTGAAGTGCTGTGGCGTTTCGGAATCATCAAGGTTACAAAGGAAGGCCTTGTTCTTGCAGGAAGAATGGCAATCCGTCTTGTTTATCTTGTGATCGGATCATCTATCATGACACTGACCACCACACCGAATCACCTTACCGACGGTCTGGAGAGACTTCTCCGCCCACTGAACAAGATCCGTGTACCGGTTCATGAGATCGCCATGATGATGTCCATTGCCCTTCGTTTTATCCCGATCCTTCTTGAGGAGACCGATAAGATCATGAAGGCACAGATCGCCAGAGGCGCGGATTTCGAAAACGGAAACCTGATCCAGAAGGCAAAAAACATGGTACCCCTTCTTGTTCCGCTGTTTATTTCTGCGTTCCGCCGTGCCAATGACCTTGCCATGGCTATGGAAGCCAGATGTTACCACGGCGGCGATCACAGAACTCAGATGAAACCGCTGCATTATGAGAAGAGAGATTACATTGCATTTGTAATCCTTGTGGCATATCTTGCAGTTGGAGTGGTGTTCCGTGTAGTGGGACTGTAACCACAGGAGGTATAGTATTTTATGAAACGAGTAGGACTTGTAGTGGCTTACGATGGAACGCATTATTCCGGCTGGCAGACACAGCCAAACGGAACGACCATCCAGGGTGTATTAAACGATACCTTAAGTGAACTGCTTGGAGAAAAGATAGAGACTATCGGTGCCAGCCGTACAGATGCAGGGGTACATGCCCTTGGAAATGTGGCGGTTTTTGATACCGAGTCCAGGATCCCCGGAGAAAAGTTTTCCTATGCACTGAACCAGAGACTTCCGGAAGATATCCGTATCCAGCTTTCTGAGGAGGTGGAGCCGGATTTCCATCCCCGCTACTGTGACAGTGAAAAAACATATGAGTACCGTATCCTGAACCGGAAATTCCCGGTTCCCACAGAAAGACTGTATTCGTATTTCTATCATTACAAGCTGGATGTGGATAAGATGAAGGAGGCAACCTCATATCTGATCGGGCGCCATGATTTTGCCAGTTTCTGCGGCTCCGGCGCTCAGGTGAAGACAACCATCCGTACCATCACTTCCATGGATGTGTGGAGAGACGGGGATATGGTGACCATCCGTGTTTCCGGAACCGGATTCCTTTACAATATGGTGCGTATTATTTCCGGTACCCTGATTGAGATCGGAAACGGGCAGTATCCTCCGGAACGGATGGACAAAATCCTCAAAGCCTGTGACCGGGCTGCAGCAGGCCCCACAGCTCCGGCACAGGGGTTGACACTGATGGGAATTGAGTTTTTCTGAAAAAGGTATGAAAAAGAGGCACTGAAATGAAAAATACACAGGATCTGCTGCATGGGAATATCCGGAGGGAACTGATCGCGCTGACCATTCCTCTGGTACTTGGAAATATCCTGCAGCAGTTTTACAACACCATAGATTCTTTTATCGTGGGAAGATATGTGGGAACGGAGGCCTTTGCGGGCATTGGTGTTGCGGGCAGCATCATGAATCTGTTTATCTTTATTCTCAATGGTGGATGTAATGGAATGTCCATTATTTTTGCAGAACTCTACGGGCAGAAAAATTATGAAAAACTTCGAAAAGAAAGCTTCCTTTCGCTGAGTGCGGGAGGGGGCTTTACCATTGTTTTGAGTATTGTAAGCCTTCTGGTTCTGTATCCGGTGCTGGGCCTGATCCAGACACCGCTGGAGGTAGAGCCTTATGTTGTGGCATATCTTCGGATCATTTTTATCGGACTTCCTGCTACCTTTCTCTATAACTGGTGCTCTGCGGTGCTCCGAGCTGCCGGGGATACGGAAACACCGTTATGGACCCTTTTTATTGCCATGTGCATGAATCTGGCACTGGATGTTGCCTTTGTGCTGGGATTACATATGGGAACTGCCGGAACTGCACTGGCTACTGTGATCGCCCAGCTTTTTTCTGCAGGAGTGTGTCTGTGGATCATGAGGAAAAAACATCCAATTTTTTTCTTCAGCCGGAAGGATATGGGAATGGATCTGCCGCTTCTGAAGCGGACAGCCAATTTCGGGGCGGTGTCTGCCCTTCATCAGTCCAGTATCTACATTGGAAAGATGCTGGTCCAGGGAGCGGTAAACTCCGGTGGAACAGAGATCATTTCCGCATATACGGCGACCACCAGAATTGAAGGATTTTCCAATTCCTTCGGAGACAGCGGTTCCACAGCAATCTCTGTATTCGTGGCCCAGAACCGTGGCGCAGGAGATAAAAAGAGAGCGCTAAAAGGATTTCATCAGGGGCTTGGGCTGATGATCGTATTTGTCATCATTCTGTCTGTCCTGCAGGCAACCCTGACAAGAGGCGCGGTACAGCTTCTCATGGGGAATCCGTCAGAAACCGTAATGAAAAATGCCGTATTGTATATGAATGTGGTATCTGTCTTTTATATCCTGAATTTCATCGGAAACGCAGGGGTGGGATTCTTCCGTGGAATCGGAAAGATTTCCGTTCCGGTGATTGGAAGCACGCTGCATATTTCCATTCGCGTGGTTCTGTCGTATCTGCTTATTGGCAGGATGGGACTTGAGGCGGTTGCCTTTGCTACGGGAATCGGATGGATCAGCGTTGTGCTGTATCAGATCCTGGTTTACCGGAAGGTACGAAAAAAAAGGATTTATATAATTAATAACTAAAATCGTCTCTCCGTGAACGGTCAGGTTTTGACCGTCAACTGTGTTTGCATTTTCGGAATGCAGCAGTTATAGTTTATTACAGAGAGAACGCAGCCGGACAACACAGAAGAATGTGCTGCCCGGTTTTTTATTGTATGAGAGAAAAGGGATAAAAGATGGAAAAAAGAGATTTTAACAAAAACTGGATCTGCAGATGTCTGACAAGAGAAGAACCGGAGAAAAAAGTAACGCTGCCTCATGATGCCATGCGCAGTGAGCAGCGCAGCGAAGAAAGTCAGGGAGAAGGAAATATCGGCTGGTATATTGGTGGCGATTATGAATACACAAAGAGATTTTTTGTCCCGGCAGAAGATGTGGATAAAGAAGCAGTTCTGGAGTTTGAAGGTGTATATCATGATGCGGAAATTTATATTAATGAAAAAAAAGCGGCATTTCGCCCCTATGGATACACAAACTTTTATGTGGAGCTGAATGAATTTCTACAGTACGGAGCAGAGAATACGATCCGCGTGATTGCCAGAAATGCAGATCAGCCCAACAGCCGGTGGTATTCCGGAACAGGAATTTACCGTCCGGTAAATCTTTATCTGGGAGAAAAAGAACATATTCCGGTAAATGGAATCCGTATTCAGACTGTCAGCCTGGCGCCGGCACAGATCCGGGTGGAGGTGAAAACATCAATTCCAGGAATTGTGAAAGTTCAGATCCTGGATGGGGAACAGATTATGGTTTCTGGGGAAAAAATATCGGAAAAGAGAATAGTTTCCAAAAGTAATGGCCAGGAGCAGAAAGCAGTATTCCTTCTGGAAATCCCGGATGTGAAGCGCTGGAGTCCGGATTCTCCACATCTGTATACCTTAAATGCAGCATTTGGAAACGACCAGGTGACAGAGCATTTTGGAGTGCGCACCCTTCACTGGAATGAACGGGAGGGAATGACCATAAACGGAAAGCGGGTGATTCTCCGGGGAGCCTGTGTTCATCACGACAACGGACTTCTTGGAGCATGTACATTTCCGGAAGCAGAAGAGAGAAAGGTACGTATTCTGAAGGAGAACGGATACAATGCCATCCGTTCTTCTCATTATCCGTGCTCCAGAGCATTTCTGGATGCCTGTGACCGTCAGGGAATGCTGATGATGGATGAGTATGTGGATGTCTGGTATATTCACAAGACAAAATATGATTATGCCACAGAACTGAAGGACTGGTGGAAACAGGATCTTAAAGATATGGTGGAAAAGGATTTCAACCATCCGTCTGTGATTATGTATTCTACAGGAAATGAAGTTGCCGAGACAGCACAGAAAAAGGGAATTGCTTTTACCAGATGTATGACTGAATATCTTCACAGCCTGGATGGCACAAGACCGGTTACCTGTGGAATTAACATTTTCTTTAATTTCTTAAGTTCCATCGGTCTTGGTGTATACAGTGATGATAAGGCGGAAAAAACAGCAGAAAATGCGGCAAAAGATGCTTCAAAAAAGAAAAAGCCGGTAGGAAGTGAATTCTATAATACACTGGCATGCCTTGCAGGAGATTATTTCATGAAAATGGGAGCTACCCTTCCTCCATGTGACTGGAAGACAAAAGATGCCTATGCAGCCATGGATGTTGCAGGATATAATTACGGGATCTTCCGTTATAAACATGATTTAAGAAAATATCCGAAACGTCTGATTCTGGGAAGTGAGACCTTCTGTAAGGATGCCTATGATTTCTGGGAGATTGCAAAAAAGAATAACCGGATTATCGGAGATTTTGTATGGGCCGGATGGGATTATATCGGCGAAACCGGTGATGGTGCGGCAGAGTACAGTGATTATAAAGGTTTGGAGCCGCATACCAGAATGACAGGAAATAACGGACGTATTGATCTTCTTGGAAAACCAAGAGCCGAGGCTGCTTACACAAGAGTCGCGTTTGAACAGGCAAAGGGGCCTTTTATTGCGGTGAAGCCTGTATATCAGAAAGAAAAACTTCAGCTTACAGGATGGGCACTTACGAAAGCTGTGGAGAGCTGGTCCTGGCGTGGCTGTGATGGTGAGAGTGCAGAAGTGGAAGTTTTTGCCCGGGCAGCAGAGGTGGAACTTAAAATCAACGGAAAAACTGCAGGCCGGAAAAAAGTAAAAAAATGCAGGACAAAATTTAATGTAACCTATCATGACGGTGAGATCACAGCAATCTCTTACAGTGAAAACGGATGTGAGCTGGGACGACAGACATTGAAAACAGCAGAAAAAGATACGATGCTGTCGATTCATCCGGAAACGAAAACAGCAAAACCGGGAGAACTTGTTTTTATTCCGCTGCAGTATACGGACAGTCAGGGAAACTGGAAACCCATGGAAAAACATGAGCTAAAGGTTTCTGTAGAGAACGGAACTCTGGAAGGCCTTGGCAGCGCCTGCGCGTATGTGGAAGGAAATTATGTACAGGATACCACAAAGACGTATTACGGAGAAGCTATGGCTGTGATACGTATGAGAGAAAGCGGCAATGCAGTGGTACGTGTTGAGGATGAGAAGAATACATACAGCTGTATCGTCCCGATGCAAAGATAAAGATCCACAGGCAGACTACGGAACGTGCCTACTTTATACTTGTGAAAATTGCATAAAAACTATACAAAAAATATGTGCAATATTAATAATACATGGTAAAACTATACAAAAATCTGGTTCCGATTACGTTCAAAAAATTACCGTTGGCGGTAAAAATGCAAAAGAGTGAAAATTCAATGCTATACTCCATACAACTGATAAACAGAACTTCGGGAGGAAAGAGAAGATGAAGAACAAACGATCCACAAGGGCTCTGCGTGGTCTTACAGGCCTCACATCCTCGCTGCTGGTAGTGGCACTTGGAACAACGACCATTGCCAATGCATGGGCATCAAAGATCAATGAATATCTGGGAACAACGAATATTTCCGTTTCCGGTGAGACCAGCGACAGCGATGATGCCTATTATTACAAGTCGGATTATGACAACACAACAGATCTTATCAATGCCAGAAATGATGTTATGACAAAGATCCAGGAAGAAGGAACGGTGCTTCTGAAAAATGATAACCAGGCACTTCCTCTTAAAAATTCTCCAAAGGTAACTCTTTTTGGAATGACAAGTTATGCGCCTGTATATGGCGGAACAGTAGGAAGCAGTTCCCCTGCAAAACAGGATTTAAGTTTCAAGGACTGCTTTGAAAATGCGGGAATTCAGGTAAATCCTACTATGTGGAGCTTCTATGAGAAGATGAGTAAAGATTACAAGCGTATGGCACTTGCACCAACATGGTTTGGTTTTACAGGTGCCGAGATGGAAGCTCAGACGATCCGTACAGGTGAAGTTCCTGTTGAGAAATACACAGATACCGAGCGTGGGAGCTACAGTGATTATAATGATGCGGCAGTTGTTGTGATCGGACGCCAGGGCAGTGAGGCAGATGATTTCGGAACCAGCACAGACAATGTACAGGATGGTGACGGAACACATCTGGCACTAGGACTTCAGGATGTAGAACGTGACATGATCAATGAAGCAAAGAAGAATTTTGACAAGGTTATCGTTCTTGTCAATTCCAATAACCCGATGGAGATCGAGGAACTGAAAGAAGACAAAGATATCGACAGTATCCTCTGGATCGGTGAGCCGGGAACTGTAGGACTTCAGGGGGTTGCATCGGTTCTTACAGGAGAGGTAAGTCCATCCGGACATCTGCCGGATACTTATGCAGTAAGCTCTGTTTCTTCTCCGGCTATGGCGAACTTCGGAAACTATACTTTCGCAAACGCTACAGATGATAATTTCGGAGCATCTAATTACAGTGGTTCCAATTATCTGGTAGCGAGCGAAGGTATTTACACAGGATATAAATACTATGAGACAAGATACGAGGATACTGTCCTGAAGCAGGCAAATGCAGACAGTTCAGCAGGGGCGTCTAATGACAATGGTACCTGGAACTATGACGATGAGGTTTCCTATGGATTCGGCTACGGACTTTCCTACACAACATTTGAACAGAATATCAAAAATTTCGACTACGAGGGCGATTCCGTAACAGTTTCCGTTGAGGTAAAAAATACAGGAGATGTGGCAGGCAAAGATGTTGTACAGCTTTATGCACAGACTCCTTACACAGATTATGACAAAGAAAACAATGTGGAGAAAGCTTCCGTTCAGCTGGTAGGTTTTGAAAAAACAAAAGAGCTGAAGCCGGGTGAGTCTGAGACTGTGGAAGTTACAGCTCCGAAAGAATACTTTGCAAGCTATGATTACACAACAGCAAAGACCTATATCATGGACGCCGGTGATTATTATTTTGCAGTTGGAAACGGTGCACATGATGCACTGAACAATATCCTTGCTGCAAAAGGCTATACAACAGAAGACGGCATGGATGCAAATGGAAATAAAGAACTGGCAGTGTCCTATAAAGAGGATAGTATTGATACAACTACTTATGCAATGTCTTCTGCAACAGGAAATGAGATCACCAACCAGTTTGATGAGGCAGATCTTAATAATTTCCAGGAGGGAACAGTTACCTATCTTTCCAGAAATGACTGGGAGGCAACCTGGCCGAAAACTTATGACAGTGTTGAGGCTACTGAAGATATGCAGAAGCTGATCAAAGGAGATACCTATACTGTTTCCAAGGATGATGACACATCTGAGGTGAAATGGGGACAGGACGGAGATCTTCATATTATCGATCTGAAAGGCCTTGATTATGACGATGAGAAATGGGATCAGCTGCTCAGCCAGATCAGCCTGGACGAGGCATGCAACTTTATCCAGCTTGGAGGCTCCGGTATTGAGCCGATCGCTTCCATTGACCTGGTTGGCGGATGCGATGCAGATGGACCGAACGGAATCCTGGACGCATTTGGCGGAAAAACACTTTCTACATACTGGAAATCAAGCGAGTCTGAGGATCCGTGTTATGTTTCATTCAAGGATGAGAACGCATCCTATGAGTGTGGAACATTCCCGACAGAGCCTACACTTGCAGCAACTTTCAACAAAGATCTTGCAGCAGAGCAGGGAGATATTTTTGCAGAGGATTCCCTGTGGAGCAATATCACAACCATTTATTCACCGGGACTGAACCTGCACCGCACACCGTACTGCGGAAGAAATCAGGAGTATTTTTCCGAGGACAGTGTTCTGACAGGAGAGCTGGGAGCTTCCGAGATCCTGAAAGCGCAGGAGAAAGGATGCATCCTTGCACCGAAGCACTTTGCATTTAACAACCAGGAAGTAAACAGAAGCGGTGTTGCTACATTCGGAAATGAGCAGGCACTTCGTGAAAACGAGCTCCGTGGCTTCCAGATTAGCTTTGTAAAAGGACAGGCTCAGGGTCTTATGAACGCATACAACCGTATCGGCTGTACATGGGTTGGAATGAGCGAAGGCCTGAGTACAGAAGTTGTAAGAAATGAGTGGGGATTCAAAGGTTGGGAGAACACAGATATGCTTTCCTCTGAGGATTATCAGAGATGGGAAGAGGGACTCCTGGCAGGAACAGATCTTCTTCTTAATACAAGCCTGGATTCCTACAGTGATCTGAATGCCAAGACTGTGAAGAATGACCTTGCCATCCAGAATCGGATCAAAGAATCTCTTCATTATACACTTTATGCCTATGTAAACAGCAACCTTATGAATGGTGTAACAGACAGCACAAGCGTAGATTATGTACTTACTGTATGGCAGAAAGGCCTGATCGGTGTGGATGTACTCTTCGGTGTACTGACAGTTCTGTGCCTGGCACTTTACATCCGTAAGGTACGTAAGATCAGAAAAGAGCAGTAGGAGGAAGAACTGATGAGTATCAAAGAATTTTTTGGAAAAGCAGCAGCCGGCATTTATGTATCAGGACTTTCTGTGATCGCCCTTGTGGTTGCACTGATCGGATACATTATGTATGGTACTGAAAAAAATAATCTGGAAGCTGTAATCGTTGTATTTACCGTGATCGCTGTTGTGGCAGGACTTATGGAGATGATCCTGACACTGGCAAAAGGATACCGCCCCATGTGGGATAACATGACAATTGTTTATGCGGTTCTGGAAGCTGTTGCGACTGCTGTTTTTGCAAAAAACGCAGCATCTTATATCCAGAGCGTCAGCGTTGGCCTTGCAAAACTGACAATTTCTTTTGAGGTGGCTGTGGTAGCTTATGTATTGGCCCTTGTAGTTGCCATTATCTCCGGCTTCCTGAACAGAAGAAAAATGGAAGCGTAAAGAAACAGAATTGTATATTATATGGAGGAATTTTGATGAAAACAAAACAGGCATTCAACCCGTATCTGCCAAGCTACGAATATGTACCGGATGCGGAACCGCATATCGTAGACGGAAGAATTTATATTTACGGTTCCCATGACCTGTTTAACGGACTGAATTTCTGTCTGGGTGATTACGTCTGCTGGTCAGCGCCGGTGGATGACCTGGGCAACTGGAAATATGAAGGATGTATCTATAAGAGAGAGCAGGATCCCGCGGCACCGCGAATCCGTCTGACCAATGGCCTCGCTGCACCGGATATGGTGCAGGGGCCTGATGGTCGTTTTTACCTTTATTATTTTATGGGTGGAACCAAGATGATCTCGGTTGCGGTCTGTGACAAACCGGCAGGTCATTATGAGTTCTACGGCTACGTACACTATAAAGACAATACTCCAATTGGAAAAAAAGGGGAGCCATTCCAGTTTGATCCGGCGATTTTTATGGATGATGACGGAAAGCTTTATCTTTATACCGGTTTTGCGCTGCAGGGAAATCCGATTCTTCTGGATGGATCCAAACCTACAGAGCATGGACCGATGTGCTTTGAGCTGGATCCGTCAGATATGCTCACC
Organism: Blautia sp. MSJ-36; assembly: GCF_018917985.1. Taxonomy (NCBI): domain Bacteria; kingdom Bacillati; phylum Bacillota; class Clostridia; order Lachnospirales; family Lachnospiraceae; genus Blautia; species Blautia sp. MSJ-36. Next base: position 28,158 of record NZ_JAHLPQ010000020.1, on the reverse strand, counting down.
GTAAAAAAAGATCCTGGTTACATTGGCGTGGCAGGAGAGAAGGAATCCCAAGGAACTTCATATGAAGGACATGCATTTCTTGAGGCAAGCTCCATGCGGAAATTTAACGGAACCTACTATTTTATTTACAGTTCCCTGAACAGTCATGAGCTCTGCTATGCAGTCAGCGACCACCCGACCGGCGGTTTTCAGTACGGAGGAATTCTGGTCAGCAACGGTGATATCGGACTTCCGGGGGTAAATGATGTAAACCATGCGAAAAACTCCACAGGCAATACGCATGGAAGCCTGATTGAGATCAATGGAAAATATTACGTTTTTTATCACAGACACAGCAACCGTAAGCAGTCTTCCAGACAGGCATGTGCAGAGGAAATCCAGTTTAAAGATGGAAAATTCTGTCAGGCTGAGATGACTTCCTGCGGATTAAATGGAAGTCCGTTAAATGGGACTGGACATTATCCCTCCTATATTGCCTGCAATGTATATGGAAGAAAAGGCACCCGCTTTTTAAGCATGCTGAAGCATCCGAAGGCTGGTCATCCTTATCTTACCCAGAAGGGCAGAGACAGAGAATCCGGTGAGGATCAGTATGTGGCACATATGTGTGATGGATCAGTAGCGGGATATAAATATTTTGATTTATCTGAAACAAAGGAAATTCGTATCAATATCTGTGGAAATGCCAGTGGAACGGTTTATATAAGAACCAGGGAAAATGAGAAGCCGGCAGCAGAGATCCAGATAAAGGCATCCAGAGAGCGGAAAGAATTTTCTGCGAAACTTACCGGACTTGGAAAAAAAGAAGCATTGTTTTTCTGCTATGAAGGAAAAGGTTCTTTTGATTTCCACTCATTTGATCTGAAGTAGGAGGAAATATCTTATGAAAATCACAAAAATTGTGGAAAACCCGATTTTTCGTACAAAAATAAAATCAGATAATGTAAAGATACCTGAGATGATCATCGGATATTTCCTGGCACCATTTTGTGCCATGCTTGCGAATTCCATTTTCGGTGCTTATCTGAACCGTTATTATGTGGATGTTCTTGGCTGGACAAGATTTGGTGTGTTTGCGACTATGCTGCCGGTGATATCCGTGATCTTCGTTGTACTTGGAAATCTTCTGATTGGAAGATGGATTGATAATACAAGAACTTCCCAGGGAAAGGCAAGGCCATACATGCTGTTGTCTGCGCCGATGGTAGTAGTTGCTGTGATCCTTCTGTTTATGACTCCGACCGGACAGAGCGGGGGTATTCAGATGATCTGGATCGCAGTGTCCTATAACCTGTACTATGCGCTTGCCTATCCATGTTTTTACACAGCACACAGTTCCATGGTCGCGCTGTCTACCAGGGATTCTTCACAGAGAGGCATGCTTGCAACTTTTTCCAATGCAGCTATGGTAGCTTCCGCAGGGATCGGAGCAAGTATTGTGGTACCGGTTCTTCTGCAGAGTTATCTTTTTGTTGCAGAGAATGGCGAGATTAATGTTGAGGCAAGCTATGCACACTGGAGGATCATTTCCATTGTACTGTGTCTGTTCTGCTTCGTTGGCATTCTCCTGGAATATTATTTTACAAGAGAGCGTATCACAGAAGAAAATATCAACCTGAATATAAAGGAAGAAAAAATTCCGTTAAAGAAACAGGTGCAGGGATGCATCCGTAACAAATACTGGTGGATCATCATTCTCTATTTCCTGCTTTTCCAGATGGGACAGCTGGTAAAAAACAGCTCCATGAGTTTTTATGCCAGATGGATGTTTGACAGCGTGATTAATTCTGCCAATCCGGAACAGACGTCAGGAACTCTGATGTCAACCCTTGGACTGATCGGAGGAATCCCTACTGCCATTGGAATGTTTGTGGCATGGCCTATTGCCAATAAGCTTGGAAAAAAACGTGCAGTTGTGCTGGGACTTTGTTTTTCTGTTGTTGGAGGCCTGGTATGTTTTATTGATGTGCACAGCTTTATTCTGGTGTGTGTAGGCATGGTCCTGAAGGGCATTGGAAGTATCCCGGCCATGTATGTGACCATGGCACTTCTTTCCGATGTGCTGGATCACCTGGAAGCAAAAAACGGTTTCCGAAGTGATGGTTTTACCATGTCTGTTTATGGATCAATCATGGTAGGTCTTACTGGAATCTGTACGGGAATTATCAACGGACTTCTTACATTTGCAGGATATACCAATACCGGTGTTGCCTGTGATTCGTCCACACTTACCATTATCAATAATGTGGCAGATTATACGGGACAGGTGGTATACCGTCAGATGGGCGGAGTAGAGAATGTACTTGCTTTTGCGTTTCTTGGAATGGAAGTGATCACTTTTGCCATCATCGTATTTATGATGAGCAGACTGGATGTGGAGAAGCATATCGAGGAAGATCACAGGATCATCAAAGAGAATCAGAAAGCTGCAGTACTTGCAGCTGGCGGAACCTGGGAAGAATAAAGTTTGCGTCGGATATGACGGATTTTTCTGTTGTTTCAAAGAGGCTTTCTTGGTATACTGAACTCATGTGAAAAGTAGTTTTCATGGGGGTGAAGGCAGCGATGGTCCGCATTGCGGTAGTGGAAGACAGTGAGCAGGACAGAAGAGCACTTCTGGACTGTCTCCACAGATACGAAAAAGAACAGAAACTGAAATTTTCCATAGAGGAATTCCAGGATGGCGAGGATATTGTCACAGGATATTCTGCAGACTATGATTTGCTTCTGATGGATATCGAGATGACTTTTATGAACGGAATGAAGGCAGCAGAGAAAATCCGGGAGCTGGATAAGGATGTGGAGATCATTTTTATCACCAATGCACCTCAGTATGCCATACAGGGATATAAGGTAAATGCGTTGGATTATATGTTGAAGCCGATTTCCTGGTTCTCTTTCTCGGAGAGTATGGGAAGAGCACTTTCCCGTGTAAAAACATCTGCCAGGGAATATATCACCATTTCCCTGAAAGGCGGAAAACAGAAGCTGGATGTGTCGAAGATCTGCTATGTGGAGGTACAGGATCATCTTCTGATCTACCACACAACAGAGGGGGAATACAGCACCAAGGGAACTATGAAGGACGCAGACAGCCAGTTTGATCCTGTAAAGTTTTTCCGGTGCAACCGGTGTTATCTTGTGAATCTGGAATACGTGGAGAATTATGTGGGAAGTGATGTGTGCGTAAACGGCGATGTGATCCAGGTCAGCCGCAGCAGACGGAAACCATTTCTTGACGCATTAAATGAATATCTGAATGAGGTGGGCAAATGAATGCAGGAGAGGTGTTGAATACACCTGGTTATTACTATGCCATAGCTTATGCCATGTCCGGGCTTGTGATCGCAGGCTCCAATGAGAAGAAACGAAAAGGATGGAAGCTGGGAGTGGTAAGTTGCATTCAGTTTGCCCTCCTTTTGTTATTTATGACATGGACCCACGGAGTTGGTAAGGCATTGTTTCTTCCGGCTATGGTGGTGATTATCGGATTGATGTACGGGTATATTTATCTGTGCAACTGTTTCACAGTGAAGGAGGCCGGATTTTTCTGTGTGAAAGCATTTATAAACGGAGAATTTGGAGCTTCTCTGTGCTGGCAGGTCTTTTATTATATCCATGAGTTGACAGGATGCAGCTTTGGGTGGCAGTGGGTGATCATGGCAGTGGTTTATCTGGGATTATTCGGGTTGCTTTTTCTTATTGAGTGTTATCTCAAAAAAGATATCGAAGAGCTGAATGTGACCAGGCGGGAGCTGCTGGTTGTCGTGATCGTTGCGGCTGCTGTTTTCGGCATGAGCAATTTAAGTTATCTGGATCAGAACGGACTATTCAGCGGACGCTTTGCCATGGATATTTTTATTATTCGTACATTGGTGGACTTAAGTGGAATGGCCGTGCTGTATGCTTATCACATCCAGGTAAAAGAGATGCAGCTCCGTCTGGAAAAAGATGCTCTTCGTAATATCATGGAGATGCAGTATAAGAATTATCAGCTTTCCAGGGAGAGCATAGATGTGGTCAATCAGAAATATCATGACCTGAAGCATCAGATCAATCTTCTGAGAAGTCAGGCAGATGCAGGGAAATCCAGAGATTATCTGGACAAAATGGAGCATGAGATCAAGGTCTATGAGACGCAGAACAAGACAGGAAACCGGATTCTGGATGCGGTACTTACCAATAAATCCATGGTATGTCAGAAACGGGAGATCGAACTGAAGGTGATTATAGAAGGTCAGAGTCTTTCGTTCATGGATGACATGGATATCAGTGCGTTGTTTGGAAATATGCTGGACAATGCCATTGAGAGTGTCAGCAGGCAGAAAGAGAAGGAGAAACGTCTTATCTGGCTTTATGTTTCCAGGGAAAAACAGTTCGTGCGAATCCGGACAGAAAATTACTGCGATGAAAAGATCCGGTTTCGTAATGGAATGCCGGTGACTACCAAGAAGGATAAGAGGCTTCACGGTTATGGAATGAAGAGTATCTGCGCGACTGTGGAAAAATATGGTGGATCTACAGTAGCCTGTCAGAGAGATAACTGGTTTGAACTGAAGATACTGATTCCGATCAGTGGGAAGAAGGCATAAAAATCAGAAAAGCAAACCGTAATAACATTGAAAATTTTGTTGAAAATTACACGAAAAAACAGTTGACATGCAGAATCCCTTATAATATAATAACTCAATGTGACGTAGTGCGAAGATGCTTGAGCCAATAGCCCCGGCGATGGCATTTTATCAGCGGTTTCGGACATTTCCGCGATTTATTTTGCACCCGCGTTTCCATTTACTTTTTTTCGCGGAAGTACCGCGGTTTGAGAAACATTATCGTTGATAAATAACAGGAGGTAGGACCATGCAGACTTATATGGCTAATCCGGATAAAATCGAAAGAAAATGGTATGTAGTTGACGCAGAGGGTTGCACTCTGGGACGTCTGGCATCCGGTGTTGCAAGTGTTTTAAGAGGAAAGAACAAACCTCAGTTTACACCGCACGTTGACACAGGAGATTATGTAATCGTTGTAAACGCTGATAAGATCAAAGTTACAGGCAAGAAGCTTGAGCAGAAGATTTATTATAACCACTCCGACTATGTTGGTGGAATGAAAGAAACCACATTAAAAGAAATGTTAGCAAAGAAACCTGAGAAGGTTATCGAGCTCGCAGTTAAGGGAATGCTTCCGAAAGGACCTCTTGGAAGAGCTATGAACAAGAAACTTTTCGTATACGCAGGACCAGAGCACAAACATGAGGCTCAGAAGCCTGAAGTTTTAACATTTTAATAGGAGGTAGAAAACATTGGCTAGCGCAAAATTCTACGGAACAGGAAGAAGAAAGAAATCAATCGCAAGAGTTTACCTGGTACCTGGAACAGGTAAAATCACTATCAATAAAAGAGACATCGATGAGTACTTCGGACTTGAGACTCTGAAAGTTATCGTTCGTCAGCCACTGGCTTTAACAGAGACAGAGGGTAAATTCGACGTGATCGTTAATGTTCGCGGCGGTGGATACACAGGACAGGCTGGAGCAATCCGTCACGGTCTTTCCAGAGCCCTTCTCGAGGCAGACAACGACTACAGACCAGCTCTTAAAGCTGCTGGATTCCTTACACGTGATCCACGTATGAAAGAGCGTAAGAAATACGGTCTCAAAGCTGCTCGTAGAGCTCCGCAGTTCAGCAAGCGTTAATCAAATCGATTTACAGCTTACAGAATGCGAAAAAAGCCCGAAAAATCAAGGTTTTTCGGGCTTTTACTATGCCCGGAAGTTCTGTTTGGTTTGTCAGAACCTGTCCTAATTTGATGTGTTTTATACTTGTTTATCTGGGTTAATTTTGGGGCAAACGTCGAAAATGAGAGCCAAATGGGTTAATTTATGGGGCAAATATAGGGACGAAAGAAGTGTACTTATAGAACAAAAATAGCGGATAGTGAGCACCGCGGAATGCACTTTCGGATTCATAATTGGATATGACACAGTTTGTCTTAGTTTGACCAAACAAGACAATTCGTATAGCAGTTTATATTGAAATCTTACATAGAGCGTCAGCTCATTCTTTGATTATGAAGAATGGGTTGGCGCTCTTTTTTTATTTCACAAAAGGAGGTCAGGCTTTATGGATTTCAAAGAATTCGTAAACAAACTGGAACAGGATCTGAAAGAAGCTCTTTCGGACATTTCCCCGGGTGCTCAGGTGAGACAGACACCGGTGGAAAAGCTGCAGGCAAGTTCCTACACAGGAATCAGCATCACACCCGCAGATACGAATATTGGAATGAATCTCAACGCTGATCAGCTCTTTGCACAGATGCAGGAGGGCAGATCATATGAAGGGGTTCTTGCGGCTGCAGTATCGCAGGCAGAGCGAGGATTGCATGACATGCCGTCTGTTGATGTACAGTCAATCACCAACTATGAGACAGCGAAGAATCTTCTCTGTTTTGAGGTGGTAGGTACAGAACAGAATGCTGACATGCTGGCAAACATTCCACACACAGATGTGGAGAACATGTCGATGGTTTATCGTCTGCAGCTGGACAGCAATGAGCATGGCGCGTCTACAGTCCTGATTACCAATGCCATGATGGAGCAGTACGGAGTAACGAAGGAACAGCTTCATGCGGATGCAATGGAGAATGCTCCTGAGATCAGACCGGCGAGCTTCAAGACCATGGCAGAGGTTATGGCTGAAATGATGGGAATGCCTGTCGAGATGATGCCGCAGGATATGGCACCGCCTATGTATGTAGCAACCAACGAAGATAAGGTACAGGGTGCGGCCGTTATGTTCTATCCCGATTTCATGGATCAGGCAGCAAAAGAACTTGGCGGAGATGTGTTTGTTCTCCCCAGCTCTGTGCATGAGGTGCTGATTTTGCCGGATGATGGCAACATGAGCGTGGATGAGCTTAGGGACATGGTAACTACTATCAATGCTACTGAAGTATCGGCGCAGGATCGTCTGGCAGATAGTGTATATCACTATGATGCGGCAGCCAGAGTCTTTGAACTTGGTGAAAAGTTCGAGGAGAGACAGACTCAGAAGGAAAGTGCCAAAGAGGAACGTTCTTCTGTTCTGAAGGATCTGAAGGACAAGAAACAGGACATGGATCTGAAGCCTAAGGCACCTGGACGTCCGAAGACAAAAGACGAACCGGCTATCGGCTAATCAGAAAGGGATTCAATGCAATGAATGATGAAACGAAACACGAGATGAAAGTATTCAGCAATCCCCTTTTTGGTGAAGTGAGAACATTCGTGATTGATGATATTCCGTGGTTTGTGGCTGTCGATGTCTGTGATGCTCTTGATATTGGGAACAGCAGACAGGCAGTCACTCGCCTGGATGAGGATGAGAAGAATACCGTCATTATTAATGACGGAACCTCCGGTAATCCGATGAAAACCATTATTAATGAGTCAGGCCTGTATGCACTGATCCTTACTTCAAGAAAGGAAGAAGCGAAGCAGTTTAAGCGATGGATCACCCATGAGGTTATTCCTTCTATCCGAAAACATGGGCTGTATATGACCAATTCCACATTGGAACAGGTATCGAAGAATCCGGAACTGATCACTGCTTTGGCAAGACAGATTATTGAAGAACAGGAACAGAAGAAAATGCAGCAGGAAGAACTTCAGACGGCGAAACCAAAGGTGGATTATTTTGATCAGTTTATCAACGCGTATGACAGCACAAATCTTCGCAACACAGCAAAGGAAATTGGAATCCATGAACGGGATCTGGTCCAGTTTCTTTTGGAAAAGAAGTATATGTATCGTGACCAGGACAGAAAGCTGATGCCGTATGCGGAGTACACCAAGAGAGGCTACTTTATCATGAAAGACTATTATCGCGGCAGCGGCAAAGTGTATCAGTACACGCTGTTTACCGCAAAGGGAAAAGCACATTTCCAGCGTTTGTTGGAGAAAAGAAAGCGAGGTGAATAAGAATGACAATGTTTACAGAAGGTCGTCTGCAGGCATATGAGCGTATGATGCGCCAGACTTATATGAGTCGCAGTCGTGATCATGGTACTAAAAACCAGAACGTTAACCGCAATCAGAGCAAGAACAACAGTAAGCAGGTCGTGAAGGGCGGTGTCCGCCGTGGCAGTTATCAGAGTTGAGAAAAACCGGAACTTTACAACGATGAGCAATTATCATCTGCGGGACAAGGAATTGAGTCTGAAAGCAAAAGGTCTGCTTTCACAGATTCTTAGCCTTCCGGATGAATGGGATTACAGTGTTCGTGGTCTGGCTTCTATTTGTCTGGAGGGCAAGGATTGTATTGTGGCAACCCTGAAAGAACTGGAAATCAAGGGCTATCTTGTCAGAAAGCAGCTTCGTGATGCAAATGGCAGACTCGGTGGAATTGAGTATATCATCTATGAGACACCACCTGAGCCGTGTACGGGTTCACCGTGTACGGAAAAGCCGGATACGGTAAAACCGGATACGGATAGACCGAATGCGGCTGAACCGTATGCGGAAACCCCGCCACAATTAAATACTAATAAAACAAAGACGAAAGAAATCAAAGACAGAGAGAAGAAAGAAGCCCGCCATAAATATGGTGCTTATGGAAATGTTCTTCTGTCTGATGATGATTATGGAAAACTCATGGCTGAATTTCCGGCTGATTATTTACAGCGTATTGAACGGCTGTCTGAATATATGGCTTCCTCTGGTAAGTCTTATAAAAATCATCTTGCGACGATTCGAAGCTGGGCCAGAAAAGAGAAACCGGCAGTGAAGAGTGGATACAGTCATGACATCTACAGATATGAGGAGGGCGAAAGCTTATGACAGATACGGCAGGCGGTATAGCCAGTGCTATTCTGGAACGTTTTTCTGAAAAGAGGGCTCCTGCAGAGAATGAGTACCTGGGCGAAAACGGTTTGCTCTACTGCAGCAAATGTCATACACCTGTACAGTGCAGGGTGAACATGTTTGGAACACCGAAGATTGTCGGTTGTGTGTGCAAATGCCGCAGAGAGGAAGAAGAAAAACGCAAAGCACAGGAAAGAGAATTAGAGCATCAGCGCAGGATCAGTCAGCTGAAAGCAAATGGAATTCAGGAGAAGCATCTTCTGGACTGGCGATTTGAAGTGGCTGAGGATAATAGAGACATCCAGATGGCAAGACGTTATGTGGATAATTGGAGTGAGGTCAGGGCGAAAAACCTTGGCCTTTTATTATGGGGAGATGTAGGAACAGGGAAATCTTTCACGGCTGCCTGCATTGCGAATGCCTTACTGGAAAATGGTACGGCAGTCCTCATGACCAATTTTTCTAAAATCCTGAATCAGATGGGAGCGATGTACAGCGATGAAAGATATCAGTACATCGCTTCTTTCTCTAATTTCCCCTTGCTGATTATTGATGACCTGGGTATTGAGCGAAATACCGAATATGCGCTGGAACAGGTGTATGCAGTGATTGATGAAAGATATAAATCTGGTCTTCCGGTGATTATCACTACAAATCTGACCATCAATGAGATCAGAAATCCTTCAGATGTTGCTCATGCACGTATTTACAGCAGAGTACTTGAGATGTGCACACCGGTCCATGTGTCCGGAAGTGACAGACGTAAATCTATCGGTATGGATAAACAGAGGACTGTGAAGGAGGTACTGGATCTATGAAGAAAAGCTTCTATCCCTTTTGGAAGAAAGATAACAATGTAAAGCGCCGCCCTCCAAGGGAGGTAAATATTCGTGGCAAAAACAGAAATTATGACTGCAGGATTAGCAGGAGAAGAGGTTTCGCAAGGCGCGGAGGTTGAGCAGGTCGTACAGCTGAAGCTATCTGAGCTGCATCCTTTTGAAGGACATCCCTTTCAGGTGCGCGACGATGAAGAAATGCAGCAGATGGTTGAAAGTCTTTCTGAATTCGGTGTATTGGTGCCGCTGATCGTCAGACCGGATCCTTATGGAGGGTATGAAATCCTCTCTGGGCATCGCAGGCACAGAGCCAGTGAGTTGGCTGAAAAAGAAACAGTGCCTGCGATTATTCGTGACCTGGATGATGATGCAGCGATTATTCTCATGTGTGACAGTAATCTGCAGAGAGAAAATATCCTGCCGAGTGAACGAGCCTGGGCTTTCAAGATGAAGCAGGATGCTATTAAACACCAGGGTAAAAGAACAGATTTAACTTCGGAGCAAGTTGCACCGAAGTTATCTACAGAGATTATTGGTGAAGCAGCTGGGATGAGTAAGGATACTGTGAAAAGGTATATCCGTCTTACAAATCTCATTCCGGAGGTTATGGATATGGTGGATTCCAAACAGATCGCCTTTAATCCGGCGGTGGAATTATCTTATCTGAAGCCTGGTGAACAGAAGGAGTTCCTGGAAGCAATGGATGCTACCCAGGCTTCTCCTTCCCTTTCGCAGGCTCAGCGAATGAAAAAACTGAGTCAGGAAGGGTCCTGTACTCTTGTTGCGATGTGCGAAATCATGAATGAAGTCAAAAAGGGAGAACTGGATCATGTCACGATTCGAAATGATGTGCTGAGAAAGTATTTCCCGAAATCTTATACGCCGAAGCAGATGGAAGATACGATTATTCGTCTTCTGGAGCAGTGGCAGAGAAAAAAACAGCGGGATGTAAACCGCTAAGAAATGGAGGAAATCAAAAATGGCAAAGAATTTTATGGAAAAGCGCTATTCTCCGGAAGATGCGCTTAAGACGCTGGAGTTCCTGCAGAGTGCGGTGGACAGTGTTCGCTGCGTGATGGTAGGAATTCTGGATCAGCATGTAGAAGAGGCACAGCGTATGGCCAGTGAGAAAGCAGACGGTGATCTTCCCGCTATCGTTATGGCGATCAATCCCAGTGGATACATTGATGTATTTACTGCGCAGGAATTCCGTCAGATGACCGAGGAGGATGATGCTTTCTGTGAGCAGGATATTGTATTTGATGAGCAGCTTCTGATCCACTGCAACGCAGATGATGTAGTTGAGCTGGGAGGCATTCGTTATCTTCTTGGAACTGCAGTCATTGTGGAGATGGATGAAAACGGTAATGAATGCTCTGTCACCCATGAAACCATTGAGAGTGCATTTGACTATGTGGAGGCTAACCTTACCACGATCGCCGTGGATGGCATGGCAATTCCGGCATTTCGTCTGGTGTAAACATTAAGAAATCCTGTGGAAAGGAGGCGTAGCCCATGCAGGAAGAAGTGGAAAACAGAACCGTCAATTTGGCGATATCGACTACGAGGCTGAGTGGAAGGACAATCATTAGTGCTTTCCGTCTCTGGAAAAGTCATCATAATAACGTGAAAGCAAAAAAGGCAGCCGAACAGGCAAATGAAGATACAACTCCTCATGGAAAACAGTCCATTCAGGAGCTGATCGGACAGAATCAGGGTGTCAGCAGCATCGATATTCAGAATACCAACATCCGGGATTTTGAAAAGATCGCAAATAAGTATGGTGTTGATTATGCAATTACCAGAGATAAGACTGTGACACCTCCAAAGTATATGGTGTTCTTCAAGGCGAGAGATGCTGATGCATTGACGGCTGCATTTGCGGAGTATAGTAACCAGAGGTTGAAGGCAAAGGACAAACCGAGTGTTCTGAAGCAGCTTGGCAAGCTGAAGGAACTGGTGGCATCGATTCCTTCTAAAGTTAGAAATAAGAGTCAGGAGCGTGATCTATGAGTACGAAAACAAAGAAGCTTCTGATTTTGAATATGCCATATGTGATTGCAGGTATGCTGGCAACAAACATCTGGGAAGCATGGCGATTGGCTGAAGGGGCGGATACTTCCGCAAAACTCTTCAGCTTTTTTGCTGCAATGGGAGTGGCATTCTCCAATCCCCTTCCAAGTTTTCATTCCGCAGATTTGCTGTTTGGCATCATTTGTGGTGCTGCACTTAGGTTTGCCGTATGGATGAAAGGAAGAAATGCAAAAAAGTATCGACATGGAATGGAATACGGGACAGCCCGTTAGGGGACGCAAAGGTATATCGCCTCCTTTATAGATCCGGAATTCCAGAACAATGTCATCCTGACAAGAACAGAAAGACTGATGATGGGAAACCGCCCAAAGAATCCGGCCAATGCAAGAAACAAAAATGTGCTGATCGTCGGCGGTTCTGGTAGTGGTAAAACGAGGTTTTGGCTGAAACCGAATCTCCTTCAGTGCCATTCCTCATATGTGGTCACTGATCCCAACGGTTATACTATAAGCAGATAGACAAAGGGTGTGTTTCACAAGCACGACCGATGTTTACCTGCTTAATTACATAAAGAAGGGAGGTAAAACCGTGGCAAAGAAAGAAGAAATCAAAATTACAGCTCTGTATGAGCGTTTATCAAGAGATGATGAACAGGCTGGAGAATCGAACTCCATCCAGAACCAAAAGAAATATCTTGAAGAATATGCCCGTCAGCATGGGCTGAGAAATATCCGGCACTTCTATGATGACGGCTATTCCGGTACGAACTTTAATCGTCCCGGTTTTGCCGCCCTGCTGGAAGAAGTCGAAGCCGGACGAGTGGAGACCCTTGTGGTAAAGGATCTCAGTCGTTTTGGTAGAAACTACCTGCAAGTTGGCTACTACACAGAAATCCTTTTCCCGAAAAAGGGCGTTCGGTTCATAGCCATCAACAACAATGTGGACAGTGCTACCCCGCAGGACAATGACTTCACGCCGTTCTTGAACATCATGAACGAATGGTACGCCAAGGACACCAGCAACAAAATTAAGGCAATCTTCAAGTCCAGAATGAAAGACGGAATGCGATGCAGCGGCTCTATCCCGTATGGTTACAAGAGAAAGCCGGACGATAAGCAGACTCTCATCGTGGACGAGCCAGCCGCAGAGGTTGTCAGAAAAATCTTCCGTCTGGTTTGTCAGGGCAACAGCACCACCGCCATTGCGGAAATGCTGACAGCAGAGAAGGTGCTGATTCCCTCCGCTTATGCAGCCTTAAATCAGCCGAAGAATTGCAGACACAAGAATGTGACAGACCCCTGCCGATGGAGTGCAACCACCGTTGGCTACATCCTTGATCGGCAGGAATATCTCGGTCATACTGTGTTGGGCAAGTCCATCTGCGAGAACTTCAAGACCAAGCAGCGCAGAGCCGCAACGCCGGACGAGCTGATGATTTTCCCCGATACGCATGAAGCCATCATCGACCAAGACACATGGGATATTGCCAGAAAGATTCGCTCGAAGAAAAAGCCGAGAGTGGCGAATGGCACCTACTCCCACCGCCTGTCCGGCTTGGTGTACTGTGCTGACTGTGGCGCAAGAATGGGATTTATCAGTCCCGAAGCAAATCATAGCGAAAAGCACTATGATTCAGATTCCGCTTTTCAATGCGGCAATTATCGGAGCAAGAGCGGAGAATGTGTTTCCCACTATGTAAAAACATCGGTTCTGGAAGCGGCAATTTTACAGGCAATTCAGGCGGTAAGCAAATATGTCCTTGAAAACGAGGACGAGTTTATTCAGCAGCTCAAAGCCGTTTGGAATGAGCAGCAGACCAGAACGGCAAACAATGGCTATCAGGAACTTGCCGAAGCAAAGAAACGAATGGCTGAGCTGGACGAGAAAATCAACAAGCTCTATGAGAGTACCTTGAGCGGCTTGCTGCCGGAGCGACAGGCACAGCGCATGATTCAGCAATACGATGAAGAACAGATTTTGCTGGAAAAGCGTGTTGCAGAGCTGGAAAATCTGGTTCAGCACGATGAAATCAAGCAGGTGGACGCATCCCGTTTTATCGCTCTGGTCAAGAAATACCGGGACTGCGAGGAGCTGACCGACACTATGCTCTATGCATTCATTGACAGGATTGATGTTCACGAAGCCACAGGCGGTCGAACCATTTACCGACAGCAGAACATTGATATTCATTTCAATTTCATCGGTAACTACTACCCGCCTGTTGAAACTGTTTCCGAGGAAGAACGCATTGCCGCCATCGAAGCCGAGCAGCTGCGAAAGAAGCAGGAAAAGGGCAAACGCTCGGAAAAACGCAGAAAGCAAAAGCTGTATGCTATGCGAGAAGCTGCACAAGCCGGAGACCCGGTTGCTATCGCACAGTATGAAGAACATCTGGCATATCAGCGTGAGCGGAATCAGAAGCACCGCCAGAAGCTAAAGGAAGCCAGAGAAGCCAGCCCGGAATATATCAGTCAGTTAGAGGAAAAAGAGCGCATCAAGCGTGAAAAGATACTCGAAACTGAGCGTAAGCGAGTGGAGCGAGCCAAAAAGAAAAACAAACTGACACGGGCTGAGCTGAAAGAAAAGGCAAAGACAGACCCCGAAGCAGCCAAGCAGCTGGAAGCAATGAGAGCCAAGGAAGCCGAAGCCAGACAGCGCAAAAAGGAGCGTGAGGAAGCGAGGATGGCAGCTGATCCAGAGTACGCCGCCATGATGGAAGCCCGAAAAAAGGAGTATATCCGCACAAGGACTGCCAAGCGCAAAGCTGAACACAAAGCCCTTGTGGAGCTTGCCAAGACCGATGAAGAAGCCGCAAGGAAGCTGGCTGAGAAGCGGAAATATCAGAGCGAAGCCACCGTTAAGTGCTATCAGAAATTGAAAGCCGATGCGGAAGCCGGAGACCCCGAAGCCATCAAACGATACGAAGCCCACCTTGCCAAGCGCAGAGAGGACTACCACAAAAAGAAAGCAGAAAAGGAGGATATTCCAGCATGAACGAGTTATGGATAGTCAGATTTGTCCGCAAGGACGGCAAGCCGGACGAGGAATATTACTATCGTTCTCTTGCCGAAGCAGAGCATCACAAGAACCTGTTTCTGGACGATGATTCCGGGCTGTATGAGCGCATTGAAATCGTCAGTGACAAACATTAAGGAGGACACTATGGAACTGAAATTCATCAAGAGCGGAGATTACTACATCCCCGACATTCAACTGCAAAACCCGAATATCCGTCTTGGAAAGTGGGGGCTGATGCGAAAGTCGTATCTGCGGATAGCACAGCCGTTTCTCTTTTCGGAGATGGTACTGAGCGAAACGCTATATCCCCATTGTGCGGAAATTGAAGCCGCCGCCAAGAGCCGTATGAACATCATCCTTCCCCAGCTGATGAAACACTACGGTGTGACCGAACGGCTCAAAGCCACAAATCAGCTTGAATGGGTTCGCCAGATGAACGCTTGTGTGGCACAGGCAGAGGAAGTCATTAAGGACGAGCTAATTTACAGCTAAGCAAGGAGGAAACCATGGGACTGATAAAGCTAATCATTAAGTTGCTGGTGCTGCCGCTGATTGTGGCAGTCACCTTGATACAATGGGTCGGTATCTTCTTCACGCAGTTTTCGACCGTTATCTTCAATTTGCTTGCCGGGCTGATGTTCCTGATAACGATTGCCGGATGGATGTTCGGCATCAGCGCAGGAGCAGAAACGCTCCAACTGCTGGCAGTTGCCTTTGTGGTCTTTATCATCCCTCACATTGCGGAATGGCTGATTATTAGAATCGCCGTTATTAACTACGGACTGCGTGATTTTATCAAGTCCTGACCCAACAATTTTATATCGTCAGCAAAGCGACAGGTATTTCCTTGTGAAGTCCCTGCCGCTTTTATTTTATCAAATCAAAGGAGAACAAAACTATGACAATGAACCAGAAGAAAGCACTGTACGCCTTTGGCAGCCCTGACCGTGAAGCAACGGTCAACCGTTTCTGTACGCTGGCAGCGCTTGCCCCCGATCCTGCCGTAAAGCGATTCTTCCTTGCAATCGCAAGAGAAATGAACACCCCGACCGCCGACCGTTGGTATCGCTGTATGTTCTTCAATCTCCGCTTAGAGATGGAAGCATATCTGCGCTACGAAAAGGCTTTTGAGCGCATCGTGAGAGGCTGTCCGGCAGAGGATTGCGAGGACGGCATGGAATACAATGAGGAATGGGAGGATGACGAATATGACCCTGACAAAGTATGAGAAAGAGACCATTATCCTGTTCAACGAGGGCGAGGACACCGCCCACATCCAGACCTACAATGCCGGACTGCGAAAGCGGCTGGCAGCGTTCAGCAAGAAACACCCCGACCTTTGCTGCTTGGAAAAATCCTTCGCCCAGGGCGGCGTGATCTATGTGCTGGACAAGTCCAGACTGTCTATCCGACTGCAAGCACCGTACAGCGAAGAACGCAGACGGAAAGCAAGCGAGAGCGCAAAGCAAACCGGGTTCAAGAGCCGGACGGAATAATGTAACAGTTAGGGGCGATATGCGGTCAAAATGTCGAGCTTACATCCGATGTTTTGACTGCTCGCCAACGAAGAAATATACTATTGCATAATTCAAATGCTCATCTTAAAACATCTGTTCGATGTGCGTATATTGAAATTGTGTCCTCTGATGTCCATTCATGTCCTACATTTTCCTCTCTTCTGTTGACATTCGGGGGTTCGTATATTAGAATAAAGAATGTAAAAAACAGAGTGGAGGAATTTACCTATGGATACGGAACTGTTAACTGTTTCTCAAACAGCTCAATATCTACAGCTATCCGAAAAAACTATACGGCGAATGATTGGCAATGGTAGCTTACCCGCTTCAAAACTTGGCAATCATACGTGGCGAATTCGAGCTTGTGATGTTGATGAATATGTATCTAATTCTCACCAAAACAAGCCAATGTGTAACAATGCAGGCTCTTATGTCTTAGATCTTGAAATGCCAGAACGCCCTCGTCTCATTTCCTTGTTTTCCGGATGTGGTGGAATGGATTTAGGTTTCAAGAAGGCGGGATTTGATATTGTTTTTGCGAACGATTTTGATTCAGATGCTCAAGCGATATACTCGCTCAATTTGGGCAATATAGATCGGCGTGACATATTGTCAGTTGGCGAAGATGAAATTCCAGATGGAGATATTCTTACTGCGGGATTCCCGTGCCAGCCGTTCTCTAATGCCGGAAATCGTAAAGGTGTCCACGATTCTCGTGGCATGCTATATAAAGAATGTTTACGTATTATTCGAAAGAAGATGCCGAAGGTAATTGTTTTTGAGAATGTTAAGGGATTGCTTTCAACGAAATATATTGATGGACGCAACTTAGCAGAAGTCATAGTAGAAGATCTGTCCAGCATGAATGGCATTGGATACAATGTTGTGCATCAACTTGTAAACGCATCAGACTATGGCGTTCCTCAGAATCGTCAGAGAGTTTTGTTTGTTGGTGTACGCAAGGATTTAGGAATCACATTTGAGTTTCCTAAAAAGCAATGTAAAGATAATTTGACATTACGGCATATTCTAAACGTACCGTCTGAAGTAGCTAACAATGTAGACTGGTCCCTTTCTCCGCAGGCTTTGGATATGATTAAATATATTCCTGAGGGCGGCTCGTGGAAAGATGTTCCGTATGAGCATTTAGCCCCTCGTTTCCAAAGAATCAGAGATAATATGAAGAAGTATCATTCGCCTAACTTCTATCGGCGTTTTTCGAGAGATGAAATTTGCGGAACTATGACAGCATCTGCTCAGCCGGAGAATTGCGGTATTATACATCCCTATGAGGACAGAAGATTTACTGTTCGAGAAGTTGCACGTATTCAAACCTTCCCCGATGATTTTAACTTCTTAACGGATACAGCACGAAATATAACCGCAATGTATAAAGTCATAGGAAATGCTGTTCCGGTTACATTAGCATATAATATTGCTTCTGCAATAATGGAGCAAGTGTTCAAGAAAAATGGAAGCGAAAAGTAAGGGGATAGAATAATGGATACAGATAAAGCATACTTATTGGGGTTAATTATAGGTGGTGGCGTATTCGGAAATGCAGAAGATGTATTTAGTATTCGCTTACCATACAAAAAATGGGGTTCATACCTTGAAAACCCACAGCGTGCGGGTGAAATTGCAGGGGATATTTTGCGTAAAGTAGGACAAATGTTTCGGGCTGTCTACGACCTTTCTGTTCAATACGAAACAACACCCGGAGGCACATGGACAATTCTCTGTGAAGGTGATACAACAGCAGTAAAAAATGACCTCATGCATTATGGTATTGCTTGTGAGGGCGAACTTCGAGGAACTGCTGATATCAGTCAGGTGGTATTAGAATTAGTTGATGACAATCTTAAGCGCCGCTTCATTGCAGGATTAGCAGATACTATTGGTAGTATGGCAAAATCGCAGCGCCGCTTTACGGATGAGCATCAGATTATTTCTTTTGAAATAAAAGGTTACAACTTTAAGTTTGTTTGTGAATTGTGTCGGCTACTATATAGCATAAATTGTATCCCTGATCAGGTTAACTGGAATCACCCCAACATCCATTGTACAAGCGATTCGTACTATGCCCAATGGAATAAAGGATTTAAGCTGAGAATTCTGTTGGATCAATATGCTCAGTTCGGAGCATTCGCATTCAGAACCAAGGCGGAAACGTCAAACGAAAATCGTAGATTACAAAGAGAAATTCACGCTGCGGAAAGATGTGAGACCAGAGATATGCATTTCACTCCATCTACCGTACATCCAGCTGAAAATGATGCTCGCTTGCCGGAAGTTATTAGGGGTGGGCACTTCATTCATTTCAGGCACTTCTGCACTGTTATGGGATGTGAACACGCCCCGTACTGTAAAATCAGGGAGCAGTTCGAACACATTGGAGAACTGATAAATCCATTTCCGATTTTGCATAAGGACAGCTATACACAGATAGAGAATATCATTCAGGAAGACCCGTTGCTGTTTAGTCGTGATTACACTACGCTCAACATCAACGTCCGAAATTTAATAGAACAATATAACGAAGATAAAACAGCTTTGCTATATGGAACCACTGCTAATACCGGCTACCCGATAGCTGAAATACTCCAAGCTGTTGCCTACGTTATTGCAAATGATGATGAACTTTCCGGCAAGCGCCCAAAAGGGTATTTTCAAATCGTTGAACGGCATTCAAACAATGATGCAGGTTTAACAGTAGAAATAAGAAAGCCGGACTTGCTTACACCGTTAGTCATTGTAGGAAATGGTCGTGGAGCTTTAATCGGCGCAAGAAATCCTGAGGTCTATAAAAGATTAGTGACAGTCTCGCCAGATAACGAATACAAATTGCTTGTTCGTAGAATTACCGAGGAGGATTTGTCAAATGCCCGGTAAGCATAGTCGGAATGAAGTTTCGTATTATCCAGAAATACAGACCTTCATAGAAGCTCAACTTAAAAGCAATTTCAAAGCAAAGCGTCATAAAGAACTTAGCGTTTTTTGGGGCATTGGTGAACTAAAAACCAATCTGCAAAGAATTATTGCTGAGCATCCTGATAAATGCACCTGTGTCAAAAACTTTGCAAATCGAGTCCCACCGCTTAATCTTGATATTTTTGCTTTAGTTACTGATGGGACACAATTTGAAATTCTAATTCTTGAGGTTAAGCTAATGAATAGCGCTGGACTTAAAGAATGGTCGCAGCTGGTTGGATACTGTCTGGTCTCGGGAGCAAAGTATGGTTTACTTGTCAATATTGATAATGGAGCAAGCCCTCGTTTAGCTCATATTCTCTCAACGGAAGCCCATATTTCTGACATTCAGACTATCGTTGAAGGCGAACATCATGAGCATTGCCTTGGATTTATGCAATGGGATAGTTTAACGCAAAGTTTTGAATATAGCAATTTGGGGTTAATTAAATCTTTATCTGAGCTAAGTAAGCACTTGGCAGACGAGTTCACAAATTAAACAATTCTATAATGACCAAGGCAAAGGCGATCAACCGTAAAAAGTTGGTCGCTTTTGTTTTGCCCATTATCAGAAAGGAGAAGTTGCCCATGAGCGAAGAATTGGAAAAGCTGAGACACAAACAGTATGTTGCGGAACGCAAGCTGACCGCAGCCAAGCACAAGGAGAAGCGATTGCAGAGCGAGCTGAAACGGCTGACCAGAAGCGAGAGAACCCATCGGCTTTGCACTCGTGCCGGAATGTTGGAGACCTTTTTGAAAGAGCCGACCGTTCTGACCGATGAGGATGTGATGGAGCTGCTGACCTTCATCTTCCAGAGCGAAGCGGTTCAAAAGAAGCTGAACCTGCTGATTGAGAGCCGGAGAGAAACGCAGGAAGTGGACGAGGGCGAAAACCCTTGACGGAGACAAGGGCGCAATTATACACCACCTAAAGATGGTGATTGCGTTCTGCCGAAAGCCCATTGCATGGAGCCTGATGATTTCCGCAAAAGTCCCTTGCTCCATTCATCCAGAGGAAGCTACACTTCCCCTGCGCTGGCTTTGCCAGCTACCCCTTTGTGGACTTGCCGCCGAGGAACGATTGCAAGCAATCATTCCCCGACAACAAGTGAATATCCCCCCTCGACCGTACTGAAAAGTATCGGTCTTTTTTTGTACCATCGAAAGGAGGTTCAAACCAAAATGCCAGTACCTCATTTGGAAATCCGCATCGTCCAGCGAAGCAAGGGCAGCTCCGCTGTTGCCGGAGCTGCCTACCAAGCCGGAGAGAAGCTGTTTTCCGAGTATGACCAGAAGATGAAAAACTACCTTTACAAGAAAGAGGTGGTTTACACAGAGGTCATGTTGCCCAACAATGCCCCACCCGGATATGCTGACCGAGCAACACTTTGGAACGCAGCTGAGGAAGTAGAGAAGCAATGGAATTCCCAGCTTGCAAGGCGATTTGTGGTTGCCTTACCAAGAGAAGCGCCGCCCGAAATGTATCCGCAGATGATGCAAGAATACTGCCGAGAGCATTTTGTGTCCAAGGGAATGTGCTGTGATTTTGCAATCCATGACCCAGATCCTCCCGGACACAATCCCCATTGCCATATCATGCTGACCATGAGAGCCATTGATGAAAACGGAAAGTGGCTGTCCAAGAGCCGCAAGGTTTATGACCTTGACGAGAACGGAGAGCGTATCAGACTTCCCTCCGGCAACTGGAAAAGCCACAAGGAGGATACCGTTGATTGGAACGAGCAGTACCATGCCGAGGAATGGAGACACGGCTGGGAGCTTGTTCAGAACAAGTATCTGGAACTTGCCGGAAGTCCTGAGCGAGTGAATATGCGCTCTTATGAACGGCAGGGACTGGATAAGATTCCGACCGTCC
Source organism: Blautia sp. MSJ-36 (assembly GCF_018917985.1). Taxonomy (NCBI): domain Bacteria; kingdom Bacillati; phylum Bacillota; class Clostridia; order Lachnospirales; family Lachnospiraceae; genus Blautia; species Blautia sp. MSJ-36. The sequence goes on along the minus strand of NZ_JAHLPQ010000020.1, from coordinate 7,065 downwards.
ACATGGGAGCCGCCGTTTGCGCTCTGGAACGCAAGGGCATTGAAACCAACATCGGCAATCTCAACCGGGATATTAAGGCGGCTAACCGCATGATGAATGCCATCCGCAGCACCATCCAAAATCTGCGGAACTGGATTGCAGACATTGTGGAAGCAACCAAGGAAGCCTTTGCAGAAACGGAAGCACAAGCAAAGAACACTTCCCCCGATCTGGTCATTCTGCTGCGTGATTATCTGAACTTACGCAAGGCAGAACGCAGCGACTGGTCAAGATACGGTCAGCAGAAAGGCACGACCGATGACTTGAAGGCGGTCTCCAAAGCAATGATCTATCTGAAAGAGCATGGGCTTTTCACGCTGGAAGATTTGGATGTAGCCCTGCAAGGAATGAGCGAGAAGTCCAAGGGCATCAACGCCGCTATGAAGAAAGCATCTGCCCGCATGAAGGTCATTACCGGCATTCAGAACGCCGTGGCAGACTGCCAGACCCACAAAGCGGTTCATGACAAGTATCTGAAAATCGGCTGGAAAGCACGACAGGCAGCGTTTGCAGAAAGCCACAAGGACGAGCTGGACAGCTTCAACAAAGCGTTCCGCTATCTCAAAAAGCAGGGCGTGGATTTGAATGTCAATCTGGATTCCCTGCAAGCGGAATATGACAAGTTGAAAGCGACACACACCGAGCTTGCTGGACAGCTTGCCACCGCCAAGGAGGAATTGCAGCCGATGAAAGATATTCGCTATTGGGTCAGCAAAGTCCTCATGCCGGAGCAGTCCGAGGTCGAGAAGAAGCCCGAACCGAAGCACTCCGTCACGGAGAAGATAAAGTTTCTGCAAGAGCAGAGCAGCAATCAGCAGGAGCAGAAAACCCCGCAACAGAAAAAACAGAATATAGAACTGTAAGGCACTTGCCGTTTTCATTGTGAAAATGTCAGGTGTCTTTTTTTGTTCCCCGAAAGGAAGATGCAATGAATGTATTTGAAGCGGTCAAACAGAACTTGACCACCCGACAGGCGGCAGAGATGTACGGCATTCAGGTCAACCGTCATGGCATGGCAGTCTGCCCGTTTCACAATGACAAGAATCCCAGCATGAAGGTGGACAAGCGTTTCCATTGTTTCGCTTGCCAAGCGGACGGAGATGCAGTTGATTTTGTTTCCCGTCTGTTCGGACTGCCCAGCAAAGCCGCCGCTATGAAGCTGGCTGATGATTTCGGTATCAGCTACGACAACAGGCAGAAGCACAGAATCAAGCCCCATATCCGAGAGCCTACCCCGGAACAGAGATACCGCCAGGAAGAAAGCAGATGCTACAAGGTGCTGTCCGATTACTTCCATCATCTCAGGACATGGAAGCAACAATACGCACCAAAGCAGCCGGAGGACGAATGGCATCCTCTGTTCGTGGAAGCCCTGCAACGAGAAAGCCATATCGAATATCTGCTGGATGTTCTTCTGTACGGCACAGCCGAGGAAAAGAAGGCTCTGGTTGCCGAGCAAAGAAAAGAGGTGATGAATCTTGAACAACGATTTGCAGAACACCCAGACGAGCATGACCGTGGAGGAAGTCAGAGGAAGTCTGGACTCGACCGATAACGGAGCTGTCAAAAACAGCATCCGAAACTGTCTGACTGTATTTCAGAATGACCCGAAGCTGGAAGGAGCGATCCGCTACAACATCCTGACGGAGCGCATTGATATTGTGAAGCCGCTCTGGTGGAGCAAGCCGACAACGACCTTGAACGATACGGATTTGAATTACCTGATGCTCTATCTGGAAGATCAGTACACGCTGACCAGCGAAAAGAAAATCCAGAAAGCAATCTCCATTGTCGCTGACTGCAACAAGTACCACCCCGTCCGTGACTATCTGAACGGTCTGGAATGGGACGGCACCGAGCGCATCCGTTGCGCCCTGCCCCATTTTCTCGGAGCTGAGGGAAGTGAGTTCACCTATGAATGTCTGCGGCTGTTCATGTTGGGCGCAATCAGCCGGGTGTTCAAGCCGGGAAGCAAGTTTGAAACCATGCTCTGTCTGGTCGGAGGACAAGGCGCAGGAAAGTCCACCTTCTTCCGGCTGCTGGCAATCAAAGACGAGTGGTTTTCCGATGACCTGAAACGGATTGACGATGACAATGTTTACCGCAAGATGCAGGGACATTGGATTATCGAAATGTCCGAGATGATTGCCACCGCCAATGCCAAAAGTATTGAGGATATTAAGTCCTTTATAAGCAGAGCCAAGGAAACCTATAAAGTGCCGTATGAAACCCATCCGGCAGACCGATTGAGGCAATGCGTGTTCGGCGGCAGCTCCAATACGATGGACTTTCTGCCCCTTGACCGAAGCGGCAACCGAAGGTTTTTGCCCATCATGGTACACCCGGAACGAGCCGAGGTTCATATTCTGGAAGATGAAGCCGCATCGAGGGCGTATATCGACCTGATGTGGGCAGAAGCAATGACCATCTATCGGAGTGGTTCTTTTCGCCTTACCCTCTCAAAGCAGATGAACAAGGAGCTGCGGGAGCTGCAAAAGCAGTTCATGCCGGAGGACACCAAGGCAGGGCTGATTCAGTCTTTCCTTGATAATTTCAACGGCACACAGGTCTGCTCCAAGCTGATCTATGCAGAAGCTCTGAACCATTCCTTTGACGAGCCGAAGCAGTGGGAAATCCGGGAAATCAATGAAATCATGAACAACAGTATCGAGGGCTGGACAGCATTTCCCAATCCCCGAATCTTTGCCAAGTACGGCAGACAGCGAGGTTGGGAACGAGCCGATTCCGGCAACGAGCTATCAGCAACCGGCTCTGATTTGCCGGACGGTTTTCGTGAGCTGACCGAGGAAGAAGCCCAACAGATAGAGATTCCATTCTAAAAAATCGACCCTGTTGCCGGGCTGGTTGCTATCCCGTTGCCGACCCCGTTGCCGGGCTAATCCCTTAAATCTTTTTTATTTACAAGGGTTTTAAGAGTTCTAACAACGAAAGCAACGGAGAAATCAAAGAAAAAAGCAAAAACAGTATAAGAGCCAGATAGGACAATGTTCGAGGTTTTTTGAAGCCCGTTGCCGGACTTCGTTGCCGACACACACCCTGTCTGGCTTTTTCCGTTTCAAGGAGGTATCGCATGGCACAGAACAACAAAGCAACCCAAACACCCAAAGCAAATCCGGCAGGCTCGTTCAGCATGAGAATGGGCAGCACCACCTATATCATCGGCGTTCATTTCAGCTCAGAGAGCAAGGACACCTTGGAGGACAAGATGAAGCGGCTGATGCGTGATGATGTGAAAGCAGATAATTTCTAAGGCGAAAATTGTATGCAACACTTCTGTTTTCTATCTTGACAGGAACGACCCGAAAGGAGATATTGTAATTGACTGCGGAAAGGCCCTAACCAAGAACGGGTACCGTATCAAAATCTTCAATACGATCAACTTTCGAAAGAGTATGCACTATAATCCCTTCTCTTATATTCATGGTGAGAAGGATATCCTGAAGCTCACTACAACACTGATCGCTAACACGAAAGGTGATGGCAAATCCGGTGACGAATTCTGGACGAAAGCGGAAACGCTGCTGTACTGTGCGCTGATTGGATATATCCACTATGAAGCGCCGATTGAAGAGCAGAATTTTGCAACACTGATTGAGTTCCTGAATGCAATGGAGGTTAGAGAGGATGATGAAACCTTCCAGAATCCGGTGGATCTGATGTTTGAGGCACTCAAGAAAAAGAAACCAAATCACTTCGCAGTACGCCAATATGCAAAGTTCAAATTGGCTGCTGGCAAGACTTTAAAAAGCATACTTGTGAGCTGTGGTGCCCGTCTTGCTCCGTTTGATATTCAGGAGGTTTGTGACATTACTATGTACGACGAATTGGAACTGGATACTCTGGGAGATAAGAAAACAGCACTGTTTTTGATCATGAGTGATACGGATCCGACCTTTAATTTCCTGATTTCGATGATTTACACGCAGCTGTTCAATCTGCTTTGTGAGAAAGCGGATGATGTTTACGGCGGCAGACTTCCGGTGCATGTGCGCTGTCTTATCGATGAGTGCGCCAATATCGGACAGATTCCGAATCTGGAGAAACTGGTTGCGACAATCCGAAGCCGTGAGATTTCAGCCTGTCTGGTGTTGCAGGCACAGTCGCAGCTGAAAGCAATTTATAAAGACAACGCCGATACAATTATCGGTAACATGGATTCCCGCATTTTCCTGGGCGGTGCGGAACCAACAACACTGAAAGAACTGAATGCAGCCCTGGGTAAAGAAACCATCGACACCTATAACACTTCAGATACAAGAGGTAACAGTCCGTCTTACGGTACAAACTATCAGAAGCTGGGCAAAGATCTGGCTACAGTGGATGAACTGGCAGTGCTGGATGGCGGCAAATGCATCCTGCAGTTAAGAGGTGTGAGACCTTTTATGTCGGATAAATACGATCTGACACAGCATCCGAATTATAAGCTGACTGCCGATTTTGATAAGAAGAACGCCTTTGATATCGAGAAATTCCTGAATCATAGGCTGAAATTGAAAGCCAAGGATGAGTACGAAGTGATTGAAATGGGATAAGCCCATAGAAAGTGAGGATCAACATGAAGATGAAGAGAATGTTTGTAACAGTTTTCGCGGCCTGCATGATGCTTGCGATGAGTACTACTGCATTTGCAGCCGAGTCTACCTCCTGGAAGAATTATGATTACAACAAGTATGTAAGCAACTGGTCTGGTAACACCGGTTCTTCAGGCTCTGGCAATACCTCTGGTTGGAACTGGGGTGGAAGCTCAGGATGGGGTAACGGATCCGGCTCCGGTTGGACTTGGGGCAATGGCTTTGGCTGGACTTGGGGTGGCAGTAATAATCCTGGTTCCGGAGACGATGAAGTTGTAGAAGAAGATACTTCCCTTCCTGCACCTGAAATTGGTGAATGCAGATTCATCCACCAGTCCCTCAATGCTCCTGATTGTCTCGTGGTAGACTGGTCCGATGTTGAAGGTGCTGTCAGCTATGAGATGGAGATGTGTTACTCTGACTGTGAAGTGATACAAACTTATACTATGGAAAACAGCAGATTCTCTGTTCCTGCAGGCTGTGATGATAAGAACGTTACCGGATGCTGCAGAGGTCGCAAAATCAGAGTTCGCGCTATCGATGCTGATGGTAATGCAGGTAAGTGGTCTGATTATGATACCGTGGGTTGTAATGCGATCCGTGGATAAGGGAGGAAATTATGACAAAGTTTGTTTCTATCGGGAAGTATTTTATCAATCTGGAACATGTGCTGACAGTGACTGCACCGGATGCCAATGACCGCATCTGGATTGAACTGGACAGCGGCCAGACAATCGAAGCAGAGGGGAAATATTTCTCCAGAGTGATCGGGATGAAATCCGATATCAGTAAAGACGAGTAAGGAGGCAGGCATTATGGCTGGATATGAAAACAGACAGGAACAGGCTCAGGGAAGAGCAGAAGTTACGATTAAATTTGGAAAAGGTCTGATGGGTGAACCGTTCACTTCGAAAAACGGTAAGGAACTGGTGGAAATCAAAATTCCCAATGCAGATCATTCTGACAGCAGACCGTGGGAGTCATTTGTTGTTCCTGCTAATTTTGTGCATGAAAATCAGTATGGCAAGGGCATGTGGATGAAGCTGCCTGAGGATGGGACGACAAAGCTTTCCAGAAATGTGCTGGAGGGACAGGATGCCAGTGGTAAGAATATCTGGGGGAAAGAAACCAGAGAGATTACCAACAAGGAACTGAAGGCATTGGTTGAGACTTACAAGACCAGAGACAGAGGCTCTGTGATGACAGATCTTGCAGAGAAAAGAGCTGAATCTGGTAGTCGCGCTCCCGGAGGACGTGCAGGTAAGACGCACGATGATCTTCCCTTTCGTTAATGTGTAACTGAAAATGCATGAGGATGAATGAAATGAAAAAGAGATATAACGAATATCCAGCAAACCTGTTAGCAGCTATGAAGGTAAATGAAATTATGGGCAGCGACCTCGATTATGAAAATCTGTCAGAAGATCAGATGCAGGGACTGACCTACGCGTTGTCTGCACTTACTGAAAGAGAAATGATCGTGCTTACAGAAAATTACAAAGAAAAGATGTCCGTAAAGGCAATCGCAAATATGCATTATCTTACTGAAAGCCGTGTAAAGGGCATTAAAAGAGATGCTTTGAAGAAAATCGGTAATGTCTCTTATCTCTGGTTTATTGTTCTTGGGTATCAGGAAAGACATGAGTCTCTCGAAAGAATGTGTCGCAGAGAAGAGGATAAATACTGTAGCAGATATGGGATTACGGGTGATGAGCATCTGTTTTATCAGAATATCAGCGAGTTGATTTTTCCTTGCCGTGTATATAACTGCCTGCGGAAGAGCGGTATCAGAACAGTACGAGATTTGATCCTTTTTGTTCAGTGGAAAGACTGGACTCATAGTATTCGAAATTTCGGTAAAAAGGCAGAAGAAATTGTGCTTGAAGCGTTAACTGAGCATGAATTCCTTCCGAAATACTATGAACCGATTCCTTGGGAAGCGACGATGCCTTCGCTGGACAAAGAGTTGGCAGCCTTTTATAACCTGAATTCTTCTAATCATCCTTCTTATTAAGAAATAGTCGCAGATGCGGCCGGGCGGCGGAAGCTGCCTGTTACATAGCTGGAGAACTGTCTGATCAACAGTATTTCCAGCTATTTTTCACTTCTGGAACAAATCAGACAGGTGCACATGAATGAGTAGTTTCAGAAAACGAATATCAATCAGCCCGCATACAGGGCACATAGTCAAAAGGAGGACTAATTATTATGGCATTTTTCAACTCTGCAGTAACCGTATTACAGACTCTCGTTATCGCACTCGGCGCCGGTCTCGGTATCTGGGGCGCAATCAACCTGCTCGAAGGTTATGGCAATGACAATCGTGCGACACGTTCGTAAGTGAAAAGCTTGCGCACAAAGTCGAAGGGCAATTGTAGCCCGAAACTTTGGAGAACTGATATTCCGATGGGTGAAATGAGGGGGTAACGTCCCG
>NZ_JAHLPQ010000019.1:0-57210 GCF_018917985.1 Blautia sp. MSJ-36 | reverse complement strand
ATATCCTCTCCGTCCATTCCTTTAAAACGCTTGTATGTATCAATCACTGTGTCTGGATCATACCGGTAACTCATCTGGAAAGATACTGCAATACTGGCATCGTCTGATGTGGCTACTTTGAAAGAATCATCCTCTTTACTACCGTCCCTTTTATCTTTTGTGAGGACAAGGATCTCATTGCTGGTACTGAATTCCTTTACTTTATTCATCGGTGCGATAAAATGCATTCCCGGCGTGAGTACTGTGTCCTGTACTCCATCTTTGTAGTTGTAGACGATACCAACTTTACCTGTGCCGATAAAATCCATTCTTGATACTGTGTATCCTCCGCCAAGAACTGCTACTGCTGCCACGATTCCGATAATAATCTTACTTTTCATTTTTGTTCTCCTTTTCTTTGATAGCTTCTTTTACTTTGTTGTATGTTTCATCTTCAATCTCGAATTTCTTCTGCTGCCGCCTGATCGACAGGATCACTCTGCTTCCAATCCAGGCCAGCACCAGGGCTGCGATTCCGAACACCATACCGGAACCAAGAAATATTACCCACATCATTCTCACCTCCTCTGTGGCCATTCACGACCTGTTTTTTTATCCCTCAGTCCTGTAATCTCTAATCCCAGCAGACCTGCTGTATTGTTCAGAACGCAAAAGGCATTATAGATGTGCGTCGGCATCCTCCCTGCTGACCGGACTGTCTTTCCAGCTGTAGGATCTGGATATCCTTCGTTGTTCTTATAACTCATTTCACACCTTCTTTCATTTCCGCAAGCCTTTCCTCTGCATCTTCCCGGCTAGAAAATATAATCTGCTTGACTTTACCGGCTTTTATGTAATGCAGTGTATTTCCTTCCAGGTATGGATAGTGTATCTCTTTCCAGTTTTCTGGAAGAAGATCTGATGCACCAGGGCAGTGCTGATACAGGATGCAACTGCTGCAGGTTCCATCCTCACTGGCCGGCTGGCTTTTACACCCCTGGATCAGTGTGTTGTACGCTGACAGCATCAGTTCTGGTGTGATATCCATCTTCTTCTCATGTCGCTTCATTCTGACCTTCTTTTCTGCTGCCCAGTGATGCTCACAGGAATCTTCGTCTTCTACAAGAATTCCTTTGCGGTCGCAAAGACCATCATCGTTATTGATACAGGTTTTACATGTGTTTCCCATCATTTTCTCCTTTCTGCCATGATCCGGTTGAAATTCTCTACGTTTCTGGTGTCTATCAAGTATTTCTCTCTGTCTGGGATTTTCTCTGTGTAAATGCGTTTGTATGTTACTGCTCCGATACCGGTGTAATATTGGAATACCCACGTCTGGAAGTTGCGTGGGAGCTTTACAAGCCGGTATCAACATTTTCTGTTGAACAGTTTCTTTTTCTGCCTCCTATTCATTCTCCCCTCCCTGCTGCCCTCAGCATCCACTTCCGGTACCTGTCCCATTCTGCCAGGAGTTCAACATCTAAAACCTTGCTCAATTTGATATCCTCCGGAATGATCCGGTATTTCTTGTTCACAAGAGCAAAATTTGCTGCTGCCTGGGCTACATTATTCTTTGTACATCCGGTTTTCTCTGTGACCTGTCTGGCTATCAGCAAGTCGTCAAAAACTTGCTTTCCATTCTGATCTACCACTTTATACAGGTTCATTCTCTTTCTCACTGTTTTCCCCTATCTCTACCGGATCAAGATAGTTCCGGCCGAATATCTCCATAAATTCTTTGTGACTGTGCTGCTTTTCAAATAGTCTCTGTGCTGTCCGCTGTAATTCGTGGCGGATCCGGGCGTTGTTGTGCACTGCTTCCGGACCGTAGATGTGATGATCGTGGCACAGGTATACTTTCAGACCATATTCCTCGGAGTTCTTCCGGTTCGGTCCTCCGAATATATGGTGCTCATCCAGAATCCTGTGTTCGTTCCAGTTATCGTGGAGTGTTACGCAGAGATAACAGGTCCTGCTGCTTTTATCGTGCAGGATGCTGGCCGGATGGCGCATTCTCTTTTTCTTACTTTTCTGTTTTGGGAATAACATTTCTGCCCCTTTCCGGGGAGGTCAGGGCCTCCCCTTATGTATTTGTGATATATTTGGATTTTTGAAAACACCCTTTACTCAATCCATGGACGTCCTTTTTTGTCCACTTTTCCGCACAGCCATTCTTCCCAGAAGCTGATCTCTCGTAACCTGGAGAATGGTATGCTTCCAAAGGTCCGCATTGCTGCTGCCACGTAATCCGCCCAGCCGTATAATGTGAGCGTTTTAAGATATTCTTTCCGGGTTATTGCTTTTTCCGGAATAGCTTCCGGAATAGTTTCATTGTTTTCCGGTACTGGGTCGGACTTCTGTTCTTCTTTATGGATCCCCGGTACAGAATCTTCTGGTTTCTTCGGGATATCTGGTTCTTGCACCGGTTCCGGCATATATTCCGGATGCTGATCGATGCTGTCCTGTCCAGGGATCTGTTCTTCCTGTTGCGCCGGCGCAATCTCTGGTTTTTCCATCACCTTCTCCGCCGAAATATCCTCATGTACATTCCCGATGTTTTTACCGCTATGCTCTGGCATTTTCGGTTCCACAGGTTCTTCCTGCTTCTGGGCTGTTGTTCCCTCGTCCGGCAGTACCCCGAAGCATTTCTCCCAGGTATGTGCCCCTGCATCGTACTCATCGAACAGGCTGTGCACAACATCGAGGAAATATCGATATGTGATATCCACCGGCGTCTCTCCGAACACCTTGACCATGATCCCTTTTGTTTCCTCGTAAAACATCAGATACACAGTGCCTTTCCGGTAACTCCTGCTGCCGGACGGGCTGATCATCTCTGCCAGGTTTTTTGATTCCGTAATTGAGCTGTACACTGCGTTGAGGATATCTTTATTCTCCCTGCAAAACTCCTGTATCGTTGCTTTCAGCTTTTCTTCCGGGCTTTTTGCATCCTTCCAGTCAAGCAGCCGGGCCGGATCTGCTTCATTTTCTTTTTCAAACCTCTGGAATTCTCTGATATCCTCCCTTTTCACTTCCGGCGTGAACATCTGCCGGTCTGCTTCCTGTACCTGCAGGAGTTCGGTCAGCTGCGAGAACTTAAATTCCCGGTACTGTTCTTTCAATTCCGGTGTATCCCCATCTGCAGAATATGTTTCATATACGTTCATAAAACGGCTTACACCGGTCCTGGTCATTCCATATTCTGCGGCCGCAAATTCGGCTATGCTGCTGTATCCGTCATTTTTATAAGCACCTGACCGGTCGATCCTGGTCAGCTGCCATCCGATCCGGACAAAACTCTTTACGATACCCCCAAGATTATTTTTGATGTCGTTTTTACTCTGGATGTATTCATCCATGCTCAGCTGTACATATTCCATGCTTTCCTCCTTATGCGGTCACTGACTTTATCTGATCTTTTTCCTTTAATGCTTTTATGTATCTTCTCAGATGCCTTTCTATCCTGATTTCATCTGGCTTTGTATCCCGGATCCCATACCACTGCAGGATCTTTGTCCCGCAGATCTCTATTGTGATATACGGTGTTTCCGGCGCTGACTTTGAACGCAGGAAAAGGATCGTGCTCCGGCCGGTGTTATGTTTATTCAGATAGCTGTCCCCGCCGACGCAATGATGGAGGATCCTTCCTTCTGCAACGATCTCTTCTGCTGATCTTGCCGGCCGTATCAGATAATCCTCGTCTTCGTAAAAATATTGATTCCTCAGACCCCTGTAGTTCTTTCGGATGTCCGGATATTTTTCGCTAACTGCCTGTTCTCTCTTGCGGATTTCTTCCGCATTTGTCTCAATGACCATCTGGTCATGGGCAAGCCTCAGGTCTCTCGGAAAAAGGAAAATCTGGTTATGCAGGTCATACCCCCTCTGTATCCGCATACGCAGATAATCCACATAAGTGCGGGTTACGCCGCTTACAGCACCTGCTGCCCTTCCACACATGGGTTCCTGCATAGTATCCGGGATCCCGCATCCGGAATACTGCTCTATCCTGTGCATGAACTTTGCTACTGTGGTATATTTCAATATTTCTTTCAGATCGCTCTGCCGTACCTGGCTTTCCGCAAGGAATATGCTTTCCTGTACTGTCACGTGAAGTCCCATCCGTTTCTCCATCTGCCACACTTTCAGATAGTCAGGGTTTCCCTGCAAGGTCTTCAGGTCCCTGAGCCTTCTTTTGTAGATTCCAAGAAAACATTCCGGCTTTATGGCATCCTTGTCTGCTATGATCCCGCAGTAGCCCTCTACTATGGATTCCGCTATATGATGTAATCCCATTTTCACAAACATCTCTATCTGCGGCCATTGGATATATCTTTCGAGGTATTCTTTCAGGTTATACATGGTCTTATGTTTTCCATACATCTCTGCTGCCGAATATCTCAGGAATGTGGTCCGGAGTTCTTTGTAGCTTTCCGGATATATCTTTGCTGCTTTGATCGAAATGTTGTTCATTCCGCACAAATTGCAGTCATCCCAGAATTCTCCGGAGTAAGAACTAAATTTATGATAATCTGTCTGTGTCCTTTTTCCTTTTTCCAGGTAAGTCCTTGCGATCTCAGTTATGATCATCTTTTCGCCTGCGCCTATCATGATCTCTTTTTCATCCAGAAAAGTATCCAGTCTGTATATTTTTTCTATCTCCACATATCTGATCACTGCTCCATCATCCTTATATCTCTGTGCAATAAAGCAGTTCATCCCATGCCCCCATACTCCTTTGGCCTTTCCCTGAGCCTTATACACCCCTGTAGCACCACAATGAGGGCACGTTCCCACCGAATCATGTTGCGGGACCGGGATTATCTTTTCAAACTGTCCCTCGTAGGTGTCTTTTCTTCTGACCGCTGCCTCCGTCACCTGTCCGCATGCAGAGCAAGTTATATCCGCATATCTTCCATGACGCTTGTAGTACAGGAAGTGTTCTGTTCCGATGCCTGTTTTTTTCGCCCAGTCTTCCAGTCCTTTCGGAAGCGGCGGGGTGTTCTGTTCCCGTTCTTTAAGCCTGTCCGCACGTTTGTCTTCCCTTTTCTGGACTCTCTGTGCTTTGATGTTGTGGATCAAGCTCTGCAGGACACCTACCCAGGTGGTGTATTTCCGTTCCCACGTATTTCCAGTAAACTTCCACACCATATCTCCCTGGGACCTAGCCATATAACACTTGTTGTCTCTTTTTTTGCAGTTACTGCCGATCTTTTTCCTTTCTTCATCCAGCCCTGCTGCCGACCAGACGCCTGCATCCGGATAATACAAGCCCCAGTCCTTCTGGGTAAACACCATCCGGATCCACGGGGTCTGCAGCTCCCGTTTTTTGTTTTCGTAAACTTCAACAAACAGATGGCTCTCTCCACGGAGATCCTGGAAAAATGCAACTGCTGTGTTACGATACTGTTTGTCTGCCCTGACACCGCCCCGGAATGGGATCTTTTCTATCTCCTTTTTCTTCATTTCCTGCTGCCTCCCAGATAGTAATCACGGATCAGTTTTTTTGCGGTACCCATGTCCGGATCTCCGAAGGTCACTTTTCCGGCGTTGACTCCTGCAGCCTTTATGATCTCCTTATCCACAGGTACCTGGTTCTTAAAGGCATACTTCAATATCTCTGCGATGCACTGCTTCAAGCTCTTTCCTTTCTTGCGGACCTGGTGTGCGACCATCTCATCCTCCACGCAGAGCCCACGGATATACTCCACCCAGTCATTCATCAGACCGGCCAGTTTCAGGGATCCGCATTCCACATCCAGTTTCCCCATGGCGGCCGTCACAGCATCGCAAAGATACGGGATATCGCCGGACTGATACATCTCAACATAGTCTTCCGGGATGCCGTTCTCCTGCGCCATCACTTTCAGGCTCTGGATATCTCCTTCATTCAGCAGGTTCTCTGCAAGCTCGTTGATCTCCCTGCAGCTGCTCATCTCTCCAAATTTTTCGAACATTTACATCTTCTCCTTTCGTTCACTTTATGCATTCTTCCCTGTTCAATAATGGTATCCTGACATCTGACACATTACTTTTCGCTCAGTTTGTTTCTCCACGTCTTTTTCGCATCTTCCAGCCGCCATCTGTTCCTGGAGCCAGCCGGAGTAACTGTGTTTATCAGTGTTTGCGGTTATATCCAGTCGGTGTTTTTCTGCCAGCTCCCAGATTTTTTTCCAGCGATCCGCATTTCGGATTAAACTACCTTTGGAATCTTTCCAGTCCGTTTCTGCCATCTCTGAAAGCTTTCTAATATGCGCTGCTACATAAGCATCCTCCGTATGTACACAGATCCTGCTTGTTTTCGTGATCCTGGATAGTGCAGCCGCAAGGTTCTGAAGGTTTGCACTGTGGTAAGTCCCGGATATACGGCTGAATCCTTCTACAGTCCGGATTGCGCCGGCGCAAATCGTCTCAAGGACATACCCACACCTTCTGTCCATATTCTTTTGTACTTTGCTGTCTGTTTCCAGATATATATCTACTTTCCACACTCTCTTCTCACCTCAGATCTGCAGCTTTATGCATGTATAATGCCGGTATGGGAACCCTGTAACCGGATTGATACCCATATGTACGGATTCCGGATCTATGTAATACCCATTTGGAGCTTTGGGATAAATCATGTGTCCATACTTGTCCACCAGGCTCCTGCGGTTGATCACCTTCTGTTTTGGTTCTTTGCGAATCAGGTTCCTGGAAGGGTGATATCTCTTTACGCCTTCCGGTTCCCATTCTTCCAGCGGCTTGGCAATGTATTCTGCCAGATCCGCAAAGCCCCCGGTGTCATTGACAGAACGGATGTTGATGTGTCCCTTGGTCCACAGCTCCGTAAAAATCATGTCTGTACCTGTGTTCTCTGTCTGGATCCGGTTCACCAGGATATGCACGTGGGGCCCTCCCCGTTTTCCAATCTGCAGGCGGTATATGTATTTCAGTTCTTTTCCTAGCTTCCGGTATCTTTTCCTTACCTTTTTGATCAGGTCCGTTACATCCTTCTTCATCTGTTCCCATGCGGGGCGGTCCCCTTTTCGGTATGTGATCGTCATCCAGTAATCATACTTTCCAAAGTTCCACTTGATCAGTCTTCTCAGGTCCCGCTCTCGCTTCCACTTGTTCTGCCTTTTGATATCCTCCGGAGAAGCTTTCTTCCTCTTCTCTCTCTTCTGTCCTCTGGCTCCATAACGTCCTGTGTGTTTCTCTTCTATCTCCAGGGATTCCCCACAGTCCCATAAGTGCCTTACATACGCACATCTCATATCTCACCTGGTCCTATCTCTAATACTCCTTATCAAGCCTGTAAGGGGACTTATACCCCCAAAATAAATACGGGCTTTTCACCCGTGCCGCTTGACTGTTCTCCTCCCAGATGCTATGATGATGTTGAACGTTTACATCTGGGATTTTTCCCTTTGCCAGCACACTGCTATGTGCTGGCATTTTTTATCTTCGTTTCTTATACCCCGTCCCGACCACGGCCACAAACGCCACCTGCCAGAACAACCCTACCATCAGGAGCATCTCTGCCGGGCTTCTCCACTGCCAGAACGGCAGATTTGCCACCGGGAGGGCTATACACAGGGATATGATCGCATCTCGTTTCATTTACTTCCACCTCTTATTTTTTTCAGCTCAGCTCCTATATCTTTCCCGCTGTAATCAGCAAGAAGCTTCTCGGATATGTTGTATGTCCATATTGAAGACATCTTAATTGCTGTCCCAATTGGAAGCTTCCCCTGCTGCATTGCGATCCGAACAAATTGTGGAGATGCATGCAGTATGGCTGCTGCTTCAACAGGCAATATCTTTCCTACTTCCATTTCAGTCACCTCCTTCTGATCTGACAGCAGATATTCCATAACCCGTTGCTTCTGTGTCTTTAAAAGACACTTTTTATCCAAAAAAAATCGTATCGATTTCTTCTGCCGATAAATTATACTTTTCTTTTATCAAGCGTATCTCTCCCTGTGTAAATTCCGCACCTCTAGTTTCATTTAATTTATTGGAAAAAGTCTGGCGTGCAATCCCAAGATACTGAGCAAGAGTCTGTCCATTATCATTATGTAATTTCATTACAGACTCTAATCTTTGCTTGTTCAATTTTTTCTCATCTCCTCTCGCTGTGTCTTTTTAAGACACTTGAATAATAACACTCAGTTCCAAGGCTGTCAATAGTTTTTTAATCTTTTTAAGACACTTTTTAATATTTTTATTGCATTTTCTTATTATATATAGTAAAATTAAGACACTTTAGGAGGTAAATGCTATGTGTAAAATGGCTCAGAGAATTAAAGCGTGCCGTTTGCAATACAATATGACGCAAGAAGAACTGGCTTCAAAACTTGGACTAAAGAAATCCGCTATTGCAAAATATGAAAATGGCCGTGTCGAAAATATAAAAAGAACAACCATCGAAGAAATGGCTCGTATTTTTAATTGTAATCCTTCATATCTCATGGGATGGGATGAACCTGCAAAACCAACTACTCTCGCTGCTCATTTCGACGGTGAGGAATATACAGAAGACGAACTGAAAGAAATCCGTCAGTTCGCAGAGTTTGTAAAAGGAAAAAGAAGATAATTGGCATATATGCCAGATGTGTTTTGACAATATAATATACTTACCCAGGGAACTGTTGGGGCGTTATGTCAGCCGCCGGACACTTCTGTGAAAGGAGGCTGGTGCTGATGGTTACATACAGTGATTTATTTACTTTTGTAATTATGCTTTGTGCAGTCATAACTCTTGTTATTACTTTTATGCATAAAAAATAGCGCCCTCGTCCTGGTAAGATAAGGCGCTATTTTTAGCAATTACTCTTGCCGGCGGTCAGGTGTACGCTGACCAACGGTTCTCTTGTTAAGTATATTATAAGTCACTTAAAGATATTTGTCAATTTTAATATACTTGAGCGGGAGGTTTTAAGGTGAATACATACGAAGAATTGCAAGACGCTGCCTGCAAGGATGGTATAGATGTTATAGATTATCCTTTTGGAACTGAAAGAATAAAAGGACTGTATTGTGATGGAACTGTAGCTATTCGAAAAGACATTGAAACTCAGGCCGAAAAGTCCTGTATTCTGGCTGAGGAACTTGGTCACCACTATACTACCACAGGCAGTATTCTGGATCAGTCAACTGATGTGATGAACCGAAAGCAGGAATACCGGGCCAGACTTTATGGCTATAACCTCCGTGTAGGCCTGATTGGGATCATCAATGCATACGAAGCCTGCTGCCGGAATCTTCACGAGATGGCTGAGTATCTGGAAGTGCCGGAGGATTATCTCACTGAAGTAATTGACTGCTACCGTTCCAAATACGGACAGTATGTTGCTGTGGATAATTATATAATCTATTTTATTCCGCAGTTGGCTGTGATGAGAATTGATGTTTTATAATAAATGCATAATGATGACATAGAGTAATAACTAAGTAGTAAAGGTCGGAAAGGCTCCCGACACACTCGCAAGAGTACCTGAGATGATGGATACGCCGCCCATCTTGTTGCTTGGATCATCTTAAAGGTGTTGTCATTATGGCAACACCTTTTTTTATTCTATAATAAAGAACGCAAATAAGCGATTTTCTGTAAGGAACGTCGTATTATTTATGCATATTATATTTTAAAAGGAGAATACACTAATGAAAAAGAAATGGTACTTACAAACATGGTTTATTGCGTTACTTTTCTTCATTGCATTCTTTTTCATTGTAATGGTACCTATCGCTGGACTAATAATACTTGTTGTTGGTATTGCATTAATTATTATTCAAGCGAAAGATAACAAAAGATTGCTATCTGCATATGGTACATATGATGAAATAGTTGCAAAAACAAACAAACTTGAAGAAGATTTTTCCAATAAGCAAATAGAGTTGGAGAAAGATTTTTCCGATAAGCAGGAACAGTTAGATGATGAATACCACGAAAAAGAATCCTCTTTGGAGAATCAGTATAAAGCAAATTGGAATAAGTTATCCCTTAAAGAAACAGAGTACACTCAACAAATAGACCTGTTAAAACAAGAAATAAGTAACTTATCCCAGGAATCTGACCAGTTAACTGCTGCGGTTCTTGTAGATCACTATAATTTTGCTGAATATGATGGACTTTTCTCGGAAGATTGTAAAAGTAAGCTTGTCATTTTAAAGAATGAAGAACAAGAATTAATAAAGTCCGGCAATGCTTTTGATATTTCATTTTCAAATTCGAGGAAAGCTACTAATGATAACAAAAAACAGATTTTGCGGTGTTTTCAGGCTGAGTGTACAAATTTATTATTAAATTTGTCTGTCAAAAATATTGATTCTGTACGATCCAAGATAGCAAAATCTTTTGAGAGTCTCAATAAGATTTTTGAAATCGATGGCGTTGTTTTAAATTCTAAACTACTTGAGATAAAATTAGAAGAACTCAATTTAACATATACTTTTCAGTTAAAGCAACAGCAAGAAAAAGAACGGCAAAAAGCTATTAAAGAGCAAATGGTAGAGGAAGAAAAGGTACGCCGTGAAATTGAACGTCAGAAAGCTAAAATTGATAAGGACTGTAATCAATTTAATAACGAAGTAAAAAAGCTTATGGCATATATGCAAAAAACTTCCAGTGATGTTGAAAAACAATTATACATTGATAAAATCAAAGAACTTGAAGATAAATTACGAGATTTAGAGGCCGATAAGAAAAATGTACTGGACAGAGAAGCGAATGCAAAAGCCGGATTTGTGTATGTTATTTCAAATATTGGTTCATTCGGAGAAGATATTTATAAAATTGGAATGACACGTCGCCTCGAACCAATGGATAGAATAAAGGAGCTCAGCAGTGCTTCGGTTCCATTTGAATTTGATGTACATGCTATGATTTTTTCTGAAAATGCACCGGAATTGGAAACTCTCTTACATAAACACTTTGAAAAACAAAGCGTCAACCGTGTAAATCTTCGAAAAGAATTTTTCCATGTATCTCTTGATGAGATTGAAAAGGTTGTTCATGATAACTTTAATGACATTGCAAATTTTACAAAAGTTCCCGTTGCAAAAGAATATCGGCAAACTTTATCTTTAATTGAATCTGAATCAAAATAAATAAAAACCGCCCCAGTACGCCAATACCGGGACGGTGGTGGATCTCCGAAGAGATACCTCATTTCGCAAAAATATTGTATCATCTTCGGAGCGGTCTTGCAAGCGAAACACTCGTTCGCTGGCTGTTATTTTTGTACTCATTTTTACAAGGAGGATGATATTTATGAAGTTACCAAATGGCTTCGGATCTGTATATAAATTAAAGGATAAGCCCAGACGTAAGCCATGGATGGCCATCAGAACTATGCGTTGGGATATTGATGAGGAAAAACGAACTTCCAGACAAGTGAGAAAAGTAATTGGATACTATACCACAAAGCAAGAAGCTATCACTGCCCTGACCCATTACAATGAAAACCCTTATGATCTTGATTCCCGCACTCTGACCTTCTCTGATGTGTACGAAAAATGGACCGCTTCTTACTTTCCTACAATCGGAGCATCCAGTACCAGAACGATCACTGCTGCCTACCGGTACTGTAAACCGCTTTATGGCATACGTATGAAAGATATTCGTGTTGAACACTTAGAGCAAACCATTCTGAACGCAGATGTTGGTAACAGTACAAAAGGAAGAATAAAAAGCGTTTTTAACCTTATGTATAAATACGCAATGAAACATGAAATTGTTGACAAAAACTATGCACAACTCTGCAGTGGCGTAAAACGTACAGCTCCGCAAATTGTCCGTATTCCTTTTTCTGACCAGGAAATTGAATCTCTCTGGCAGCATCTGGAAATTCCATTTGCGGACATGATCCTTGTTGGAATTTATTCCGGATGGCGTCCACAGGAACTGGCTGTACTTAAGATTGCAGATGTTGACCTTGCAAATATGTTTTACTCCGGTGGTCTAAAAACAGATGCCGGAAAGAACAGGATCGTTCCTATTCATCCATTGCTGGCTGATCTGGTTACAAAAAATTATAATCAGGCTGTTGAAACGGGAAGTGAATATCTTTTTAATGATCCGGACGGGCAACAGGGAACGCACCTGACTTATGATAAATATCGTGGCCGTTTCCGGAAAGTTATGGACAGACTTGGAATAGATCACAAGCCACACGACACCAGGCATACTTTTATCACCAAAGCCAAAGAAGTTGATATGAACGAATACATATTAAAAATGATCGTAGGACATGAGATACGGGATATCACTGAAAAAGTGTATACCCACCGTACCCTTGAAGATCTGAAGAATGAAATGAAAAAAATCGAAAAATAATGATCAGCGGCGGAGCTTCTCTGCCGCTTTTTCTATTTCAAAAAGTGTTAGCTACGAGTGTTCGCTACGTGTTAGCTATGTGTTAGCTATTGCTGTTTTTTCGCACTTTTTGAGAATATTTTGTTCTATTGCAGAGCAAAAAGAAAAAGGCCATAAACCCTAAGGTTTACAGCCTTTCCCACTATTTTTCGTTATCTGAAATCAGAATTTGCCAGCGTCAGCAGCTTCCTGTACGGAAACAGCTACAGCTACTGTCATACCAACCATCGGGTTGTTTCCAGCGCCGATGAGACCCATCATCTCTACGTGAGCCGGTACGGAAGAAGATCCTGCGAACTGAGCGTCAGAATGCATACGTCCAAGTGTATCAGTCATACCGTAGGAAGCAGGACCTGCTGCCATGTTATCCGGGTGAAGTGTACGTCCTGTACCACCGCCGGAAGCAACGGAGAAGTATTTTTTGCCTTTCTCGTTGCACTCTTTTTTATATGTTCCTGCTACTGGATGCTGGAAACGAGTTGGGTTTGTGGAGTTTCCTGTGATGGAAACGTCAACACCCTCTTTCCACATGATAGCAACACCTTCCGGAACGCTGTTAGCGCCGTAACAGTTAACTTTTGCACGAAGTCCCTCTGAATAGGATTTACGGAATACTTCTTTAACCTCGTTCTTATATGGATCATACTCTGTCTCTACGTATGTAAAGCCGTTGATACGGGAGATGATCTGAGCTGCGTCTTTTCCAAGACCGTTCAGGATAACACGAAGAGGTTTTTTACGAACTTTGTTTGCTTTCTCGGCGATACCGATAGCACCCTCAGCTGCTGCGAAAGACTCATGTCCTGCAAGGAAGCAGAAGCAGTCTGTCTCTTCCTCAAGAAGCATTTTTCCAAGATTTCCATGTCCAAGACCTACTTTACGTGTGTCTGCAACGGATCCTGGGATACAGAATGCCTGAAGGCCTTCTCCGATAGCTGCTGCTGCGTCAGCGGCTCTTCTGCAGCCTTTTTTGATTGCGATTGCTGCACCTACTGTGTAAGCCCAGCAAGCGTTCTCGAAGCAGATCGGCTGAATGCCTTTGATCTGATCGTAAACGTTCAGACCTGCGTCTTTAGTGATTTTCTCAGCTTCTTCGATAGAAGCGATTCCATAGCTGTTTAAAACAGAATTGATCTTGTCAATTCGTCTCTCATATGATTCAAATAAAGCCATTTCCTGTAACCTCCTGATATTTTTACCTTACGAAGTGTAATTACTCTTTTCTTGGGTCGATGATCTTAACAGCATCTGCAACACGGCCGTACTGACCTTTTGCTTTCTCCCATGCTGTGTTCGGGTCATCACCTTTCTTAATGAAGTCAGTCATTTTTCCAAGGCTTACGAACTGGTATCCGATGATCTCATCGTCCTCATCAAGAGCGATACCTGTAACATAACCCTCAGCCATCTCAAGGTAACGAGGTCCTTTTTTCAGAGTTCCATACATTGTACCAACCTGAGAACGAAGTCCTTTTCCAAGGTCCTCAAGACCAGCTCCTACTGCAAGTCCGTCCTCGGAGAATGCAGACTGGGAACGTCCGTAAACGATCTGAAGGAAAAGCTCTCTCATAGCTGTATTGATTGCATCACATACAAGGTCTGTGTTCAGTGCCTCCATTACAGTAAGTCCTGGAAGGATCTCAGCAGCCATAGCAGCAGAATGAGTCATTCCTGAACATCCGATTGTCTCAACAAGTGCCTCCTGAATGATTCCCTCTTTTACGTTAAGGGACAGCTTACAGGCACCCTGCTGTGGAGCACACCAGCCTACACCGTGTGTGAATCCGGAGATATCCTTTACTTCTTTTGCCTGAACCCATTTTGCTTCTTCCGGGATCGGAGCGGCACCATGATGTACGCCCTGTGCCACTGGACACATTTCTTCTACTTCGCGTGAATAAATCATTTTAAAACTCCTTTCAAGTATAGATTGACCGATGTTATTGAGAAAAAAAGTTCGATAACACCCTACGGCTATTTTCTCACAAAACCTTTGTTTCGTCCAGTCATATTTGATAAATTTTTGCCATAAAACGCATAATATTGGAAGTTATTCTGGCAGTATTGCATGCCTAACTGTCAAATATTTCTGGCAACTGTCCGATGTATATGATAATATATTATCAAGTTTAACCCTGGAGGTATATTTTTCATGAATGCATCTGTGGATTCTGTTTTTCCAGAAAAATACCGTATTCTCAGCGGAAGCGCCCTGAAGATAATTGCCATCATCACCATGCTGATCGATCATACCGGAGCTGTGCTTTTAAGCATGTATCCGCCTGCACAGAAAGTCCTGTTTACACTTCTTGGAAGAGAATACAGTGTATATCTTATTTTCCGCGATATCGGCAGAGTGGCTTTTCCCATCTTCTGTTTTCTCCTGCTGGAAGGTTTCCGGCATACCAGGAGCCGTTTCCGTTATGGACGGAATCTCCTTCTTTTTGCCCTGATTTCAGAGATTCCCTGGAACCTGATGTTCACAAACACACTGCGTTATGAAAGACAGAATGTGTTTTTCACGCTTTTTCTGGGATACCTGGCGTTTTGTGCCATCGAATATTTTAAGGATAAGCGCTTGATACAGCTTCTCTGTATCCTGGGTCTGCTTGTTGTTTCCATTTTTCTGAAAGCAGATTACGGATGGCGGGGATATATTTTTCTCCTGATCATGTACTATATGCGAAACGATAAGCCCGGGCAGGCGATCCTTGGAAGCTGCTGGCTTTACTATGAATGGAGAGCCTGTTTCGCCTTTCTGTCCATTAACCTGTACAATGGGGAGAGGGGATTTATCCGCGGAAAAGCGGCGAAATATTTCTTTTACTGGTTTTATCCAGTCCATATTATGGGACTGGTGATACTTCGACAGATTTTATTTCTGTCTTAATTCTTTTTTTCTTATTATCTTATATGGATGTGCGTGTTGTATGTGAAAAGTTTTGAGATTTCAGTTCTGCACTTTTCCAGTGGGGAGTTCTGAGGGGAGAAAGCACTCAGAGTTGCGAAGCCCGTTTTTCTCCCCTCAGGCGCCCCTCTTTCCGGGCACGCAATTCGGCCAGGCCCCTTCATAATGTAACACTCCTGGTTCGGTCCTGTATTCCACTTCTATCACCCATTTATCACTGTGCCGATTATAATTGTATGTTCTGTTTTACCACATCTAAAAGTCAAACTATTCATTCATCAATCCAGGAACAGACCTGCTACGCAGGCCGCCTTCCGTCCCCCTCTCACCCGATCGGCACAGCCTCTCGCAAACAATACCGTCGCATCCATCGCCCCATCAAAAAAAGCCACACTCTCAAAAAAGTGCGGCTTCCCTGCGTGGCCAGGAGGGGAGACGGCCTTCGCAACTGTGAGTGCTTCCCCTCCTCGAACCTTCCGCTGCTTACCAAGCAGAACTTATTTCAAAAAACAAAGAAAAACTATTTTTTCTTCACAATTTCTTTCGCATTTTTATAAATGGAATCCGCCGGAACGCATCCCCTTACCGGTGACAGCGGATAAATATTGGAATTCCGTCCGATCACAGTACCAGGATTCAGCACGGAACCACATCCAACCTCAACATGGTCTCCCAGCATTGCTCCAAACTTCTTAAGACCAGTCTCGATCTTTTCATCCCCATCTTTCACAACAACCAGCTTCTTATCTGATTTCACGTTAGAACAGATTGATCCGGCACCCATATGGGATTTATATCCAAGTACCGCATCTCCAACATAATTATAATGCGGAACCTGTACTTTATTAAAAAGCACCGCATTCTTAAGCTCTGTGGAGTTTCCCACAACTGCGCCTTCGCCAACAATGGCCTTGCCGCGGATAAAAGCACAGTGACGTACCTCCGCATCCTTACCAATGATAGCCGGTCCGGTGATACTTGCAGTCGGCGCAACAGTGGCTGACTTTGCGATCCATACATTTTCGCCTTTCTCCTCATATTCAGAAGGATCCAGTGTTTTTCCAAGTTTAATGATAAAATCTCCGATCTCCGGAAGAACCTCCCACGGATAAGTTTTTCTCTCAAAAAGCTCTGCTGCGATGGTCTCATTCAGATCCAGCATATTGCTGATGGTAAAATCTTTCATCATGATGATTTTTTTCCTCCCTGTCTGGAAGCACGCTCCGGCTTCCTGTAATTTACAGCGGCCGCGTCAAAGAACTGCCGCAGGTTGTACTGATAATTGCTTGCTTCCACCTGCTGGGTCCGCACCCGCACAAAATGTTCCAGTTTGTCCATATATTCCTGTTCCGTGATGCTTCCCTCTGACACGTAGGTGAGGCCTTTTTCCCAGCTTGCCGTAAGCTCCGGATTCAGAAGCTGCCGGATGGAACAGTTTACCACATCAAAGATCATCTCACCCAGAAGTGTGGGGGTGATCACCTGAGTTTTCTTATTCAGTGCCAGATATTTGATGTTAAAAAGTTTCTTCAATATCTCCGCACGGGTGGCACTGGTGCCGATCCCGCTTCCCTTGATCTGGGCACGAAGCTCTTCATCTTCGATCAGCTGTCCCGCATTTTCCATGGCAAGGATCATGGAACCGGAATTGTATCGTTTGGGAGGCGAAGTCTCGCCTTCCTTGATACTTAAACCGTTCACAGGAAGTATATCACCCTTTTTCAGCTTCTGCAACGCCTCCAGAAGCACCGTATCACAGGAGACTTCCTCCTCTTCCCCGTTGCCGCCTTTCTCACTGTCGGAAGCTTTTTTCCGGGCAAAAGAGTTCGTGGCGATCTTCAGATAGCCTTCTTCTTTCAGAACTTTAAAAGAGGAAAAGAATGATTCCCCGTCCAGTTTCGTCACAAGACTCACTTTCTGATAAACAGCCGGAGGATAAAAAATACATAAAAACCTCCTCACGATCGTCTCATACACTCTCTGTGCGGTAAGAGACACACTTCCCAGTGCATTCAGCCCCTGGCCGGTAGGAATAATGGCATAATGGTCTGTGATCTGCTTGTCATTCACATACCTGGTCTTCGCAATGTTTTTCCAGGATTCCATTCCCAGAACCTCTGCTGCCGCAGCTCCTGCCTGCTGATAATTTCGAAGGCCGGAAATATTCTTGTATATCTCCTTGGCAACTGCTGTAGACAACACTCTGGCATCCGTTCTCGGATACGTCACCAGTTTCTTCTCATAAAGCTCCTGCACGATCCGGAGTGTTTCATCCGGACTGATCTTAAAGAGCTTGGAGCAGACGTTCTGAAGCTCCGCCAAGTTAAAAAGAAGGGGCGGATTCTTGTTTTCTTTTTTTCGCTCCACTTTCTCCACGGTACAGGAAAGGGGCTGGTTCACCATCAGCTGATCGATCAGCATCTGGGCATGTTCTTTTTTCTTGAAACCATTTTCTTTATAAAGATACGGGGACTGGAAATACCGGCTGCCTTCCACAGCCCTCCACTCACCGTCAAAACTTTCACCTGCAAGGGCAATGCTGCTTAAGACTCGGTAAAACGGTGTCTTCACAAAGACACGGATCTCCCGCTCTCTACGCACCACCATACCAAGGACACAGGTCATTACACGGCCCACCGCAATGGCCTGATATTTGGAATGAAGATAATTGGTCACACTGCTTCCGTAACGCAAGGTCAGCACCCTGGAAAAATTGATTCCCATGAGATAGTCTTCCTTTGCGCGGAGGTAGGCAGACGCTGCCAGATTATCATACTCCGAGATATCTTTTGCTTCCCGGATTCCTCTTAAAATTTCTTCTTCTGTCTGGGAATCGATCCACACTCGTTTCTGGACTTTTCCCTTCACTCCTGCCATCTGGGCTACCAGACGGTAAATATATTCACCCTCACGTCCGGAGTCGGTACACACATAAATGGTATCCACATCCGGCCGGTTCAGCAGTCCTTTTACGATCTCGAACTGTTTTTTAACTCCGGGGATCACTTCGTACTTAAATTCGCGCGGCAAAAAAGGCAGGGTATCAAAACTCCACCTTTTATACTTAATATCATATTTTTCGGGATAACTCATGGTAACCAGGTGTCCTACACACCAGGTTACCACAGAATCTGCTGATTCCAGATATCCGTCTTTTCTCTGACCGTTGATCTTCAAAGCCTTCGCAAATTCCTGTGCCACGCTGGGCTTCTCCGCTATGTATAAAGCCTTTGCCATACTATTTATCTGCACTCATCTTTCTAAGCGGCCATGCCAGAAGCACGCCTCCGCCAACTATATTTCCCAATGTTACGATCACCATGCTCTTAAGCATAGCACCGACAGACAACCCAGGCACCATACAGAATGCAACTGTAAAGATACCCATATTTGCAATACAGTGCTCAAATCCGCTGACAACGAAACCTGAAATACAGATCGTGATCATCAGGAATTTGCCTGCCTCACTCTTCAGCTTAATGCCGCAGAGAACTGCAAGACAGACGAAGAAATTACAGAGCACCGCACGGAAAAACATCTGTCCTGCCGGAATACTGAGTTTTCCGTTTATAAATCCCGCAAAGTAATCTGCTGTACCGGACGCTCCGGCACCAACAAAGATCAGAGCCAGGATCAGGCATCCCACAAAGTTGCCGATGTAACTGATTCCCCAGACCTTGCCCACGTCTTTCCATGATACGCTCTTGTCATACGCACCAAAGGCCATTACCAAATTGTTACCGGTAAACAGCTCTCCTCCTACCATTACGATCAGAAGAACCGCAATGGAGAACACAAGGGCTCCAAGGAATTTTCCCCATTCCGGGAATGTTTTGGAAAATACATTTCCAACAACGTTGCTGTAGATCATCGCCACATCAATAAAAAATCCGGCCATGATCGCCCGCATAAAGTATTTTCCGAAATTGCTGTTCAGTAAGCCTATCTTACCTTTCGCAGCGGTTGACAGTTTCTCTACATCCTCCCTGTTCATAAATAGCACCTCCACATATTTTTTAGCAAGCGTGGCACTTTGTTACTGCTTCTTTGTTCACAGTAACACGCTTTCCGGAAATCTGCTTGTTATATTGTAACACTTTACCATTTATTTCACAATAAAAATGCGAAAATTTCCAAAAATTTCTGGTTTGTTATACACAACAAACAATATCCACTTTATGCTAAAACACGATAGATGCCATCCCAGGCCAGTTCTTTTTCTTTCAGAAAAACTTCCGCTTCTTCCTCGGACTGTTCCACACATTTCCAGGCCAGCCCGCACTGGGCACTGATCTCCGACGGGATCGGGATCAGTCTTCCCTGAAATCCTGCTTCCTTCGCTGTTTTTTCCATCTTCATGGCAGCTGTGGTCGTGGAGAATGTTACAACTGTGGTGATCACTTTTTTACGCATGTCTCTTTTTGTTCCTTCCACACACGCAAAAACAGGACACCGGAAAACCCGATATCCCGTTTCTGCTGATTTTTATCTCTATGAAGAATTACCAGATTATTTTGCCTGGATATATCCTTTTGCTTTCAGCGTCTCTGCACAGAGAACAGCTCCGCCTGCAGCACCTCTTACTGTGTTGTGGGAAAGTCCGATGAACTTGTAATCGTAAACAGTATCCTCGCGAAGACGTCCTACGGATACTCCCATTCCGTTCTCATAGTTTACATCCATGTGTACCTGCGGACGGTTGTCCTCCTTAAGATACTGGATGAACTGCTTCGGAGCGCTTGGAAGCTCAAGCTCCTGCGGAAGTCCCTTGAACTCTACCAGTTTCTGGATCAGCTGCTCTTTGGTCGGCTTCTTGCGGAATTTAACGAATACAGCTGCTGTATGTCCGTTGAGTACCGGAACACGTACGCACTGGCATGTGATCACCGGTGTGGTAGCCGGAACGATCACGCCGTCCTCGATTTTACCCCAGAGTCTTAACGGCTCTTTCTCACTCTTCTCTTCCTCACCGCCGATGTACGGGATGATGTTGTGCTCCATCTCCGGCCAGTCTTTGAATGTTTTTCCTGCTCCGGAAATAGCCTGGTATGTAGTAGCTACTACTTCGTATGGCTCGAACTCTTTCCATGCGGTAAGTACAGGAGCGTAGCTCTGAATAGAGCAGTTCGGTTTAACAGCTACGAATCCGCGTTTTGTTCCGAGACGTTTCTTCTGGAACTCAATAACATCGAAGTGCTCCGGGTTGATTTCCGGAACTACCATCGGAACATCCGGTGTCCAGCGGTGTGCGCTGTTGTTGGAAACAACCGGTGTCTCTGTCTTGGCATACTCTTCCTCGATCGCTTTGATCTCATCTTTGGTCATATCAACTGCGGAGAATACAAAGTCAACAGTAGCTGCAACTTTCTCTACCTCGTGGATATCCATAACGACCAGTTTCTTCACTGCCTCCGGCATCGGAGTATCCATTTTCCATCTGCCGCCTACAGCCTCCTCGTAGGTCTTGCCTGCGCTTCTCGGGCTTGCTGCTACAGTAACCACCTCAAACCACGGGTGATTCTCCAGAAGAGAAATGAATCTCTGACCAACCATTCCAGTTGCACCTAAAATACCGACTTTAAGCTTTTCACTCATAATAAAACTCTCCTCATCTTGTGTCCCTCCATGGCACACATTTGTCTTTTCTGTAAATACTATACCAATTTTTCCAAAAATGCAAGCATTATCTTAATTTTTTTCAAGATATTCTTTATTCTGAGCGATCACCTGCTCCATCACATCCGGTCCCGGTGCTCCCAGAGTCACACGTTTCTCCACGCAGGTCTTCATACTGATCGCCTCGTAGATATCCTCCTCAAAAACAGGGCTGATCTCTTTATACTCGGAAAGTGGAAGCTCATCCAGGGAGATTCCCTTATCCAGGCAGAGAAGGACCAGTCTTCCTACGATACCATGAGCATCACGGAACGGTACGCCGTGGTTTACCAGATAATCTGCGGCGTCTGTGGCATTTGTAAAGCCTCTCTTTGCACTTGCCTCCATGTTCGCCTTGTTGAACTGCATGGTGGAAACCATACCTGTAAACAGGGCGATACATCCCTTTACCGTATCAATGGCATCGAACGTAAGCTCTTTGTCTTCCTGCATATCTTTGTTATATGCAAGAGGGATTCCCTTCATAGTTGTAAGGATAGATGTCAGCGCACCGTAGACACGGCCTGTTTTTCCACGGACAAGCTCTGCGATATCCGGGTTCTTTTTCTGCGGCATGATACTGCTGCCTGTGCTGTATGCGTCATCGATCTCAACGAAACGATACTCATTGGAGTTCCACAGGATGATCTCCTCGGAAAAACGGCTCAGATGCATCATAATGGTAGAGAACGCACTTAAGAGCTCGATCACATAATCTCTGTCTGATACAGAGTCCATGCTGTTTCTGGTCGGTGCGTCAAAGCCAAGAAGCTCTGCGGTATAAGCACGGTCCAGCGGATAAGTGGTTCCTGCCAGTGCTCCGGCTCCAAGAGGACAGGTGTTCATTCTCTTACGGATATCAAAGAGTCTGTCACGGTCTCTCCTAAACATCTCAAAATATGCGCCTACATGGTGAGCCAGAGTTACCGGCTGTGCCTTCTGGAGATGGGTAAATCCCGGCATGTAGGTGTGTACATTCTCTTCCATGATCTTCTGCAGGGCAAGAAGAAGGTCTTTCAGCTCTTTGTCTGTCTCATCGATCTCGTCGCGGACATACAGTTTCATATCCAGAGCCACCTGGTCATTACGGCTTCTTCCTGTGTGGAGTTTCTTTCCGGCGTCTCCGATACGGTCGATCAGGTTTGCCTCCACGAAACTGTGGATATCCTCGTACTCGGATGTGATCTCAAGTTTGCCCTCTTTCACATCTTTAAGGATTCCATCCAGCCCTTCTGTGATCTGATCTTTTTCTTCCTCTGTCAGGATTCCCTGTTTTGCAAGCATGGCAACATGTGCCTTGCTTCCGCGGATATCCTGTTTATAAAACTTCTGGTCAAAAGAAATTGATGCATTAAAATTGTAAACCAGCTTGTCCGTTTCTTTTGTAAAACGGCCTCCCCATAACTGTGCCATAATATTCTTCCTCACTTTTCTTTTTTGCGGCAGAACTGTCTTCTCCGGGCGGACATGAGATCCGCCTCCCGGACGTCTGCACTTTTCTGTGTTAGTGTATCATATTTTTATGGAAATGCAAAGTTTTTCATACTTATACATACCATAAGTATTTTATACTGAGCATTTTTTTGATATAATAACCCCACGGATAAAATGGATAAACCGGAGGTATTTAATATGAGTATTCTTTCAGATACAGCACATGAAAATATGATAAATTCAGAAGCTGCTGTAACATATATTTTAAAAGCCCTGTTTTCAGATGTGTTTAAGTTTGACGGTACAACGGAAGTCATGATTTCCGAAAATATCAAGCGAGGATGTCCTCATATATGGAAGGATCCGAATTATCGCATAATATCAGATAAACTGTTTCACTGGTGGTTGTCTGATATGCCATATATTTATCTGGCTATGCTGGAAGATCAAAAATTTGTACCCGTATTATACGAAAATCTGAAAAAGATTGTCGAATATGACAAAAACCATTCTTTAGATGCAAGAGTATATGATGAAAACAAAAATGTTTTCTCTTCAAAATTATGCACAGGTACTGTTTTTCATGTTGATTTTACAAACTTCAATGAAACTCTGTACAAGAAATTACTTGCAGATCTGGAAAGATCCATGCATGCTTTAGATGATATCCGTGACCGGGTTGATGATTTTGTAAACGGCCTCTCCCCGTCCAAACGCCACCAGATTTCCTATATTGTCTGCAATTTCATGTACCTGCTGCTTGAATTGATGCATAATGATGATATATGTAACTGGTTTGAAGCAATCAGTAACTATTATCAGGATATGGCCCATGCCCATGCTACAGTCTATGAGGAAGCATGTGATAACCCTGATGATTTTGCATAATGATAAATACAGGACGGGAGATATTTTTTCCCGTCCTGTTTCTTTTTACGAAACTGTATTGTTTCTTCTTAATCCCCGGAATTTTCCAGGGCTCTTTTTCTGTCTCTTTCCTGTGCTTCTTTTTTCGAAAAAACACAGCCACAGTAATTCTGTCGGTACAGATCATGCTCATGGGACAGCTCAATGGAACGCTTGTAGCCATTCTTTTTCTTGAAATCCGAAGTCAGATGTGGCACTTTATAGATTTCTGCCAGCTCCTCCCCGATCTCATTGATCTTCTGTGCATTTTTCAGAGGACTGATACTTAAAGTGGTAGTGAAATAATCATATCCGCCCTCTTTCGCCAGTTTTGCCGCCTCTTCCATCCGCAGGCGATAACACCGAAAGCACCGCTCTCCTCCTTCTGGAACATCCTCCAGGCCTTTTGCCATCTCATAAAATTCCTTCGGGTCATACCGTCCCTCCACCAGAGTTACCGGATGGACAAACTCCATCTCCCCGATAAGACGCCGAATCTCAGCCACGCGGTGTGCATATTCCTCCTCCGGTGCAATATTGGGATTATAAAAAAATATAGTGATCTCAAAATACTGCGACAGATACTCCATCACATAACTGCTGCAGGGCGCACAGCAGGCGTGGAGAAAAAGTCTGGGCGTTTTTTCCTCTTTCTGAATGTTTTCGATCAGTTTATCAAGCTCTTTCTGGTAGTTTCTTTTATTCAATGTTTGTAATTCCTTTCTCTCTGACTGTTTGGCGGCAGGCACCGGCGTCTCCTTTTCTGCCATGCGCCTTCTCCTGTTTCAGACATATGATAATATTATACCATTATCTACAAAAAGGAGGCAATATCCATGAATCCCATCCTGAAAGTACGGGATGTGTGTCTTTCCTATCACACATTGTCCGGTGAGACACCTGCCCTTTCTCATATATCCTTTGACCTGATGCCCGGCGAATTTCTGTCCATTGTAGGACCCTCCGGCTGCGGCAAATCTACACTTCTCAATCTGATCGCCGGCCTTCTCGCCCCGGAATGTGGTTCCATTACACTGGACGAAAAACCGGTATCTGCCGGCAGTACCGCTGTAGGATACATGCTTCAGAAAGATCATCTTCTGGAGTGGCGCAGTATTTACAAAAATATTCTCCTTGGCCTTGAAATCCGTAAAGAACTCACTCCCGAAAAACTTTCTCATGCCGAAGAACTTCTCCGGATATATGGTCTTGACCGTTTCCGGGATGCCAGGCCCTCTCAGCTTTCCGGCGGTATGCGGCAACGTGCCGCCCTGATCCGGACCCTTGTGTTGAAACCGGAACTTCTGCTTCTGGACGAACCATTTTCCGCGCTGGATTATCAGACCCGCTTAAATGTCAGTGATGACATTGGAAAAATTCTCCGAAATTCCGGCAAACCTGCAATTCTGGTTACTCACGATATCTCCGAGGCCATCAGCATGGCAGACCGGGTACTGATTCTTTCTCCCCGCCCTGCCACTGTACAGAAAATTGTTGACATCCATCTGAATATCAATAACCGTACTCCGCTTTCTTCCCGAAATGCTCCGGATTTTAAAAAATATTTTAATCTCATATGGAAGGAGCTCAACGAAAATGCCTGAAATTTCCAGACATCAGAAACAATATCTTTTACAGTATAAAAAAGAAAAACGTCTGATCTTCACAGCACGGATTCTTCTCTTTATCCTGTTTATGGGACTCTGGGAAATGTCCGCCAGATGCGGATGGATTGATTCCTTTATTTTCAGCAGCCCTTCCCTCATCGGAAAAACCTTTCTTTCCATGTGCAGGGATCAGTCTCTGTTTTCCCATATTGGAGTTACTCTGACAGAAACTCTTGTCAGTTTCTTTTTTGTTGTAATCCTGGGCGTGGGAACGGCCATTCTTCTCTGGTGTTCTCCAAAGACTTCCAGAATCCTGGAGCCTTACCTTGTGGTACTGAACAGTCTCCCGAAATCTGCCCTTGCACCTCTTCTGATTGTATGGCTGGGTGCCAATGAGCGAACCATTGTAGTTGCCGGCATGTCCGTGGCTATCTTTGGTTCTGTTATTAATCTGTACTCCGGTTTCTGCCAGGCAGATCCGGAAAAGCTGAAACTGATTGAAACTCTGGGAGGCCACAAAAAAGAAAAACTGATAAAAATCATTCTGCCATCTTCTGTTCCTCTGATCATCAGTGTTATGAAAGTAAACATCGGCCTCTGCCTAGTAGGTGTTATCATCGGCGAGTTCATTGGTGCCAGGAAAGGCCTCGGGTATCTCATCATCTATGGAAGCCAGACCTTTAAACTCACTTGGGTTCTTATGTCCATTATGATCCTTTGCATCATTGCCATGGGATTATATACAGTGCTTAACCTTTTGGAAAAGTATATACAAAAAAGATAACATAATAAATTATAATTTCTTAAAATGCAAGAACACGCTGCCAGTTGAGCACTGTCAGCGTGTTGTGATTCTGTGTTATTTTCCTATAAAGTCTGTGCAGAATTCTTCCCAGGGTACCGGTCTGGAATAATAAAATCCCTGAATTTCATCACAGTTCAGTTCCCGGAGAATGTTTACCTGGCTGGCCGTTTCCACCCCTTCTGCAAGTACCTGCATTCCCAGACTGTGTGCCAGGGCTATGGTATGGCGGATCACTTCTTTTCCTCTCGGATTTTCTATGTAATCAATCAGGCTCTTGTCCAGTTTCAGTGTATCAAAGGGCAGCTGATTTAAACTTGTCATGGATGAATATCCGGATCCGAAATCGTCCATATGAAGTTCAAACCCGGCATTTGCCATCTTCTCCGTAAGTTCTTTAATCTGTACATTATAAAGAGCTGCTGTCTCTGTAAGTTCAATGGGCACTGCGGAAAATGGAATACCGTTTTCCTCCACAATGTGTACATAGCGCAAAATCATATTTTCGTAATGAATACTCGCCCTGGAAAGGTTCACCGAAACAGGGAACAATTTTCCCTCTGACTTAATAAGTATCTTCTGGATCTCACATACTTTGTTAAATACATATTCATCCAGGCGTACAATCAATCCATCCTTCTCATAAAGTGGAATAAACTCACCCGGAGATACCATGGAGCCGTCTTTTTTCTTCCAGCGCACAAGTGCTTCCGCACCTGCGATTTCTTCTGTTACTACATTATATTTAGGCTGGAGATAAACCACAAATTCTTCATTGCGGATAGCTTCATCAAACTCATTTTCCATCATCCTGTCACGGATATGTTTCCGCCCCATCTCCTCATCATAAAAAGCAAACGAATGCTCATAGTCATTCTGTATACTCTTCATGGCAAGAAATGCCCTGTCACAGATCAAAGTCAGCGGTAATGTCTTATCCACATTTTCATAAATACCATAATTCACAGCCAGATTTGAAATGGGAGCCCTCTCTGCAATCCTGTGAATAGCAGCTTCCACCTTTTCTTCTGCAAGGTTCAGATCTCCATATACAATAGCTACAAACTGATCTCCACCATATCTGGCTACCATTCCACTGTGAACCTGTTTTTTGTATGCATCTCCGAGATATGCCAGAACCTGATCTCCTGTTTTTTCTCCGTAGGTACCATTAATCCACTTGAAATTTTTGACATCTGCCACAACCACATGAAACTTCTGGTCATTTTTGACACGCATCAGTGTCTTTGCATGATGAAAAAATGCCTGGCGGATATAAAGTCCCGTCAGCTCATCGTATTCCAGTGCAGACAAAACAATCGCAGATTCCCGAAGCTTGATTACACTGTTGATCTTTCCCTTCACAATCCGGATATTGTAAGGCTTCCGGATAAAATCGACTGCACCCAGTTCCAGACAGCGAACCTCATCTTCCGGGCGGTTACTTCCTGTTATTACAATTACCGGAACAGAAGAAAGCATTACATCATCCCGGATTCTGTCCAGAAACTGAAATCCGTCACAGATTGGCATACTTACATCCAGAAGAATTGCAGAAATATCACGGTAATTTTCTCCCAGCAGCTTCAGTCCCTCTTCTCCGTTAACCGCAGTCATAACTTCATAACTGTCTTCCAGGAGCTCTGCCAGAAGTTTCCGATTCAGTTCATTATCTTCTATTATAAGAAGCTTTCTTCTGGACGATGGTCCGCCTGGTTCCAGAATTGATTCCATTTCACTGTGTTGAATATCCATATCTTCATTGGCAAAAGCCAGAACAATCGCCTCAAAATCCTCTGCTTTTCCAATTCTTGCACATTTTACATAGTAGTAATGGGTAATTCCGTCCCTTCTCACCCTATAGTGGATCATAAACTGGGAAACCTTTTTCAGACGCTGACAGATTTTGTCAAAATCCAGCATCTGCCTCATTCTGGTCTTATCCTCAGACGCAACATTATCTTCTATGTAAATGTCCACTACTTTTTCGTAAGGTTCCTCACGGATCAGGCTTTCACTTACTCCACCAAGTACAGGATTATGAAAACGGAATACCTGTATTTCATGTGTGGCACAGTTTACAGAATAAATATTGCTGTAGTCCTTGCCCAGCACATTGATGATTCCCAGCAGCAGAGGATTCTCTCCATTATTGGTAATTCCTCTGTATGTTTCTTCTGTTGCTTCTGCCGCCGAAAATATCATCGCATGTCCCAGTTCTCCGGACTCCAGCTGAATTTCCACTGCATCAATGGATCTCAGAACCTTTTGCTTCGGTTCCAGATAGTTCTTCGGACCTTCAATACCGTTAACAACCGGGCATTCCGCACATGGATTCTCTTCATGCATCAGACATCGATAACACTTTTCTCCCTTTTTCAGCTCCGGGTATATAATTTCTGCCGCATGGTTATAGCTGACTATATTATAATCTGCATCTATTACATACATTCCCGACGCATTCTTGCCCACTTTTTTACACCTCCAGGACCCTTGTACTTTTCTGCTTCCGGTTCTCTCCTGTCCATACTGACAAAAAAATGTTTCTGGGAAATTGACAGAGACTTCTGTCGTGACACCTCACAGATAGATCAAAATGGTCGCCAAAATTTCATAATTATGCAATAATAATATACTCTTTTTACAACAATAGCAAACATTTTTTCATATGATTCCAGCAGATTTTCGCAATCTGCTTCGCTGTCTGCTCAGCTTATATAGATGTAACCAGCAATCCTGCATTTAAAAGTGTTACAATTCCCGCAATCGTCCATAAGGTTACCTTTAATCTGGTACTGTTGGCATATTTTCCCATAACTCTGGTGGACGATGTAAGATATATCTGTGTAAAAACAGTGATGGGCAGCTGCATTCCCAGGAGCATCTGCGAATAGATCAGTCCATCAAAAGGTGAACGGACCAGAAGAATCAGCAGCGCAGCGGGAACCATTGTTATCAGTACACCCTGTCTGGTTTCTTTTGTACTGATATCATATGGTTTATTAAAAATTCCCGAAAAAATAGTCCCGCCTGCCATTCCGGCTGTAATACTGGAAGAAAGACCTGCCAGAAGAAGTGCCAGGGCAAAAATCACAGAGGCTCCTTTGCCCAGAAGCGGAGTCAGCATATTTCCCGCCACAGACAGATCATTAACCGCGCCTTCCCCTTTTCTGTAAAAAGTCGCCGCTGCCATCAGAATCATTGCACTGTTGATCGCCCAGCCAATAATCATGGAAAAAAGCGTATCCTTAAACTCATATTTCAGCTGTTTCTGAATCACCTCTTCCTCTTCCAGATTCCACTGCCTGCTCTGAATTACTTCGGAATGAAGGAAAAGATTGTGCGGCATTACAACTGCTCCCAGGACACTCATAATCACAGGCATGGAATTTTCCGGGAAATATGGTTTCACCCATCCTGACACTGCCGCCGGCCAGTCAATATCTGATATACCAATCTCAACCAGAAAAGAAAAACCAATCAGAGAAACAAACAATATAATCAGTTTTTCAATTTTTTTATAGGCATTTGTAAACTGGCATACCAGTACTGCCAGCAGTATCACCATACTTCCCACCCGGACAGGAATATGAAACAGCATCTCAAGAGCTATGGCACCTCCCAGGATTTCTGCCATGGCTGTCGCAACCGCTGCTGCCACCGCTGTCCAGAGTACTATATTTTTTACTGTTTTATCCATATAGCGGCTGGCGGCTTCCGAAATACAAAGGCCCGTAACAATTCCCAGATGAGCCGCATTATGCTGCAGAATAATCAGCATAACCGTAGACAATGTCACCATCCACAGAAGACTGTATCCATAGCCGGAACCTGCAGCTATATTGGATGCCCAGTTTCCCGGATCAATAAATCCCACCGTTACAAGCAGCCCCGGGCCTACATATTTCAGAAAATCAAGACTGTTTTTCCCCACTGATTTCAGATATTTTCCCATATGGCATGTTTTCCTCCTTGTTAGTTTAAACTAACTTCTTTTTAACACACATTACCACATCCATTCCGGTTCGTCAATCCCGTCTTTATTTCATTTGAAACGATTTTCCCCTGACCGGCAGGCCTGCCAGCTCAGCCAGACGCTTAATCCCTGCATCTGCAATGGATACCGCGCTCTCCACATGATTAAAATCTGTAGCACTGTAATCAAAAAGAATATTTCCCTGGGCCTCAAATTCCTCATCTCTCTCCCAGAAAAAGAATCTCATTGGCATGCATTCAAAAGCCCTGATTTCATAGCCCACATCTCCCTGTGGAAGTTCTTTTCCTCCAAGTTTGCCAAAGGCCTCCCGAAGTTCTTTTTCATGCCCGGAAAACGTAGCTCCAAACACATCCGTCTCCCCGACCTTATAGGCCGGAGCAAATGGTCTTGCATTGCGAAGGTCTGCAAAAGGTACCCACTTATTCATAAAAAAAGCTCCTTCTTTTGCATATCCAAGAAGTGTATAGATATTCAGCATTTCCGTTGTATCTGGTTCCCGCTGGCCATCCATACTGCAGATGCTTCCATCATTCAGGCTGATCCCGTATTTTCGTCCGAAATGGATCAGGGTAAGAAATCCATTTTCTTCCTTCAGTTCCGGAACTCTTTTTCTTAAATTTTCCTGATCCATTTTCATGAATTTATCTGCCCAGTCTTCACATAGCTTTACATAGTTGGAAATTTTTTCATCTTTCATCTCATTTTCTCCCTCTGTTATTCCCAAATAGTTCTTCGCCGGATACTTTTGTCCGAATAAAATCTTTTTTCAGAATACACTTTTTCCTCTTCTTACGCAAGCAAATCCGGATTCTGGATGTTTTTTCACCATTTTATCTGAATTTCAGGACCGGCTTTGACCGTTTCTTTCTATTCCGACAAATTACCTGTCAATTTTTTCAAATTCGCACAAAATTTTAACACAAAAATAACGTTTTTTTGCACAAAAAACTGGATTTTCAATCCCAAAAGGTGTATAATATGAACAAAGTTTATTGTTTTTAAGTTAAAACACTTCTGATAATAAACAAGAAATGAAAGTGAGGATTCGCCATGAAACAAAACAGTATGTTAGCAATGATCCTGGCCGGTGGAAGAGGAAGTCGTCTTCACGAGTTGACGAATAAAGTTGCCAAGCCAGCCGTTGGTTATGGCGGTAAATACCGTATCGTGGATTTTCCGCTCAGTAACTGTGCCAACAGCGGCATTGATGTCGTAGGTGTACTGACACAGTATGAATCAGTTCTACTGAACAGCTACGTAGCAGCAGGTGGCCGCTGGGGCCTTGATGCAAAGGACAGCGGAGTTTATGTACTTCCTCCACGTGAGAAGGCTGATGCCGGTCTGGATGTATACCGTGGAACAGCTGATGCGATCTCTCAGAATATTGATTTCATCGACTCACAGAACCCGGAATATCTTCTGATCCTTTCCGGTGACCACATCTATAAGATGAATTATGCAAAGATGCTTGATGACCATATCCAGCATAAGGCAGATGCCACTATTGCAGTTATCGAGGTTCCCATGAAGGAAGCCAGCCGTTTCGGTATCATGAACACCGGTGAAGATGACCGCATCGTTGAATTTGAGGAGAAACCGGAACACCCGAAGAGCAACCTTGCCTCCATGGGTATCTACATATTCAACTGGAAGCTTCTGCGCAAGCTCCTGCTGGCAGATATCAAGAATCCGGATTCCAATCATGATTTCGGTAAAGACATCATCCCTACACTCCTCGCACAGGACAAGGCGCTCTATGCCTACAAGTTCAAAGGCTACTGGAAGGATGTAGGAACCATTGATTCCCTCTGGGAGGCAAACATGGATCTTCTCAGTCCAAACAGTGAACTGGATCTTAATGATCCTACCTGGAAGATCTACACTGAGGATGCCACATCTCTTCCACAGTATATTTGTGATACAGCTGTGATCAACACTGCTTTCATCACTCAGGGCTGTGTTGTGGAGGGTGAGATTACCAATTCCGTACTTTTCACAGGCGTCAAGGTTGGCCCTGGTGCCAAGATCATCGACAGTGTCCTTATGCCAGGTGTTGTTGTTGAGGCAGGTGCCGTTGTCCAGCGTGCGCTCGTTGCAGGCGGAGTCGTGATCGGTGCCAACGCTCGTGTCGGTTCCAAGGACAGTGAGCACATCGAACTTGTATCAAAACGTGTAAAGGGGGCTGAGTAATATGTTTAAAGCATTTGGAATCGTGAATTCCTCAGAAAGAAATATCCATGTGGAGGGGCTTCAGGACTACCGTGCGATCGGCGCCTTTTCATTTCTCGGAAGATATCGTGTCATCGACTTCCCGATCTCAAATATGACCAACAGCGGGATTGAGTACATTCAGGTCTATGTAAAGAACAAACCCCGTTCTCTTGTAGAACATCTCGGAACCGGACGTCACTACAACATCAACTCCAAGAGTGGTAATCTCCAGATCCTCTTTTCAGAGCATTCCGGAGTCAATGATATCTATAACACCGATATCGACAACTACTACTCCAATCTGGAGTGCATCGAAGCAGTTCATTATCCGTATGTTGTTATCGCTCCGAATTACATGATCTACACTACCGACTACTCCAAGCTGATCGATGCCCATATCGAATCCGGTGCAGATGTGACCATGCTTTATCATTCCGTTGATAATGCCAAGGAGAACCATCTGAACTGCCACATCCTGAACCTGAACCGCCAGAAGGGTGTTCTCTCCATCGAGCACAACCACGGCAATGCGAAGAACCGCAACATTTTCATGGATACCTACGTAATGAGCAAGGAGCTTTTCATCAGCCTCATCCATAAGGCAAAAGAGATCTCCTCTCTTTATACCCTTGCAGACGTGATCAATGCCGGCTGCAGAGACGGTGAGCTGGATGTACGTGGTGTATCTCATCGGGGATATTTTGCATCGATCACTGATTTCAAGAGCTATCACGATGC
The DNA here is from genome assembly GCF_018917985.1 of Blautia sp. MSJ-36. Taxonomy (NCBI): domain Bacteria; kingdom Bacillati; phylum Bacillota; class Clostridia; order Lachnospirales; family Lachnospiraceae; genus Blautia; species Blautia sp. MSJ-36. Next base: position 24,618 of record NZ_JAHLPQ010000019.1, on the reverse strand, counting down.
AAATATGGATCTGATCGACTACAAAACTGCAACAGATCTTTTCCATGATAACTGGCCGATCTATACACGCACCAATAACTCCTGTCCTACACATTATTTTGACACAGCTAATGTTTCCAACTCCGTTATCTCCAACGGCTCCATGATCGAGGGAACTGTAGAGAATTCCATCGTCGGACGTGGCTGTACCATCAAAAAGGGCGCTGTTATCAAAAATTGTGTAGTTCTTGCAGACTGCACCATCGGTGAGAATGTCCACATCGAAAATCTGGTGGTAGACAAACACGCCAAGATCACGCATGCCAAGGAGATCATCAGTCCTGCTGATGAGCCTGGCTACATCAAACGTAACGATACACTGTAATATTCATATAATAAGGCCTCCGGTTCCTGTGTTACGAACCGGAGGCCTTATTTATCTCTGTGCTCAGCTGAGCATATGGATCCATCATTTCAGAACAGACTGGATCCATTTCAACGCATTATCTTTATTCTTCACATTACCCGGAAGGCAGATGCACACCGGATCATATCGCAGACCAAATTCCTCTGCAACACTACTGCTGCCGTCAAGCTCCAGATGCTGTTCATCCACAGCGCCCAGAGACTCAAATACCTCATCTCCAAACGTTTCCCTGAGATCTGCATACATCCCGCTGTCCTTCTCATGTTCATAGAGCTCCTTCGGCATGATCAGGACATCAACGGTAGCACTCTGGATTTCCGTAACATATGCGATCCTTGCATAGTAATCAAAATCCTCTCCAGTCTCATCCGTCATCAGATTCTGTGCCACACTGACTTCCGCATATTTATCCTCTGTTCCCAGTGTCTTCAGAACATCCTCTTCCACCTTCTCTGAGTCATAATTCCCTGCATTCACCACCGCAATGGAAAGCACCGTCTTCATCTGTGCGTGCCGGTAAATATTCACTCCCAGACAGACTCCGCCGATGACAAGAAGCACGCACAGCATATGTATCTTATAATACATCCAGATATACTGAAGCTTCTTACCTGTTCCCATTCCCTTCAGTTTCTCTTTTTCGATCCGGCGGCGTTCCTTCTTCGTCAGATCTGTTTCGTTGGGCATCTCCGGATTCAGTACACTCTCATCGTGTCCGTCACCGCCGGCCTCCGCTCTGTTTTGTAAATCCATAAAAATCTCCTTTTTCTTTCACGTCTCAGTATTTTTCACCCTGAAGCAGGATATTCCAGTCGCTTTCCCCACATCCTCCGGGGGAGTGCTGTGACTTATCAATAAAGGATATTTTAGCATATTTTAGTACAAAATCACAGCGCATAAATATGAAAATACCATAAACTCCTCTATTTCCGGCAGATCCTCATTCCATATCCATACATTACCGCCACAGCAGTCACAAAAACACAGACCATCACCGGTCTCATCCACAGATATAAAAGATTTTTTTCAATTCCTGCTGCCACAGCCACATCCTTAAGGATATCTGCCACACAGAGATGGAACAGATAAATAAAAAACGCATATTTCTGGCCGATGGCTACCGGAAGCCCGGGCACTTTCCGATCCTTTTCCATGATCGCAATAAGAAAAAGTCCCACAGCCATAAGTACTGAACCCATAAATAATTCCTGTTTGCCAAAATACCGGTATTCCAGCAGACTTACGATTACGCCGCCAGCTGCCGTGCCATACAAAAGAAGCACTTTTTTTCCGGCAAACCAGTCTTCTAGCTTTTCCTGATATCTGTGTATCAGATGTCCCCACATAAAAAACGGAAATCCGGTAAACAGATAATTCCTAAACTGCATAACACGGAAATGCTTTTCCGGGAACAGGAAGGTCGAAAATTCCTCCATTCCGAAATGGATCAGAAGCAGCACCGGTATCAGCACATATGCCTGCTTACAGAGCCTCAATCTTGCTGCCAGGGCAAAAAGAAGATAACAGTAGAGCAGTGCCGGGAGAAACCACAGATGCCATTTCACCTGAGAGCTGTTATTATATAAAAGAAACTGACGGACATGCTCCCCGGAAACCAGGGCTTCCAGCCATTCCTTCTGGCTTGCTCCGTCGATGTGGTTCTGGATCAGCTCCCACAGACAGCAGACCGGAAATGCCACAAGCATCAGTTTAAGAACATGCCGGACTTTTTTCCCGGTTCTTACAAATTCCGTATCGTCACCACGGAAGCAGAAATATCCGGAAACCAAAAAAAACACAGGTACTGCAAATCTGGCAAGTACATTGGCTGTGATCCCGGCATTTCCCGGAAAATGGACATGAAGAAGTACAACTGCATAAGCGCAGATCGCCTTTACCATATCCAGAGTACGGTTTCGCATAAAAATTACTCCTTTTTATCGAACGTTTATCCCGGAAATGTGATTCCGGGGTTTCCTTTTTTCGAAACGATATACTAGCAAACCAGCAGAATTTTGTCAATGTTGTTTTTCTCTTGTACGGCTTCCGAATCTGAATTATAATTCTTTTATGACTTCTATTGCAGGATGTTTGTAATTTCCTCAGAAAGGATTTTATTTTTTATGAAAAAAGACGGCTACTATTCTTCCGGCGAATTTGCACGCATGGCACATGTAACTCTGCGTACTGTCCGCTATTATGATAAACAGGATATCCTGAAACCCTCTCTCGTTACCGAATCCGGCGCACGTTTTTATACAGACGAGGATTTTGCAAGGCTTCAGCAGATCCTCCTTCTGAAATACCTGGGCTTTTCCCTGGATGACATCCGGGAAATGACCATCGGTGATTCCGATTATCATTTCATGCTGAATTCTCTGAATATCCAGCTTCGTCTGGTCCGTGACCGGATCGAACAGATGCAGCTGGTGGAAAAAGCGATCCAGGATACCGCACAGGTGATAAAGGAACAGCACACCATTGACTGGAGCCAGATGCTGAACCTGATCCATCTGACCGGTATGGAAAAAAGCCTCAAGAACCAGTATCAGAATGCCACCAACATTTCCTCCAGGATCAACCTCCACAGCCTATATTCCCAGAACAGGCAGGGATGGTTTCCCTGGATCTTTGAGCAGTGCCGGATCTCACCCGGTCTTCGTATTCTGGAGCTTGGCTGCGGAGACGGAACGTTGTGGACCGACAATCTTTCCCTTCTGCCGGAGGACATCTTTATCACGCTTTCCGATATTTCCAGCGGTATGCTCCGCGATGCCAGACGAGCCATCGGTTCCTCGGATACCCGGTTTGCGTTCCGGGCCTTTGACTGCCGAAAAATCCCCTGTAAGGACGAAAGCTTTGATCTGGTGATCGCCAATCACGTGCTTTTTTACTGCGACGATATTCCCACCGTCCTGAAGGAGGTCCGCCGCGTCCTCGCTCCCGGCGGAAGATTTCTCTGCAGCGCTTACGGAAAGGCACATATGCAGGAGGTCAGCCAGCTGGTGCAGGATTTTGATGAACGGATCGTGCTTTCCGCAGACCGGCTTTATGAACGGTTCGGACGTGAAAACGGTCAAAGTATCCTGGAGCCTTTTTTCCCAAAGGCTCATTGGCTTTCTTATGAAGACTGCCTTCTGGTCCAGGATGCGGAGCCGCTGATCTCCTACGTTCTCTCCTGCCACGGCAACCAGAATCAGTATATCCTGGACCGTTACAAGGAATTCCGGGCCTACACTACTAGAAAAACTGCCAAAGGCTTCCGCATTACCAAGGACGCCGGCGTATTTATTTGTGAAAAATAGCCAAAAATAAAAAATATGAAAAAAGCGCTTGAAGATAACCTTACGTCACCTTTTATAATACAGTTACAGTAACAAAGTTATGTGCAGGCACGACTTATGCTGCACATCATCACGCAAAGGAGAAAACATATGAAAGGAATTATTTTAGCCGGAGGCTCCGGAACACGTCTTTACCCGCTTACCATGGTGACCTCCAAACAGCTTCTGCCGATCTTTGACAAACCGATGATCTACTATCCTATGTCTGTTCTTATGAATGCAGGCATCCGTGATATCCTGATCATCTCCACACCGCAGGATACCCCGAGATTTGAGGAGCTTCTCGGTGACGGCCATCAGTTTGGTGTCAACCTCACCTATGCTGTACAGCCAAGCCCGGACGGACTTGCCCAGGCATTCATTATTGGTGAGGAATTCATCGGCAACGACACTGTATGTATGGTCCTTGGTGACAATATTTTCGCAGGACATGGCCTCAAAAAGCGCCTGAAAGCTGCTGTAAACAACGCAGAAACAGGCAAAGGAGCCACTGTTTTCGGATACTATGTGGATGATCCGGAGCGTTTCGGTATCGTAGAATTCGACCAGAACGGAAAAGCAGTTTCCATTGAAGAGAAACCGGAAAAGCCAAAGAGCAACTACTGTGTCACCGGTCTCTACTTCTACGACAACAAGGTTGTAGAGTACGCAAAGAACCTGAAGCCAAGCGCAAGAGGCGAGCTTGAGATCACAGACCTGAACCGTATCTATCTTGAGAAGGGACAGCTGAACGTCGAGCTTCTGGGCCAGGGCTTCACATGGCTGGATACCGGTACACACGAAAGCCTTGTAGAGGCAACCAACTTCGTAAAGACCATGGAGCAGCATCAGCACCGCAAGATCGCATGCCTTGAGGAGATTGCTTACTTAAACGGCTGGATCACAAAGGAGGACGTGCTCAAGGTTTACGAAATCCTTAAGAAAAACCAGTACGGTCAGTATCTCAAGGATGTTCTGGACGGAAAATATCTGGACGCTCTTCACTGAGCCGATCTGTTTTTTAACACTGTATTTACCGGCGGGCTCCGTTCCGACGGAATCCGCATAAGATCAATCATTCATATTATAAAGGAGATTTTTTATGACAATCATTGTTACCGGCGGTGCCGGATTTATCGGAAGCAACTTTATTTTTCATATGATGGAGGCTCATCCGGACTATCGTATCGTATGCCTGGACTGCCTGACTTACGCAGGAAACCTTTCCACTCTTGCACCGGTTATGGACAAACCGAACTTCCGCTTTGTAAAGGAGAGCATCACAGACCGTGACGCTGTTTACAAGCTTTTCGAGGAAGAGCATCCGGACATCGTGGTAAACTTCGCAGCTGAGAGCCACGTAGACCGTTCCATCGAAAACCCGGAGGTATTCCTTGACACCAACATCAAGGGTACTGCTGTTCTCATGGATGCCTGCCGTAAATACGGAATCCAGCGTTATCATCAGGTTTCCACAGATGAGGTTTACGGAGATCTTCCTCTTGACAGACCGGACCTCTTCTTCACAGAGGAAACTCCGATCCATACAAGCAGCCCGTACAGCTCCTCCAAAGCAGGTGCTGACCTTCTTGTTCTCGCATACCACAGAACCTACGGCCTGCCTGTGACCATCAGCCGCTGCTCCAACAACTACGGCCCGTATCACTTCCCGGAAAAGCTGATTCCTCTGATGATCGCCAACGCTCTCAATGACAAACCGCTCCCGGTTTACGGAAAAGGCGAAAACGTCCGCGACTGGCTCTATGTTGAGGATCACTGCCGTGCCATTGACCTGATCATCCACAAAGGACGTGTAGGCGAGGTTTACAATGTAGGCGGACATAACGAGATGAAAAACATCGATATCGTAAAACTGATCTGCAAGGAGCTTGGCAAACCGGAAAGCCTGATCACACACGTGGCAGACCGTAAAGGCCATGACATGCGCTACGCTATCGACCCGACCAAGATCCATAACGAACTTGGCTGGCTTCCGGAGACAAAATTTGCAGACGGAATCAAGAAGACCATCAAATGGTACCTTGACAACAAGGAATGGTGGGAAACCATCATCTCCGGTGAGTACCAGAATTACTACGAAAAAATGTATGGAAACCGCGAGGAGGTTAAAGCATGAAATTTTTCGTAACAGGCGTTGGCGGCCAGCTTGGCCATGACGTGATGAATGAACTGTCCAGCCGTGGACATGAAGGCGTAGGAAGCGACATTGCACCTTCCTACAGCGGCATTGCAGATGGTACTCCGGTTACCACCATGCCTTATGTCCAGCTGGATATCACAGATAAAGAAGCAGTAGCAAAAGCCATCCGCGAGGTAAATCCTGACGCAGTGGTTCACTGTGCCGCATGGACAGCCGTAGATGCTGCAGAGGATGAAGAAAATCGCGAAAAAGTACGTCTTGTCAATGTTGTGGGAACCCAGAACATTGCGGACATCTGTAAAGAGCTTGGCATCAAAATGATGTACATTTCCACAGACTATGTTTTTGACGGCCAGGGAACCACTCCATGGGATCCGGACTGCAAAGACTACGCTCCCCAGAATGTATACGGCCAGACCAAGCTTGACGGCGAGCTGGCAGTATCCGGCACTATTGATAAATTCTTTATCGTACGTATTGCCTGGGTATTCGGCAAAAACGGTAAGAACTTTATCCGCACCATGGTAAACTTAGGGAAAACCCACGACAAACTGACCGTAGTCAGTGATCAGATCGGTACACCAACCTACACCTATGACCTTGCCCGTCTTCTGGTAGACATGATCGAGACAGAAAAATACGGCTATTATCATGCAACCAACGAGGGCGGTTTCATCAGCTGGTATGATTTCACAAAAGAAATCTTCCGTCAGGCTGCTGCCCTCGGTCATAAAGAATATGAAAACGTACAGGTTTCTCCTGTTACTACTGCAGAATATGGTGTTTCCAAAGCGGTTCGACCATTCAACAGCCGCCTGGATAAGTCCAAACTTGTAAGAAACGGTTTCCAGCCCCTTCCAACATGGCAGGATGCCCTGGAGCGTTATCTAAAAGAAATTCTTTAACTATAATTTTATCAAAAACTAAAAACCGCCTGCGGTACACTGGTTCAGAATAAGTTCTGAATACCAGTTGCACCGCCTGGCGGTTTTTCTACGCTTTATTTCGTTTACTACTGTGCTGCACCACTATCTGCTGCCTGTGTATCTGTTGCATTCTGTGCTGCTGTGTCTGTAGTTTCTGCAGCGGCAGACTGCGTATCTGTATCCGTAGCTGCGGCCGCAGATGCATCTGCATCTGCTTCCTCCTGGGAAACAGTCTCACCGTCACGGACCTTCTTCATCATCTCTTCAGCCTTCTGAACAGTAGACTCATCCGGAATCATAACATATGCTTTCTGGCTCATGGAATACGGTTTCTGTGTGTCACCGGTACCATTTACACTGTAGCTTACAATATTCCAGTCTCCCCCGTTATTCAGCTGCTTCTGCAGAATACCGGCAATTTCCTCATAGGAGATATTTGTCTCAAAACATCCCTGGATGCTGGAAAGTACGGAAGAATAATTTTTCAGAAGTTCCGGAGAAAGCGCTTTATTGATTACGCCCTTGATTACGGCCATCTGATTCTTTCCGCGCTGGCGGTCTCCCTCCTGGAAGGAATAACGCTCACGACTGAAAATCAGTGCCTGTTCTCCGTTCATCTGGTTCTCGCCTTGATTAAAGTGATATCCTACCTCATTCTTGGAATCAAATTCATAATCAGAATAAACGGTAATACCACCAAGAGCATCAATCAGCTGTTCAAATCCGGCAAAATTGATACGGAAATAGTAATTGATATCTTCATTGTAAAGCATTCCCAGAGTATCCATACATACATTAATGCCATAGATTCCCGCATGGGTCAGCTTATCTTTCTGTCCGCCGGAAATTGAAAGCGGCACAAAATAATCACGTGGTGTAGACACCAGCAGAACCTGGTGGGTATCTGTGTTTACAGTTGCCACAATGTTGGAATCACTTCTGCTCTTGGCAACCAATCCGCTTCTGCTGTCAATACCGCTGATAAAGATTGTATAAACCGTTCCTTTATCTGCGCTGTCTTCAGATTTCTGTTCCGTCTGCTGCGGCTCAATGGTTGTTTCCACTTTTTTTACTGTCAGTTCACGGATTCTGGATGAAACATCTGAATATCCATCCATCTCCTCTATCACGCTCAGATAGGCGCTGTTCAGAACGATGGCCCCTGTCTGTCCGTTCAGAAGGCCGTCAACGAGCTCTGTAAGCCCTGCAAATTCCTGAACCTTGACACTTTTTCCGGCTTCAGAATCTACCTCCTGAATAGCCTTATCGGAATTCTCACGGTCAAGATCTGTAAGGACACCATATACATAGTCCGCAGTTGCCGCTATCGAATCAGCAGAATCATCCGCACGGACATATATTCCAACTTCCGTGACCTCTGTATTCACACCGGAAATATCCGCAAGTGCTGAATGGGTCTGATAAACATACATGCTTCCAAGAATAAACGCCGCACCCAGAATAGCGGCAATCAATACTCCCAGAACAAAACGTATTTTTTTGTCTGCGTTCCATACAAGTGCTCCGACAATCAGTACCAGAATCAGCATAACCAGACTGATCACTGCGATGAATTTTGTCGGGATCACTTTCATATTCAGGAGCATTCCTACAAATACAACAGCAGTTGCCAGAACTACCAGCATTACAATCAACCCCGGAATATGTTTTCCTATTTTTTTCATATGCAATCCTCCTTGGTAAGGAAATTATTCTACAGTAACACTTTTTGCAAGGTTTCTTGGCTTATCTACATCAAGACCCTTATTTACACTTACATAATATCCCAGAAGCTGTAACGGAATTACAGCCAGTGAAGTGGCAAAATGCGGATCTGTTTTCGGGATATAAACGGTAAAGTCCGCAGTGTCCTCAATATTATAATTTCCAAATGTGGTAAGTCCCATCAGATAAGCGCCACGGCTCTTACACTCTACCATATTGCTCACTGTTTTTTCATAGAGGCTCGGCTGAGTAAGAACACCGATTACAAGAGTTCCGTCCTCCACCAGGGAAATCGTTCCGTGCTTCAGTTCTCCTGCCGCATAGGCCTCTGAATGAATGTAACTGATCTCTTTCATCTTAAGGCTTCCCTCAAGACTGATCGCATAATCAATTCCTCTTCCGATAAAGAAGATATCCTTGGCATTGGCCTGCTTGGATGCGAACCACTGGAGACGTTCCTTATCCTCAAGAATTTTCTCAATTTTCTCCGGAAGTGTCTGCAGTTCTTTTATATATGCATCACACTGTTCTTCTGTAATTTCTTCTCTTGTTTTCGCAAACTGAAGAGCCAGAATATAGGAAGCAATCAGCTGTGTGCTGTAAGCTTTTGTGGTAGCCACAGAAATTTCCGGGCCGGCAAGTGTATAAAATACATTATCTGCTTCCCTCGCAATGGAAGAGCCAATTACATTGACAATGGCAAGGGTACGGATTCCTCTGGCTTTGCACTCACGAAGTGCCGCAAGGCTGTCTGCTGTCTCTCCGGACTGACTGACGATGATCGCAAGGCCGTTTTTGTCCAGGATTGGATTACGATAACGGAACTCTGATGCAAGCTCCACTCGTACCGGGATGCGCGCCAGATCTTCCAGAACATACTGGGCAGCCATGCCGACATGGTATGCAGATCCACAGGCAACAATATAAATCTGGCTGATATTCCGGATCGTTTCTTCATCCATTCCCACACCGGAAAGGTCAATCTTTCCATCTTTTACAACAGAATTGATGGTATCGGAAACCGCTTTCGGCTGCTCGTGGATTTCTTTCATCATAAAGTGCTCATATCCAGCCTTTTCAGCAGCTTCTGCATCCCAATCAATCTTCTTTGGTTCTTTTTCAATTTCTTCGCCATCCAGATTGTAAAAGGTGATCTCTCCACTTTTCACATGAGCCATCTCCAGATTTCCAATATAATAAACATTTCTTGTATATTTCAGAATCGCCGGAACATCGGAAGCAATATAAGACTCCCCGTCTCCCACACCCAGAATCATCGGGCTGTCTTTTCTTGCTACAAAAATCTCTCCCGGATAATCACGGAACATCATGGCGAGTGCATAGGAACCTCTGATGCGTACCATCGCATGGCTGACTGCCTCAACCGGTGATTTTCCATATTTCTTATAATAATAATCTACAAGATTTACCGCAACTTCCGTATCTGTTGCAGAATAAAACGTATAACCTTTACGAAGAAGTTTTTCTTTCAGTTCCTGATAGTTTTCGATGATACCGTTGTGTACGGCAACCACATTTCCATCGTCGCTGACATGAGGATGTGCATTGGTTTCTGACGGTTCCCCGTGTGTTGCCCATCTTGTATGGCCGATGCCACAGGTTCCCGGAACAGATTCTCCTCCGTTTGTTTTTTCAATCAGAACTTTAAGGCGCCCTTTTGCTTTGATGACTTCTGTCTCATTCTCTCCGTCACGCACTGCAATACCGGCAGAATCATATCCTCTGTATTCCAGTTTGGAAAGACCGTCCAGTAAAATCGGTGCTGCCTGATGCTTACCTGTAAAACCTACAATTCCACACATATTTCCAGTCTCCTTTGTTTTATCAATCCAACTACTGCTATTATTCTTATTGCTATAATACTCTGAAATCATACGCTTCATTTTGCGGATGACTTATTTCTTCTATATTATAATATGTATAAAAGCTTTCCTGTGAAAGTATATCACAAATTCTTCTCTTTTGCGATAAATACTTTTTCCCTATCGCCCTGTGATCTTACGGGGATTTTTGATAAATATTTTTTTTGCGTATTCCGTCCCCATGGTTTTTTCCACTTTTTCCACACATCTTCCAATTTCCGGAATCCGCTCATTCTGCCTGTGTCCGTCAGATCCCACAAAATCCAGCAGTCCCTGTTTCATGAGCTTTTTTGCATACATTTTTGCTCCGAAGCCGCTGTGTCCACTGATAGTGTCCGCATTGATCTGAATATAAGCACCGGCTTCTCTCAGCTCTGAAAGAAAACGAACATCATTTCTTGTGGCACTATATCTCTCCGCATGTGCAATAATCGGAATAAAACCGTACATCAAAAGACTTCTGATCCGTTCTTCAATATAGCTCTTTTCATCGTTATTACTAAATTCCACAAGTACATACCTGGATCCGGCCATGGTAAGTCTCCTGCCCTTTTTCAGACATTCCACCATATCCATACTGGAATGCAGTTCACATCCAAGATAAATCTGCATATCGCCCTGGCCAATATTTACGATCTCTCTTCTCAGTTGCATAAAACCTCTCGTTACAATATTCATATGTGGTTCAAACATCTCATATCGGAAATGAGGAGTCAGAATCACATGACGTACTCCGTCTTTATATTCCTTGTTCAGCATCCATAAGGCTTCTTCCATATTCCTGGCGCCATCATCCACCCCCGGCAGAATATGGCAGTGAATATCATAAAGTCCCTTCATCAAAACAATCCTTTCTTTTTATTTACCTGTATCTTCTGGTTTCTGTTCCCAAAGCTGTAAAGCGGACATTTCTATTCCGCTCTGTGATATGCCTAGTGGCTATTATACAATCCGTCCATTTATTACGCAAGGTCTTTATTATTCTTCTCTCCTATGTTAAAATAGATACACGGCAATGAGTGCAGCAGTTACAGGAGGAGCCTTATTTTTTTGCCAACCGTGATTGGCTGCCATAAGGAGGATATAAACATATGACAAAACAGGAATTTCAGAAACTGACTGAGAACCATGTCCTGCTGCTGGATGGTGCTACCGGTTCCAACCTGATGAAAGCAGGAATGCCAAGAGGTGTCTGCACAGAGAGCTGGGTGCTTGAGCACAAAGATGTGATCCAGTCCCTTCAGAAAGCTTATATTGAAGCAGGAAGCCATATTATTTATGCACCTACATTCGGTGGAAACCGCATCAATCTCACCATGCACGGTCTGGAAGATCAGATTGAGCAGATCAACCATACCCTGGCCGGCTACACCAAAGAGATCACAGCGGAGGGCGTTTATGTTGCGGGAGATATCACCACAACCGGTAAGATGATGGCCCCGGCCGGTGATATGACCTACGAAAAAGCCTTTGAAACCTATCAGGAGCAGATCGGTTATCTCCGGGATGCTGGCGTAGATCTGATCGTAGCGGAAACCATGATCAATATTGAAGAGACACTGGCTGCTGTAGATGCCTGCCAGAGTGTCTGCGACCTTCCGATCATCTGTACTGTAACTGTAGAAGCAGACGGAAGTATCTTCAGCGGCGGCAATGCCGTAGAGGCTGCCATGTCCCTCGAAGCTGCCGGTGCCAGTGCAGTCGGCATCAACTGCTCTGTTGGTCCGGATCAGCTGGTATCTGTTGTCCGTAATATCAAAGAGAATGTTTCCATTCCGGTTATCGCCAAACCGAACGCGGGAATGCCGCAGATCGATGATCTTGGTAATGCCGTTTACAGCATGACACCTGCTGATTTTGCAGGTTACATGAAGGTACTTGTTGAAAACGGAGCTTCTGTAATCGGCGGATGCTGTGGTACCACACCGGAATTTATTTCGGAAACTGCCCAGGTGCTTGGACTTCGATAACCGTCCTGAAGCTATTTTGTTACGAGTAAGCAGTAAAACGAACGAATTGTAAATATACAAAAAATCCTGAGAATCCTATGTGAAATATAAACATAGAAATTCTCAGGATTTTTATTTGACTGGATACTATTTCTCTGACCGTCGGTTTGCCGCGTCCGCATACGCCGCACGGATTGCCTTCCGTACAGGAAGTACGCAAGCCGGCACAACGGAAAGTCCGTCCACACCCATCTGGATAAATTTCTCTGTGAGATTGGAATCAGCTGCCAGCTCCCCGCATATGTAAACATTACATCCAGATTTATGTCCGGCTTCTGTCACCATACGGATCATCTTTACAAGTGCGGGATGATGGTCGTTGTATTTATTCTTAAGAAGAAGATTCTGCCTGTCCATAGCCAGGGTATACTGGGTCAGGTCATTGGTTCCGAGACTTAAGAAATCCACACGTTTTCCCAGTTCTTCACTGATCATAACTGCAGCCGGTGTCTCGATCATGATTCCGGTACGGATATTTTTGTAGGGAATGTTCTTCTCATCCAGGCCTTTTTTGACCTCCTGGATCAGCTTCTCGATCTCATCCAGTTCTTCCTCCGACGTGATCATCGGATACATCAGACTGATATTTCCATAGGCACTTGCACGGTAAATGGCACGAAGCTGGGCCTTGAACATTTTTTTCCGGTCAAGGCAGAGACGGATACCGCGGTTTCCCATCATAGGATTGACTTCATCCGGGATGGCCATATATTCTGCCTGCCGGTCTGCACCCAGATCTACGGTACGGATCACAACCGGACGGCCTTCCATATCCTCCGCTACCTTCTTATAAGCACGGAACAGTTCGTTCTCTCTTGGATAATTTTCTCTTCCAAGATACTGAAATTCACTTCGAAGGAGACCGATGCCTGTAGCTCCGTAATAAAGAACCGTATTCAGGTCATCCAGATTTCCGATGTTGGCCAGAAGTTTTATCTGTTTTCCATCGGCTGTGATATCCTCCTGATTACGAAGTCTTAAGAGTTCTTCCCGTTCTTCCATATCTGCCCTGTGACGGATCTCATATTCTTTCAGAAGTTCCGGTTCCGGATCAATATACAGAGTTCCTGTATATCCATCTACAATGGCCATATGACCGTCCCATTCCTTCTGTATCTCCACTTCCACCAGTGTAGGCACTGCCATGGATTTCGCCATGATCGATACATGGGAAATGATCGATCCCTGATGCATGACTACCGCCAGAAGGCTTGATTTATTCATCTCCAGCAGTTCATTTGGGGAAAGCTGCTCTGCTGCAAGGATCACCGGCTCATCTCCCAGGTTGATCCGCGCATGGGAACCACCCATGGCGCCGATCAGAAGTTCGGAGATCTCCCGGATATTTTCGATCTGTTCCTTGACAGCCTCGTCCTCCAGCTTGCGGAACACATTGGCAAGCTCGTCTCTGGTCGTCTGAACCGCATAAGCCGCACTGACCTTTTCTGTTGTGATCATGCTTTCTACGGCCCGCTGAAAACTGCCTCCGCTTAAGAGCTTCAGCTGACGCTTCAATGTCAGCTCCTGCTCTTTTGGGAGAGGTGCTCCGTTTTTATACATATGCTGGATCTGGGTCTTTACTGATGTCCTTGCATGGTCCAGACGATCCAGCTCCTTTTTTACATTGTCTACCATAGACTGACGGATCTGGTATTCGCCCCTGTGGTAATACAGTATTTTTCCAATGGCTATTCCGGAAAAAGCAGATGTGCCTTTGTATATTTCCACCTGAAAAACCCCCTTACTGGTCTGTCCGCCTTAATCGCAGGCAGCTTTAAATTCTGTCCAGATCTTATTGTATTCCTGCTCTGCTTCCTGGCTTACGTTCTGCACGATCTCACCCTTGGTCACATCATCCGGTACGACCAGGTTCGCATCTACCAGATCATCTGCTGCCTTGTTTGTATTATAATAACCTACAGAATTGATGCACTTTGCAGTTACTTCCGGCTGCAGGATATAATTGATAAATTCATTGGCGGCCTCCGCATTCGGTGCTTCACTTGGGATAAAGGTTCCAAGAATACCAAATCCAAGACCCTCTTCCGGATAAACCACCTTCAGATCCGGGTTATCCTTCAGTGCCTGTGTTACCTGGGATGTGTAAAGAAATGCCACACTTGCTTCTCCGTTGAGCAGGGCATTCTGTGTATTGTCATCCTGGATCATGCGGATATTCGGCGCAAGCTCTTTCAGCTTCTCACCGGTCTTGGCGATCACGTCCACATCCTCTTCATTCATGCTCTCACCCATGGAAAGCTGTGTGATTCCGGCAATTACACGGTAATTTCCGATGATCGCCACGCTGTCTTTCAGGGATTCATCCCAGAGATCTTTGTATCCTTTGATGTCGATATCTACCTGATCCGGATCATAAACGATCAGCGGGATTCCTGCACCGTATGGTACGGTGTACTCGTCATCCGGATCATAAAACTGTCCCTGGAAAAGCGGATTGATGTTTCCGAAATTGGTAACAGTATCCTTGTCGATCTTCTGGACAAGTCCTTCTTTTACCGCACTGTCGATAATGTAATCATCTGCAATTACCACATCGTAATCGCCGCCTTTTGCCTGGGAAAGTTTCTCAAGCATAGTCTCATCGGTATCAAAGTTAGAGTAAACAACCTTGGTTCCTGTTTCTTTTTCAAAATCATCCAGCACTTCCTGCGGAACCATTCCGTCCCATGTGTAAAGTACCAGTTCATCTTTATCCTTTGCACTGACGCTGACACCTGTTACCATAGATGCTCCAAGTGCCGCACATAACATGATCGCTGCTGCTTTTTTTGCTTTCATAGAACCTCCTTCATGTCTCTCTCTGGCGTCTTGTTATTTTGCTTTTACCTTGGTCCAAAGCTCTGCGAATTTCTGCTTGATCTTTGGCTTCTGGTATCCGAAGATTTCATTCTTTGGGTTGTCGATCTGCGGAATATAGGAAGCAATTCCCTCATAAGTTCCGTTTTTCATCTCCTCGAACGCACTCTTTACAGTAGAAGTATATCCTACTTCTTCGGTATTGGAAAGAGCATTTTCATCATCCAGCATAAAATTGATGAACTCATGAGCCAGATCTACCTCATTACAGTCCTTGGTGATGACCATCGCATCATACCAGGTATTGGTTCCCTGCTTTGGAGTGTAATAATCAAGATCCGGATTCTCACTGATGATATAAGAAGCGTCACCGGAATAAACCACTGCCATTGCTTTGTTTCCGGAAATCATATTATCGATCACATCATCTCCTGCATAGATCGGATCCATGGTGTCACGCTGGTTGATCAGCCATTCATAAGCTTCCTGAATCTCACCCAGATCTGTGGTATTCATGGAGTATCCAAGTGCTTTCAGGGCGATCATAAAGGAATCTCGTTCGGAATCGTACATGTAAAGATTTCCTTTATATTTCTCATCGGTAAGAACATTCCAGCCCTCTCTATCCAGATCTTCCTGTGATACTACATTCTTATTGTAAAGGATTCCCACGGTTCCCCAGAAATACGGACAGGAATAGCGGTTGCCCGGATCATAGTCCTTGTTCTGTACTTCAGGAAGAAGATTCTTCTTATTCGGAATCTTTTTCCAGTCAATAGACTGAAGGTATTCTTCCTTGATCAGCCTCTCGATCATATAATCAGAAGGTACCAGAACATCGTAGGTCTCACCGCTGGCAAGTTTTGTATACATCATCTCGTTGGACTCAAACGTCTCATAGACAATGGTACAGTTGTACTGTTTTTCAAATTTGTCGATCAGGCTCAGATCCATATATTCACCGGCATTATATACACGAAGTACATGGCTTCCCTGGCTTACAAGCGTCCATTTTCCAAAAACGACCACCAGGATCACAGCCGTAACTGCTGCCACGATCTTTCTTGTTCTCGGATTCATCTTCTTTACTGTAGAATCCTGAAGCTTCGGCAGTATCAGATTTGCAAACAGCAGCACCAGGACGATTACCACGATCACGATCGTTGACAGTGCATTGATCGTCGGATTGATACGCTTCGTCATATTATATACAACGATGGAGATATTTTTTACTCCGTTTCCTGAAACAAAGTAGGAAATTACGAAATCGTCAAAGGACATGGTAAATGCCAGAAGCGCTCCCGCAAAAATTCCCTCTTTGATCATAGGCACGATAACTTTTGTAAGGGCCTGATATGGCGTTGCACCAAGATCCATCGCCGCATTGGCCAGGTTAGGGTCCAGGTTTCGCACCTTCGGATATACACTGGTAATTACATAAGGCGTACAGAACGCGATATGTGCCAGCAGCATGGTCAGATAACCTTTCGTCATTCCCAGAGAAGAAAACAGAAGCATCAGACCGATAGCTGTTACGATCTCCGGGTTCAGGATCGGAAAGTTATTGATGGTAAGTACCAGTTCCTTCAGTACTTTTCTGGATTTGGAAAGGCCGATGGCTGTAATAGTTCCCAGCACTGTGGAAATAATTGTTGCCAGGATTGCCACTGTAACAGAAACATAAACTGCCTTGCTGATCTCCATGTTGTTGATCAGCTCCCCGTACCAGCGCAGGGAAAATCCTGTAAATCTGGTCAGGGACTTGGACGAGTTAAAGGAAAAAATCATAGTCACAAGGATCGGCAGGTAAAAAAATGCCAGACACAGCACTACATATAATTTTGAAAATATGGTATTTTTTCTTTTCATCTCCTGCCTCCTTTAATCGTCCTGGGTGTCCATCTTCTTCATCAGGCTCATAAAGATCAGGATGATCACTGCCAGGATCAGAGAGATGGCACTTCCAAAGTTCCAGTCACCTACGGAAATAAACTGTGACTCGATCAGGTTACCGATCAGCATGTACTGACCGCCGCCAAGAAGCTTCGGAATAACGAAAGTTGAGATGGACAGAAGGAATACCATCATAACACCATTGACCACACCTGGCATGGAAAGCTTCCAGGTGACTTTCCAGAAGGTCTGGAATGGATTGGCCCCAAGGTCATTGGCCGCCTCGATCAGTGATTTATCCATTTTACTTAAAGAAGTATGGATCGGAATGATCATAAACGGCATGAAGTTACAGACAAGGCCCACAATAACCGAAAAATCTGTATACATCATGGTGATCGGTGAAATTCCCAGCATTTTCAGAAGGTTGTTCACCAGACCATTGTCTGAAAGAATATTCATCCATGCATAAGTACGAAGGAGCATGTTGATCCACATGGGGATCGTAACCATAAGGATGAGAAAACTCTGCACCTTCTCGGAGTATTTGGAAATAATATATGCCAGCGGATATCCGCACACAAGACAGATCAATGTGGTCAGGATACCCAGGCGAAAAGATTTCAAAATAACACTTAAATAAGTAGTTTCCAGGAATTTTGCAAAATTCGCCCATGTAAAATGTAAAGTCAGAACTTCATTTCCATCTGAGGTAAACGCATAAAGTACGATCAGGATCAGTGGTACCACGATCAGGATCGAAGCCCAGATGATGTACGGCTTGATCAGATGTTTGAACTGTTTCATTAGTATCCTCCCATTCTGCACATAACATGGATATCCTCAGGACCAAACTTCAGTCCTACTTCTCGTCCCACTTCCGCATAATCGGTAGTGTGCACCATGTATGTGCGAAGCTCCGTCTCGATCAGGATCTCATAATGAACACCTTTGAACGTAATGTTCCGTACAGTTCCTCTGATCTTGGCCTGATCCGGTTCCACAATATCCAGATCCTCCGGACGGAGAACCACTTCAATGGCTTCGTTGTCCTCAAATCCCTTATCCACACATTCAAACTGGAAACCATCAAACTCTACCAGGAAATCTTTGATCATCGTTCCTTCTATAATATTGGATTCTCCGATAAAACCTGCCACAAAACGGTTTTCCGGCTCATTGTAGATGTCTGTCGGGCTTCCGATCTGCTGGATCTCACCGTTGTTCATAACAACTACGGTATCGGACATGGAGAGAGCCTCTTCCTGGTCATGGGTAACATAGATGAAAGTGATTCCTACTTCTCTCTGGATCTTTTTCAGCTCGATCTGCATCTGTTTACGGATCTTGGCATCCAGAGCTCCAAGAGGCTCATCCAGAAGAAGGACTTTCGGCTCATTGACAAGAGCTCTGGCAATGGCAACTCGCTGCTGCTGACCGCCGGAAAGAAGGGTGACGTCTCTTTTTTCGAAACCTTCCAGACCTACCATCTTCAGCATTCTTTTGACTTTCTGCTCAATGACAGTTTTATCTACTTTTTTCAGATTCAGGCCGAAACCGATATTGTCCATAACATTAAGATGTGGAAACAGCGCATATTTCTGGAATACCGTATTGATCTCCCTTTTATATGGAGGAAGCTTGGAGATCTCAATGCCGTTAAACAGCACCTCTCCACCGCTTGGTTCCTCAAATCCTGCGATGATCCTCAAGGTTGTTGTTTTTCCACAGCCGCTGGGTCCCAGAAGCGTAAGGAATTCGTTTTCGTGGATATCCAGGTTGATTCCCCGGAGCACCTGCTGGTCATCAAAATTTTTTGTGAGATTTTTTAACTCGATCAGTTTATTGCTCATCTCTCTTATTCCCCTTCCCGCGTTTTCCCATGATCAGATACACGGCCAGCACAAGGAGGATCACTCCCAGCATCATAGTACAAAGTGCATTGATCTCCGGCGTAACGCCTGTTTTCATCTGTGTGTAAACTTTTATCGGCAGCGTGGATACACGCGGACCGGTCACAAAAATGCTGATCACCACATCATCCATGGACATGGCAAAAGCCAGCAGAGAGCCGGATATGACAGCCGGCATGATCAGAGGCAGGGTAATGTCCCAGAATGCCCGGAAAGAACCGGCGCCAAGATCTCTGGCTGCCTCTTCCAGGGACGGGTCCATTCCCACAAGCCGTGCTTTTACTTCCATTAAAATATAGGGCACGCAGAAAACCGTGTGTCCGATCAGAAGTGTCAGCATTCCAAATGGCAGGTTCAGCATATAGAAAAATGCCATCAGTACCATTCCCAGAATGATCTCCGGGATCATCAGAGGCAGAATGGAAATGTACTCCATCACCCCTTTTGTTTTCCAGTGGATCCTGGAAAGTCCTACAGCCCCCAGCGTTCCGATCACTGCAGATACCCCGCAACTGGATATAGCCAGAATCAGGCTGTTTTTCAATGCCTGGATCAGATCTCTGTCATGAAACAGTTCCTGATACCATTTCAGGGAAAATCCGGTAAAACGCACCGGAAGTCTTGCTTCATTAAACGAAAATACCACTACCACGCCAATGGGCAGATACATAAGGAAAAACAGGATTCCCAGGTACAGTCCTGAAAGTTTTGAGTTCTTTTTCATCCGATTCCCTCCAGTTCCTTCACATTGGTGATCTTCCTGTACAGTACGATCATCAGAGTGGTCAGTATCATCAATACCACGGCCAATGCCGCGGCAAAGGGCCAGTTATTGCCTCTTGTCATCTGCTCCTGGATCAGGCTTCCAACCAGTACGATCTTGTTTCCGCCCAGGATATCCGCAATAAAAAACAGGCCCATAGACGGAATAAAAGTAAGGATCACTCCGGAAAGAAGTCCCGGTAAAGTCAGCTTAAAAGTGACGCTCCAGAATGCTTTCCATCTGCTGGCTCCCAGATCTCTGGCTGCCTCCACCAGTGACCAGTCCAGCTTTTCCGCACTGGAATATACGGACAGTGCCATAAACGGCAACAATACATAGATCATACCGATCACAATGGCAGGATAGCTGTACAAAATTTTTAAAGGCTCCTGGATAATACCAAATTTCATCAACAGATAGTTCAGTAGTCCCTTTTTCTGGAGAATGATGATCCAGCCGTACAGACGGATCAGAGAATTCACCCAGAAAGGCAGCATCAGGAACAACATGGCAAGCTTCTTTTTTCCCTCGGAAAGTTTTGCCATAAAATATCCGAAAGGATAACCCACCAGGCAGATGATCAGGGTACTTGTAATGGCAAGGCGAAAGGATCCTGTAAAAGTCTGCAGATATACGGGCTCCAGGATCTGTTTGTAATTATCCAGAGTAAATTTCCAGTTCACACCATAGCCGCCGTCTGCTGTGGAAAAACTCAATGCGATCACATACAGAAGGGGCAGCGCAACAAAGATCAGTGTGAAGAGATACAGCGGCAGGATCATCCATACGGAGCCTGCGCCGCGCTTACGCATTGGTGCCTCCCTGGTCCACCAGCACGGCATCTGTGGGAAGAAAACAGCAGCGCACCTTTTCTCCTACGCTGACGTTTGTATCAATGCCATAACGACTTGCCACGATTTCTTGCCCTTCCGAAGTTTTCAAAACAACACGGAGCTGACCGCCGGCGAAAGTTTTTTCAATGACTTCGGCATTTAAGCCATAGCAATCGTTATTTTCTTCAAAGCGAATATTTTCACTTCTTACCGCGATGGTGACCTTTTCTCCTTTTTGGGGCAGATATCCTTTATCAGATGTGGCTGTGGTGTTCATTGATACTTTTACTTTTCCGGCGTCAGTTCTTACTGTGATCAGTTTGGAAATATCGCCTGTTTCCTCTGTACCAATATTTTCCACAACACCGGTAAGGATATTTGCATTTCCTACAAATGTCGCCACATAACTGGTCTTCGGATGATTATAGATCTCATCCGGCGTCCCGATCTGCTCAAAGCGTCCGTGGTTCATCACAGCGATCGTATCAGACATGTTGATGGCTTCTTCCTGATCGTGGGTGATATAGATAAACGTGATCCCCAGCTTCTTCTGCAGGCGTTTCAGCTCGTGCTGCATGGCACGCCTCAACTGCAGATCCAGTGCACCAAGAGGTTCATCCAGAAGAAGGACTTCCGGATTGTTTACAAGTGCTCTGGCTATAGCTACACGCTGGCGTTGACCGCCGGAAAGTTCTGACGGCTTCCGCTTCTCAAATCCGGAAAGCTGAACCAGTTCCAGCATTTCTTTTACTCTTCTACTGATCTCCGCTTTCGGCGTTTTCTTCAGTTTCAGGCCATAGCCAATATTATCTGCTACATTCATGTGGGGAAAAAGTGCATAATTCTGGAACACGGTGTTCACATTTCGCTGGTTCGGTTCCAGGGATGTCACATCTTTTCCGTTTAAGAAAACCTGGCCGGAATCAGGCTGCTCCAGACCTGCGATGATCCGCAATGTAGTGGTTTTTCCACAGCCGGAAGATCCCAGCAAAGTGACAAATTCTCCTTTTTTTGCTGTAAGACAGATGCTTTCCAGGACGTCCTCCCCTTCCTGGAAGCTCTTTTTTATATTTTTCAGTTCTAATGAAATTTCGGACATTTAGTTCTCCTTTTATTTACTATGATACAGATATCCGTACCCCGTAGGGAACCTCCCTGATTCGGTTAATTACTCATTCTCATGAAAATTATCCTTTATATACTGACAATAAGTTTCTTTATTAAATACCGGTTTAAATTCCTGGCAGATTTTTTTTGCTTCTTTTGCCTGATCGCAGAGAAGGCGATACGTAGTCAGTGCCAGCAGTTTGGCTGGTTTGATATAGGCCAGTTCTTCATCTATGATCTGAAAATCTGCTCCATGGAGTTTTCCCTCAAATCCTCCGAACGTAAAATTCAACACTGGGAACAAATGGGTCATATCTCCCACATCCGTACAGGCATTGTTAAAATCTTCCGGTTTTGAGCACCGGTATGTCGCATCCAGAAGCTTTATGGATTCCTCCATCACTTTATCCGCGCCTCTGTGCAGGATCGGCATATATCCCTGAAGCGGTTCTCTTTCGATCGTACCACCAAAGGCATAGGCAGCTCCGTCATAGGCGCGGTCCATTTTTTCCTGTGTTGCACGGATCGCATCCAGGGAAGCCGCACGGACTTTTGTTTCGATTACCGCCTCGTCCGGAACCGCATTAATCACATCCCCGGCTTTTCGGATCACATTGTGAAGGCGCACATGGTCTTCCTCCCGAAAAGTTTCCCGCATCAACCCCATCATCTGAATGGCACTGGAAGTAATGCTTAAGGCATTCACTCCATCCCATGGATCGATGGCTGCGTGCGCGGCTTTTCCTCTTACTGTGACACGCTCTGCGGAAAATCCGTTGCATGCCGCATTTCCCAGGTAAAAATCTTCTTCTACCGGCATCATGTGCACGTGAGTTGTCATAATAATGTCAGAATGGTCAAATTCTCCAAGACGGATCAGCTCGCTTTTTCCGGATGCAGTAAAGCCGATTCCCTCTTTACGAAGCCGTGCACGTTTATCTGCATCGATGTATTCTTCCGCCGGAACGGCAAAAAAAGATACGGACCCAGACAGAGAGGCTTGAACCTCCTCATTGGTCAGTGCCAATGCTGCGCCGATCATGGCTGCAATCTGTGCGTGGTGTCCGCATGCATGTGCTGTCCCGTTAACGGGATCAGCCATCGGATGCGATTTACATCCGATAGCGTCTAGTTCTCCGATAATCGTAATATTTGGTCCGTCCTGTTCCATCCACTCAGCGCGAACCCCTGTGCGTGCAAGTCCCCCATGTACACGAAGTCCAAGGCCACGCAAAAAAGCCGCTACATGTGCGGCTGTTCTTTCCTCATAAAATCCCGGCTCCGGATGACTCTGGATATCCTTCGCAAAGGCTATGATCTCGTCTCTGTGTTCATCTATTGTCTGAATGATTTTTTCTTCAATATGATTCATCGCGTAACCTCCTTTTTTCGCAGGTTAAGCTATATGATAGCATAAAATTGTGGGTTTGGAAATAGGTATTTTTTGGAGATATTTCGCCACTCCGTCGTTTTCATTGGAGCCGATGACCCCAGTTGCCACAGCTTTCAGTTCATTTACTGCATTTTCCACTGCATAGGCTTCATCCGCTATTTCAAACATATCAATATCATTTTTTCCATCACCAAAAACAACTAATCTGTCACATTCCAGTTTTTGTTTTAACTGCAAAGCAGCCTGCGCTTTAGATGCTTTTTGCGGCATGATCTCCAGCCACTGCTCTCCTGTATAGATATCTTCCTGATAAACAACGTGATATTTATTTTTGTATTTATGATAAAATGGTTCCAGCTTCTCCGGCTTATCAATACATGTGATATAAAAAAGATTCCCATCCATCAGTTCCGATTCTGCGGTTACAATATTAGTGCGTTTGTCACCTCTTCGGCTGTTTAAAAAGGCCTGCATTCCGCTTGTTGCTTTTTCCGGTATATAAGAAAATTTTTCGATATTATTCTGATATGAATATATGATCGGATATATTTCGTGTGCAAAAAGATTTTTTAATACCTCATATACGTCCTCCTCAAAATAATTGGCAATGAGGATTTCCTCTGTGATATTATCTTTTACGAATGCACCGTTGTATATAATAAGAGGAAAATGTGTGTTAAGACCTTCTGTTACTTTTTTTGCTGTATTTAATGAACGGGCTGTTGCATAGGAAAATAACATGCCTGAAGAAGTTAACGCATTGATTGTTTTTATTGTATATGGGGATAAAGTTTCATTTTTTCGTAAAAGAGTTCCATCAAGATCTGATACGTATAATGTTTTCATAAATAAATCCTTTCGTTTTGCTGTGGACTGTGAATAGAAAAACTTTTTTCAGTTGACAGGGACATTGATGATAACGTATTTTTTTATTATAGCACAAAAAAAGTGGCTGTTTAAGCCACTTTCTTACGATTGTATATTCAAAACTACATACATGCTTTGTTGATGGTTAATCGTTTTATTGAATCAATTTTAACCTGCGTACCGATTCACCTTTTTTCACGGGCTCGCAGCTAAAGCTGCATTGCCTGTTTTGTAGGCTACTCCAGCGGGGGTCATCTCACGACTTCGTCGTTCGATGTCATTTGCTTCGCAAATGTTCAGGAATCATCATGAATGCCTCTCCACAAGCAAGCTTGTTCCGATTCATTCCTGCTGCTTCCTGCCCGCTTCCTCGGCTTAGTTGGTCAAGCCCTCACCCGATTAGTAACAGTCAGCTGCATGTGTTACCACACTTCCACCTCTGCCCTATCTACCTCGTCGTCTTCAAGGGGGTTTACTTCATAAGAATGGGATATCTCATCTTGAGGGGGGCTTCACGCTTAGATGCCTTCAGCGTTTATCCCTTCCGGACTTGGCTACCCGGCCATGGCTTTGGCAAGCCAACCGGTCCACCAGCGGTC
>NZ_JAHLPQ010000018.1:0-64214 GCF_018917985.1 Blautia sp. MSJ-36 | reverse complement strand
AACGAATCAATATCTTTCAAAAGAACGATATTTTCACCAAGGGGGACGTCTACCCTTTTTTAGCCAGAAAATAAGAGCAATTTTTTTCATTTAACTATTGACATTTATTAGCTGGACTTAAAATAAATATATTTGACCGGATCACTCCGGTTATAACACCCCGAAAATTGCTACTATCTCCGGGCTGTTATAAGCCTGTCAGCTGCATGCAGATGATCATGAAAGCTTGAGGACTGCTTCATCTGTCGAAACATCCCCCTCCTTCTGGAGGCTTATCTTTCCGTAATCATCTGTGTTGCAGATCAGAACCGGGATAATTGTGTTTAAACCGGCTTTCTCGATTTTATCCAGATCAGCTTCTATCAAAAGGTCACCTTTTTTGACTTTGTCGCCTGCTGCAACATGGGCTTTAAAGGGTTCTCCCTTAAGTGTGACTGTATCCAGTCCGATATGTATCAGTATTTCCGCTCCCTGAGTACTTGTCAGCGTAACAGCATGAAGAGTGTCAAATACCATTGCCACCTCACCGTCTGCCGGAGCATATATCCTGCCGTCTGCCGGGATCACGGCAAAACCGTCACCCAGTACCTTATCCGCAAAGACCGGATCCGGAACCTCCGCAAGGGGAACCACTCTACCCTTACAGGGTGCATAAATTAAATTTCCTTTATCTTTTCCTTTAAAAAATTTCAGCATATTCTCTTCCTCCCGTTGTTTTCCCACTTCCTCAGGTATTGATATCCGTGATGTTGATTTGTAAATATATCTATATATTTTTTATCAACGCCGGGTTTATATTATATATTTCGCATAATTTTCATATTTTGTTTTTTAGGCATGTGTATATATTAACCATTATTTTCGGTTTTGTCCACATTTTTATCGGTATTTTTCAAAAAAATAAGCTGTAGCACATTAATGCGACAGCTTATGCAAGAATATTCAGTTTACTTCAGCAGTTCTTTTTCGATCCTTTCTCTCGCCTCCGGAGCCTGTTTGTTCATCTTCTCGGGGAAGCCGAACATGGATACACAGGCGATATTGTCACCACCCACCTTCGGGGCATCCGGTGCAAGCTGCTTCTTTGCAAAATCCATTTCTCTTAAGGTACGGAAGATACCGTCAAAATCAACATCTCCCTCGCCCATGGCCAGATGCTGGTGCACCGTCACATCTGCTTTTCCCCTTCCGTTCAGTGACGGCGGATTCAGAATGTAGCGGCAGTCCATAGTCTGATTAAAGGTATCTGCAAAAAGCACATGGGTCAGTTCATCGCCTGCATATTTCAGCATGCTTTCCACATCACCCTTTCCCTGATCGTAGAAAAATCCGTGAGGGGAAGAATATACGTAACCCAGGTTTTTGGAACGGAAGGATTTTACCATATCGCAGGTTTCATTATTCAGCTCACAGAAATCATAGGGATGAGACTGGATCTCCACACGAAGGCCTTCTTTTTCAATGATCGGAAGAAGTTCTTCCATGGAACGGAACCACATACCGTTGCAGATCTCTGCCTGGTTCGGATCACCGGAAAGCTCGGTATTGATCACAGGAACTCCCATGTTTACTGCGATCTCGATCATTTTTTTCCAATTGGCAACTGCAAACTGACGCTCCTCCTCTGTAGGACCGGACCAGCGGTAGACACAGATAAAGGAAGAAATCTCCACGCCGGTCTCACGCAGCGCATCCCGGTATTCCTTTTCACATTCCTTCGAAAAAAGCGGATGCTTGTAAAAAGGATTGATCCTGGGGTGCGGAGACTGTTCAATATATTTGTAACCCCAGTCAGCAACCTGGTGGACCATACGGTTGATATCCATCTGTTTTGCCAGAACATCTACATCAAATGCAATTTTCATGTTAAAACCCTCCCAATTTCTCAGTTAAAACAGAAGGCGGGAAATTTACCTTCCCGCCTTCCGCCCGTTTTCATATATTTCGTATATTTGTATCTGTCTTACTTATTTTGCAATGGCATCCAGTGCTTCCTGAGCATTGTCTGCTGTGTAGTATACGTTATCTACGATGGTCTCGGAATCAACTTCCTTGCCATCCAGAAGGTCTGCGCATGCATCTGCTGCAAATTTACCCTGGTCAGCAGTACCCTGTGCCATGGTTCCCTGAAGCTTTCCATCCAGAACTGCCTGAAGTCCTTCCGATGTAGCATCGATTCCATATACTTTGATCTCACCTGTCTTCTGTGCATCTGCGATGGCTTTCGCAGCACCTACAGCCATACTGTCATTCTGTGCAACTACTGCGCTGATCTCTTTTCCTGCGTTCAGCCAGTTCTCAACAATGGTAAGTGCCGGCTCTGTCTGCCACTCTGCAGTATCCTGGAATGCTACGGTTACATCCGGATAATCTGCAAGTACCTGGTCAAAGCCTTCAGAACGTCCAACCTGTCCGTCAGAACCCATAGGTCCAAGGAGAAGAGCTACATTACCTTTTCCGTCGATGTCCTTCATAACCTCTTCCATAAGCTTGGAACCTGTGGTTGCCGCATCTGCACCTACATAGCAGTCAGCAGCTTCCGGATCACTGATTCTCTGGTTTACGATAACGACATTAACGCCTGCCTCTTTTGCAGCTTTAACAGATGGTACGACACCGTCAACAGATACCGGCTCGATGATGATACCTTCCACACCAAGGGTGATAGCCTGCTCGATCTGATCTGCTTGATTCTGTGCATCCTGATTTGCATCGTAGATATTCAGCGCATAGCCTCTCTCTGCAGCCTCATCCTTTGCTGCATTGGAAAGAGTAACGGTAAACTCATTTGACATATGTGTCATAAAAAGAGCCATTTTCTTTTCGATAAGATCTCCGCTTCCTGCATCCTCGGATTCCTCTTTGGAAGCATCTGCTGTGCTGTCTGCCTCGGAACTGTCCTCAGAGCTGTCTGCTGCCGCACTCTCCTCTGTCTTTGTGTCAGAAGAAGAGCTTCCGTCGGATACCAAAGAGCATCCTGTCATCATGGATACTGTCATTGCCAGTCCCAGTCCTGCTGCGAGTAATTTTTTAAACATACCTTTTCCCTCCGTTATACATTTAGTTTTTAATATTTACATTATTATTTTTTATTCCTGTTTCGCTTTGCCTCGTAAGTCTACATATACGGCAACTGCGATAATCACACCTTTGATGATCTTCTGATAGTTGGATGATACACCCAGGATATCAAGTCCGTTTCCGATAACCGCCAGGAACAGAGCACCGATGATGGTTCCGTACCATTTTCCTGCACCACCTGACATGCTGATTCCACCGATAACAACGGCTGCGATGGCATCCATCTCATATCCTTCACCGGCTGTCGGAGAACCCTGAACAGTTCTGGATGCAACCAGAAGTCCGGCAATACCTGCAAGTACACCGCAGATAGTATAAACAGCCAGTTTATAACGTTTTACATTGATTCCGGAAACCTTTGCGGTTGTCTCACTTCCACCGATCGCATATACTCTTCTTCCGAAAACCGTTTTTGTAAGAATGAATCCGCAGAAAAGAACGATCAGTATAAAGTAAACTGCCAGAAGCGGGATCTTTCCGAAAAGGAAAAAGCTTGTCATGTGCTCAAACGGTTTGTTCAGTCCGTAAACCGGAGAACCGTTACTTAAGATCAGCGCCAGACCTCGGATTCCTGTCATGGTTGCCAGTGTGATGACAAATGGCGGAAGATTCAGGTACGCAACACCAAATCCGTTGATCAGACCTACGATAGCACCTGCTGCCAGAGCTGCCAGGATCGGAACCAGGATTCCTCCGTCCGGATTCTGTGCACAGTAGGCAGCTGCAACACCTGCAAAAGCAATGGTAGAACCAGCTGACAGGTCGATTCCTCCGGAAATGATTACGAACATCATTCCACAGGAAAGAATACCGTTAACAGATGCCTGTTTGATGATATTGATCAGGTTTCGTGGTTTTGCGAATGCATCTGGTGAAATGATCATCAGCACAATTACCAGTGCAAAAAACGCTATAAAAATACCAAACTCTTTAAAATTTATCTTATTCTTCGTAGTCGCTGCTGCTTTCATTTCTGTTCCCCTCCTGTTATATTAGAGGCATATCCCATAATTACTTCCTGAGAAAATTCCTCTCTCTGGACCTCTCCGTTGATCCTTCCTTCTGCCATGACCAGAATCCTGTCACAGATTCCCATAACCTCTGCCATTTCCGAAGATATTACGATCACCGCTTTTCCTTCTTTTGCCAGATTGTTGATCAGAAGGTAAATATCTCTTTTTGCTCCGATATCGATTCCTCTGGTTGGTTCATCAAAGATTATGATATCCGGCTCATCCAGAAGCCACTTGGCAAGTACTACCTTCTGCTGATTACCACCACTTAAGTTTCCTACAATGGCGTTTCCGTCAGGAGTTTTGATCTTCAGCTCTTTGATATATTTCTCAGATACTTCATTGATCTTCTTATCATTTACAATTCCGTGATTGGAAAGTTTTCCAATGGATACCGAAGCGATATTTTCTTTTACAGAAACGATCAGGTTCAGTCCTGTCTGCTTTCTGTCTTCTGTGATCAGGGCCATTTTGTTTTTAATGGCATCTGCCGCACTTTTTATATGTACTTCTTTTCCATGAAGGAAAATCTGTCCGCCGGTTTTCGGATATAATCCAAAGATCGTCTCCACCAGCTCGCTCCGGCCGGCTCCCACCAGACCTGCAATTCCAAGAACTTCTCCCTTTCTCAGTGAAAAACTTGCATCGCGTACTTTCTTTCCTCTGGAAAGATTTTTTACTTCCAGAATCACATCTCCGATCTCTACCGGATCCTTTGGATAGATGTCAGTCAGCTCACGACCTACCATCATCTTGATCAACATATCGTTATCCAGCTCTTTTGCCGGTTTGGTTCCAATCCACTGACCATCTCTTAAAACTGTGATGGTATCTGAGATCCGGAAGATCTCATCCATCTTATGAGAAATATAGATAATGGCAACACCCTGTTTTTTCAGTCTTTCGATCTGTGCAAAAAGTACAGTTGCTTCTTTCTCTGTGATGGCGGATGTAGGCTCGTCCATAACAATGATCCTGGAATTCAGTGAGATTGCCTTTACAATCTCTACCAGCTGCATTTCCGCTACACTTAAGGTACGCATCTTTGCCCGGGGATCAATATCGATATTCATTTCCCGGAAATATCTGCCGGTCTCCTCTCTCATTCTGGCGATATCCACGATCTTCAGCTTCTCCATTCCTTTTTTGAGAAGCTCTCTTCCGACAAAAACATTCTCTGCCACTTCCATGTCCAGAACCGTGTTCAGTTCCTGATGGATCATGGAAATTCCTTTGCTCATGGCATCCTTCGGCCCATGTATGACAGTTTCCTTACCTTCCAGAAAGATACTTCCCTGGTCTGCCTTGTAAATTCCCATTAGAATCTTCATAAGTGTAGATTTACCGGCACCATTTTCACCCATCAGGGCGTGTACCTCACCTGGTCTGACCTGAAGGGTAACATCCTCGAGAACCTTCACACCCGGAAATGACTTATAGATGTTTTTCAGCTCAAGAACATATTCCATAGATTTTCTCCCTTCCTCTCCTTTTTCCTCGCTTAATAACCATACAGGGGAATTAAAAATCCCTCCTGATAATGTTTTGGTTTGTTTATGAGCATATATTAAACAATTTATGCTCACTTTCCAACCGACATTTTTCATATCAGGGGGGATGATTTTTGGATTTTTATATTTTTCACACAATACGCAGGCGATTTAAGAACTCTTTGTTGTTACATCTGCTGGAAATTCCGCTTGCTTCTCCGGTGAGAAGAAGGATTCCCATGCCTTTTCCAAGGCACATCAGCATCATTTCCATAACCTGGTCATACAGATAATATTCCAGACCGTTAAAAGGAAAAAAACAGATCAGGATTCCCGGATTCAGCATATACCACTTCAGATAAGAAAGGATCAGATAATCCTTCTGGGACCACTCGCCTGTTTTTTTCAGCATCTGTTCTTCTGAAAACCACCGGCTGCTCTCCTGAAGGATATTCTGCTCCAGTTTTTTTCTTACCAGCCGCTTCCCGGCTTTTGGTGCAAGAACCAGGCTTAAATTTTCCAGGCCTGTAAGATTTTTAAACAGGGTACTTTCCTTTCTGCTGGTAACAGAGGTCTGGATGCCGATCTTTTTTCCAAGGTAATTTTTCAGAATTCCGGGGGTTGCTTTTTCTCCGTTAATGCGGATTTCTCCTTCTTTCCATCTCTGTTTGCCGGCCAGCGTGTTTACCAATCTGCTAGCTGTTTTGTAATCGTTGTCACGGATCACCGCAATCTCTCCGCTTCTGACCTTCAGGAAAAAAGGTTCCTCTTCCTGATCATGAAATTTTATATGATCCATTTCCAGAATGATCCTTCCCTTGCCTGCCGTGACCGGTACAGCGCCTTTCCATACACCGGAAGCCGCTGTATACAATTTTTCTTTTTCATACTCATCCGCACTAAGCCGGTAACAGATCAGACCTTTTTTCAAGATATCGATCCTTCCGGCGTAACGGAACAGAAATTCATAACTCTGATCCTGAATATAAACAGCCTTTCCTCTCTGGAGAAGAAGTTCGCTGTATTCCATAAAACGTTCAATATCATCAGGCCGGAGATACTCTGTCAGGAAACTGAAAACCAGGATATCCACATCATACAGCCAGGACTGGAACAAAAATACCCTTCCATAATCAATGGGGCTTAGATCCCGGATACGGTCCTTCCAGTCAATTTCCCCACACAGCAGCTCCTTCATTTCCAAAGCCTCCTGGCTTTTGAACCTTTTCTTCATTTCCCTGCGGTCCCTGATCCCAAGATTTCCTTTCAGGGAAAAAAGATAATCTCCTACTGTCAGTTCCGACGAATAATTGGTTTTTCTCTCCAGAACCGCAACCCGGTTGGAAATCTCCCTGTGTATGGACATACTGTCCGCCTGTTCCTCACAGATAAATGTTTTTCCCGTTTTCAGATCCATAGTCCCGCGAAAAAAATTCAGAATCATATCCGAATCTGAAATACTGTCCGGAAAAATTCCCACGCATTCTCCTCTGGAAATTTCCAGATCCAGAATGATCTTTTTATTTTTTACAGGCAGAAGGCCATTTTCAATTCTAAGCAATTCCTCTTTCATCCGCTTACCTCAGATTGATTTCTCCGTCGTCATAGAGCAGTGGAAGGACCATACGGATCTCCGTTCCCATTCCTTCAGAACTGAACACATGCAGTCCGTAATCTTCTCCAAACAGCAGCTTGATCCTGCTGTTTACATTGGGAAGCGCTATGCCACCCTTCCGATTTTTTCCATCTCCAAACCGTTTCCTGGTACGGTTCTGGGCGGAAAAAATCTCGTTGAGTTTCTCCATCTGTTCCGTATCCATGCCTACACCATCGTCCTTTACATAAACATACAGAACATTCCGGCTACTTTCCACCACGACTTTTACGATTCCTTCCCCGGTCTTTTCCTCCAGGCCGTGAACAACCGCATTTTCCACAAGGGGCTGCAGCACAAGTCTTGGCATTCTGGCGCTTAAGAGTTCCTCATCGTTCAGTTCCAGCTCCAGATCCATCCGATCACCGAAACGGAATTTCTGAATGGTAAAATAATCCTCCACATTTTCCAGCTCATCAGACAAAGTCACAAGCCGTTCCACATCCGTGATAGTATAACGGAAAAAGGTAGCCAGAGCTTCTGTGGTATCTGCAATCTGATCCACACCTGCGATCAGGGCATCTGCACGTATGGCTTCCAGGGTATTATAAAGAAAATGAGGATTGATCTGGTTCTGCAGTGCCAGATACTCCGCCTGCTTCTGTTGAAAACGCATTTCCGGTCCTGCCTCCGTGATACTTGTGATATCCCTGCAGAATTCTTCCAGCTCTCTGCATGACGACCAGTCCTCCCGAAGCACATTTTCCAGATTTCGGTCTTTATGAAACTGCTTCAGTTTTTTAATAAAACGAATGTATGTCATAAAACGGCTCATTGCACTCTCACAGGCCTCCTCCTATTGATACATTTTCTTATAATCGGACGGGCTGATCCCGGCATTCTTTTTGAACAATCTGGAAAAATATTTCAGGTCCTGATAGCCTACAGCCTCTGCCACATCATTCACAGACATCTCACCACTGCAGAGGAGCTGTTTTGCCTTGTTCATGCGAAGCTCTGTCACATAATCCAGAAAGTTCTTCCCTGTTTCCTTCTTGAAAACCGAAGAAAAATATGTAGCGTTAAATCCGATGTGTTTACTTACATCTTCCAGCTTCAGAGGCTCCAGGTAATGCTCCTGGATATATTTTCTGGCTTCTGTGATGGGTTTCTGCTCTTTTGTTTCTTTTTTCTTCTCAAAGTTTTCGATCAGATCGGAAATATATTCTCTCAGGAAACCAAACGCCTCGGAGGTTGTGGTACACCTGTAAAATCCATAGATCAGATCTTTTCGGATTTTGTCGATATCCAGTTTTTCATTCTGACGGATTCCTGTGAGGACTGCATCGGAAATTTCCATATAGCAGTCATAGATCTGACTTCCGGATGCCCTGCGAGCTGTCATGATCCCTTCTGTTCTGGCAACCTCCATGGAGATTTTTTTGCTGTCCAGATATTCTCCGATCTCCTGGAAATATTTCCGTTCCTCCGGAAGCATCTCATAATCTTCCCTTGTCTCATTGTCGCCGGCATCCCAGGAAAGCCAGCCGCCTTTTCCGCCGGTGATGCGATTTTTGCAGAGCTGTACTGCTTCTTTCATGGACTGAGGAAGTTCCTGCATCCGATGTTTCTCTCCACCCATAGCCATGGTAACAATAATCCCCCAGAAAAGATCTCTCTGGTTTTCGATCTCCCTACGAACTCTTGTAAGAAACTGGCGCAGCTGTACCGGATCGTATTCTTTCTTATAAATTACTACCATAATTCCTTCCGCATGGACTGCCGCCGCAGATTCATCTGCAAACTGTTCCAGTGCTTTCTGAACCATGGACAGGGATCGCTTCATCATGATCCTGTATGCATCTGCATGTTCCTGTGCTGAAGGAATATCCGGTTTTATGACGATCACCTGATATGTACCTTCGTGAAAATCGCAGCCGTATTCCTGGTTCAACCGCTCCGGATCATTGAGCTCTCTGTTTTCCTGCGCGTATTCCTTCAAATTATCTACCAGCTGTTCCCGTTTCTTCCATTCATTTTCGCGAAGCTGCCGGTCCACAGAAGCTGTCCAGTTATCCAGACGTCTCTTCTTCTCCTCTTCCTCACGGATTCGGATGAGAAGCTGCGTCAGTTCCTCCGCATTGACCGGTTTCAGAAGATAATCGGTCACTCCGTATTTCAGCGCAGTCTGTGCGTACTCAAACTGCCGGTACCCGCTTACTACAATAAAAACCAGATCCGGCCGCAGTTCCTTTGCCCGCCGGATGAGCTCCATTCCATCCACTCCCGGCATCCGGATATCTGTCATCAGAACATCCGGCTTCTCCTCCTCAATAAGCTGAAGTGCTCTTTCCCCGTCATTGGCAGTTCCCGCGATCTGGTACCCCAGTTTTTCCCAGTCCACAATCTTCTGCAACAAAAGATTTACCTTCGGCTCATCATCTGCAATGATTACTTTCAGCATAATTTCCCCCGTTGTTTCTGTTACGATTTTTGTCGGCATTTTTTACCTGTATTTTACAGATTATACCACGCATGTAGATTTTTTTCATTCTGTTTATGTCCGACAACACTACATTACATAAAAAATCCCGCATATCAGTTTCATCTGATATACAGGATTCTCTGCTGAATCATTTTCTGATTTCTTTTTTCATATTCGTTGTCACCTGAAACTCTCCGTTGATCCGTTGGATCTCGTATACCAGGGGATTATTTCTGGCCCAGCCGGGATCTTTTTCTGCCTGCCGGTTCCAGCTGTACCAGGCGCGGACAAAGCCCTCATGGATGGTATTTTCCGCTTCCCGGCGGGCCTGGACCGCATCCTGATAATCCACAAAAGTCCCAATATAAAATCGTTTTCCCTTGAATCCGATGGTAGCACGGTATTTTCCATTTCGCAGCTGATAGACGCCTCGGAATCCGCTGGTATTATCACTGCGGTGTTTTCTTTTTTCCAGCATCTCCACACAGGTTCCATCTACCATATGCAGCTGCCCGGGAAGCTCCTTCCATATTTCCTGTCTCAGACAGCCACAGCTTCTGTAATTACCATGAAGGAGGCCATCTTCTGTCACATCCACCTCATTTCCGCAGTCACACCGACAATGCCAGAACACAGAGCCCTTTTTGCTCCTTTTATCTGTATGATAGAGCGCAGTCAACCGCCCGAAACGCTGTCCGCTGATGTCGGTGATCCCGCGTCCCCTGACATAATGGCCACAGCCGCAGCTGGTACATTTTCCGGCTTTCAGG
Organism: Blautia sp. MSJ-36; assembly: GCF_018917985.1. NCBI lineage: Bacteria > Bacillati > Bacillota > Clostridia > Lachnospirales > Lachnospiraceae > Blautia > Blautia sp. MSJ-36. Next base: position 53,781 of record NZ_JAHLPQ010000018.1, on the reverse strand, counting down.
CTGTGTGCAGTGGAAATATGCATATTCCCGCAGTCACAGCGGCATTCCCACCTGGTCCTGCCGTTTTTACTTTCCAGTTTTTTTACTGCCACAAGTTTCCCGAAACGCCGGCCTGTAAGGTCTTCTGCCACCGGTCCTCTCCTGGAACTTTTTTCCGGAATACATCCACAGTCCTTTACAGTTCCACGCATCAGATGTCTGGTATTTACTTTTATCTCATTTCCACAATCACATCTGCACAGCCATACAACATACCTGTTTTCCCGCTCATCCAGTTTTTTCAGTACCGTCAGATGACCAAATCTCTGACCTTCCAGTTTAAGTCCGTTTGCCATCCTCTGTCCCTCACATTTCGTCAAAAAAAGCGATGCGGTAGAAATTTTTCCTGCCGCACCGCTGTCCGGATTCTGTTATTTATCCGTTTTCTTTTTTCTTCTGACAAATACTGCTGCCAGTAATACCACGCATCCTGAAACGCAGATCACTGCGATCCATTTTGCAATGTTTGTGTTATCTCCTGTTTTTGGCATAGCTTTTACATGACTGGAACCTGTATTTCCTGTATAGGAAGAAGTTCCCGTATAGGAAGAAGTTCCGGAAGCAGGCGGATTGCTGTCAGGTTTTACCGGCGTGTTCGTTATGGTCGCTGCCGGAGTTCTGGTCGGCACTGCAGTCGGAGTTTTTTCCGGAAGTGGTGTCGGTGTATTTTCCGGTACAGGTGTCGGCGTATCCACAGGATCGTAGGAATTCACAAAGCCGATATCCTGTTTCTCGCTGTTCATCTGTGCATCGGTATGTGCAGCCACAACTGCTTCCAGATCACCGGACTCTCCGTTCGTTACTGTTACTTTCACATAATAAACGGTATTGTCATAATGTCCGTTTTCCAGCTTTCCAGGCTGCTGGGAAACGCTGTAAGTGTATACGCCAGGAACAGCATATTCCACTGCAGGAAATTCTGCTTTCCCCGCACCTGTAATCGTGATCGTATTTTCTTCCGGCATGGGGGCTTCGTCCTCACTCTGAAGAATGATCGTATAAGTTTCGTCCGGAGATGGCTTCTCACCTGACAATTCCACGCTGACAGGAATCTTTACTTCCGCAACTCCAGCTGCCATAGCTGAAATCGGAAAAACTGTCAGGCACAGAACCGCAAGCAGGAGCACTGCCGGAAATTTTCGTATATTCGTCTTCATCCCCTCCTTACGTCTCCGGCGAATAAGGTTTCATTACCGCCAGAAGAACTGTTCTTGCATCTGTAAATTCCGAAGAGCAGGTTGACATTGCCAGTATCTGAGAAAAATCTTCGGACTTTCCAATGTTATCCATTGTCTGCTGATGGACATGTTCCGCGTTTTTTCTGACAAAATCCACAAGTCCGCTGGTGTCCGCCTGCCATTTTCCCGTTGCAAAAATAGAATCCTCAGATGCGGAAACCTGCATACATGCAAAAATTTCCAGCTTGTAGGAACGGTCAGGCAGGATCAGCGTACCTGTGGTGTTTTTGTCAAAAAATTTCTTTTTTCTGTAAAGATCCAGATCTCCGAACATCTTATGCTCTGCCATGTGATGACCATACAGGAGAGAATACTTCCCCTGAAAATTCCTGTCACAGCCGGAATCCAGAAAGATGCTTCCTGACAAAGCAAAATCACCGTATACATCGGTATTGATGTAAGTCAGGTTATCTTCTCCCTGAAGGATCGGATAATCGATCTTTGTGTGGTCCAGTGTGATCCATCCACAGACGTCCGGATTGATCTTGCGGAGCTCTTCAAAAGAAGCGCCTCCGTCTTTCTGTTCCGGGTCCGGTTTCAGTTTTAAGAGCTGGGACTGAATGTCGTCCACAGCGCCATAGACCTGTGCGTTATCCCAAAGTGCATACCCGGAATACGCCGCCGCCAGGATCAGAAACAATGCTACAATGGCAGTGACCAGAGAGTTGGCTGCTTTCAGAAAAAACTTAGATGCGTTCATACTGCCTCCTCTCTGCTGCCTGGATGATCATTAGTCTTCGTATTTACGTCTTCTGGTGATGAATGCTGCACCTGCGATTACGATCACGCCTGCGAATACGAGGATGTATGGGAGGGTTGTAAGGTTGACGCCGGTGTCGATTTTGTCATTGTTTTTATAGTTAATAAATTCTGCTTTCTCTGTTCCATTTTTAACAGTCTGATTCTCAAGTGTTCTTCCATCTTTCTTATTAACAGTAGTCGTATAACCTTCTTTTGTTGTGTAATCATGCTCTTCTACTGTGTAAGTTAATCCATATGGCAGATTCTTAATATCAAGAGTTTCACCATGTTTAAGATAAAATGTTGTTTTTACACCAGTTGTAATAGTTTCAGGATTTTTTCCATAGGAAGTTTTACCTACTGAAAAACTTTTAGCAGTATCTTTATCAATCTGACCATTTAAAGTTACATCAAATGCAAAGTATTTATTCTTGTCACCAAGGTTACCATCAACATTTTTGGAAATATCTAATGTTCCTGCACGATAAATATTAGTAAATGCATTAACATCGTCACTAAGTTTTGTACCATCTTTTTTCAGTGATACTATTCTTTTCAGATCTCCATTATCATCAACAACTGTAACTTTTAATTCAACTGGACTAGAATCATAAGTAACACCTGCTGTCTTTCCTGGTTTTTCTGTAATTGTATACGTATACACACCTACAGAATTATACTGCGGTAAAGTAATATCGGTGCTTGCACTAACTGTGCTTTCACTATTTTCGTCAAAATGAATATCTCCTACAGAAATCTCTGGCATATCTTCAAGATTTGTAATAGCAGAATCACTTACTCCAGTCTTAGCAACTGTAAATTTGAAATTCTCAGCCGGTGAAGTTCCCTGACCTTCAAGATTATACTGTTTCTTAATTGTAACCTTAGACTGATCTGTGTACGTTGTAGGTTTTTCTGCCTCTTCCGCAAACGCCGTACTTCCCATGGTAAACATGGTGGCTGCTGCGATCAAACATGCTAACAGTTTCTTTGTCTTTTTCATAAGAAAATCCTCCTAGAAATATAAATTTTATTTATAAGCTCATAATAAGCAGCTTATACATTTTGACTGTGATGTTCTCCCGTAAATGGAAGAACCGTTCCGTTTTTTACAGTTCCCTTCTTCGGAGTATGGTGATTACTTTTGCTCTCACATCCTCTGTGGAAATGGGGCCGAATTCACGGCTGTCTTTTGCATGAGTCCGGTAATCTCCCAGAATAAACACACTGCCTTCCGGAACTGTGTAGGGATAGGTAATCCCTTTCTTTGCATATGTAGGAAATGCAATTTCCCCTGTCTGGGCCGTTCCGTTTACGAGAAGTGTTCCTGTATCATCCATTGTGATCACATCCGTCTCACACCCCAGGATACGTCCCACATGAGTTTTGCCGCCGGCTTCATAGACGACGACATCATTTTTTGCAAAATTCTGTTCCATCCGAAAACCGATAAGAAGATCTCCGGCGTCCACTGCCGGAAACATTTCGTTGTCCGGTGCCTGGCTTATAAGAAAAACCTGTGTAAACAGCAGCCAGCCAACGACTGCAATCAACACGATCCGCCAGAAAAGACGGATGTAGCCTTCTTTTATTTCTGCAGAATATCTTCTTTTCCGGATTGTCTGAGAACAGGTCTGATTTTTTTCAGCACGCATCACCCCCGCACCTCTTCCCCGGAGCTGTCTGCCTTTTCTTTTCCGGCATCCTGCCCGGTATTCCTGCTTTCAGCAAGTTTCTTATATTTGCGAATCACGGCATTGCAGCTTCTCTGGTGGTCGGCAAGCAGTGCATCGTAGCGTGCACGTTCTGCGCTTAAGGATGTCTCGTAGATCTGGTTCAGCTCTTCCAGCTTTTTCCAGAGCTGGATCTCATCCACTCCACCAAACAGTACCTTCCGAAACTTTACTTCCTGAAACCACTGTCTCAGCTTTTCCTGCTCATGATTTAACGCCTTTGTTTTTGTTTCCGGAAGCCGCTCCGGCTGTGCGTTGCGGCTTCCTTTCTTTTCTGTCTTTTTTTCCTTCATCACACGTCCGCCCTTAACTCTGACGTTTTCTGCGTCCGAAGATCAGAAGCCCAGCACCCAAAGCTACAATTCCCAGCGCCAGAATATATGGTGCTGTTCCAAGTTTTAAACCAGTATCCGGGATAGCGTCTTTGTTGTTAGTAAAGTCAACTTCATGTGCTGTATTTTTATCATTATTCAATTGCTGAATATTGGATATTGTCGCTGTTCTGTCAGTAACAGAAGCAGAACTGTCTATTGTATAAGAAGTTGTATATCCCTTACCATTGTAGTCATCTTCGGTGATTGTCACAGTTGCTCCAACCGGAACTTCTGTCAGTGTTCTCCTCTCGTTATCAGACAGTGAAAATTCTGCTGAACCTGGATACGATGTATCACCGATCTTAAATGAAAGATCCGTATCTCCATTTTTTACAGAAACTGTAAAATGGAAAGATTTACTCTTATCTCCCATATTTCCGGTTACGATTTTTTTGATATTTACCGATGTATAAAGCGGTTTATAGTGAGCGTAGAAGTTTACGGTACCGTCTGCCAGCTCTGTGGCATTCGGGGTATAATTCCAGTTTGTAATTTTCTGGTCATTATAAGCTCCTCCGGAAGCATTTTCCGGATACCAGCCTTCCAGAACGTAGGTTATTCCTTTAACAACTTTTTTATTGCCTATTGTAGCTTTTGTTGTTTTTTCAACAGATCTGCCTTTTAAATAATCTTTCGCATCAACTTGCGTATATTCTGATTCTCCAGGATTTTTAACCCAGAACTTTGCAGTAAAAGTTTTCTCACATACGATGTCGATCGTGCAGTCAATGTGATAGTTCTGATTTGCCGTTGTACTGTTATCTCTTGAAATTTTGAATGGTTTCAATGTAATTTCTGTTACATCTTCTTTTTTTAAATCTTCTATTCCCAATTTATTTTTTAGATTCTCTTGATAAGCAGTCCAAATAGAATCCAAAATATAATTAAAATATGTGGTTCCATCTGTCCTTTTGACAGTCCAGGAAGATTTAGAATTATCGGTTCCATCCGGCCAACTTTTAACAAAAGAATTTACATTAGTCACAATATTTTTATCTCTACCATCTACCTTTTGCCATGTTGCATTAGTAGTATTGATGGTTCCAAATAATGTACTCTGATCCGATGTTGGTGCCCAATACTTTGTATCATTACTTCCCGGAACACCATCCGGTGTAGCCAGGTAATAGATAGCCGCAACTCCGCTATAATTTTTATAATCATCCCACGCCTGCACCGTCGCCTGGTTTTTCTCCTGCTCCAGAGCCTGCACATCTTTTGTTTCATCCTGCGCCGGTGTTACAGATGGAACTTCCTCTGCCGGTGTAACAGTTGGCTGTTCCGTCACCGTTGGCTCCTCCGGCTGCTCAGTCACAGTCGGGTCCGCTGGCTGCTCATTATCTTCTGACGGAGTCGGCTCCGCATTATCTGCATCCGGATTCTCCACATTCTCTTCCGGTGGAGTGACTTCCGGTTCTTCCGTCTGTTCTTCCCCGGGCGTCTGTTCGCTGTCCGTCTCTGCCTCTGCTGCCTCCGGATCTCCCTCTTCCTCTGTCATGACAGACTGTACTGTTTCATCTGTATTTTCGCTGCTGGCCTCTACGGAAAATGCTGAAATGGAAACACTGCAGATCATTGCAAACGCAATACAGACTGCCAGCATTTTTCTCAGCAGGCCATGTTTTCCAGATGAATGATTATGTATCATACCTCATACCTCCTTCTTGTATGATATGGCAATCAAAAAAACAGGCACCTCTCATACATATTGTTTGTCCGTGCCGGTATTTCTGCTCTTTCGCAGAGCACAATACTCTGTTTATATAAAGTTACCACTTTTTTTCTTAAAATTCAAGCTTTTAGTTCTGGAAAAACAGCTTTTTTGTCGTGGTTTTTCGTCAGATTTTACGGATAATATAGGGCTGCAAATGGGAAAGCAGCTGTAAAAGGAGGTAATACGCCGTCAGGATTATCGTCAGAAGGTACCTGGTGGTGGATAAAATATCTCATTTGTGATCAGACTATAAGAATTCTGTTTAACAGGAGGAAAAACAATGAGCAGAAAAGGAGAAAACATTTACAGGAGAAAAGACGGTCGCTGGGAAGCCAGGTATATCAAGGGTCACAGGCTGAATGGAAGGATCCATTATGGCTACTGTTATGGAAAAACGTATCATGAAGCCAGAGACAAAGTAAATCAGGCCCGTTTTGCGCTTATGAATAATCAGCCTCAGCCCGTGCGCGGAAGGAGAAAACGTCTTTCCGATTATTGTGACGAATGGCTTTACCTGAAACGAAGCAGTGTAAAGCCGGCTACTTTTGTAAAATATACAGCGATTCTGGAAAAATACATCAAACCTGATCTGGGTGAATATTTTTCGGAGGCTGTTTCAGCAATGCTTGTGGAACAGTTCAGTTATCATCTGCTTCATGAGAAAAACCTTTCACCAAAAACAGTACGGGATATTCTTTCCGTGCTGAATTCCATTTTAGATTATGCAGTAAAACAAAATCCTCTTGCCAGGCCTGTGGAAATCGTATATCCACGTACAGAACAAAAAGAAATGCGTGTTCTGACTGTTGAAGAGCAGAAACGATTTACGGAGTATCTTCTGCAGGATATGGATGCATGCAAATTTGGTGTTTTACTGGCACTTATGACCGGACTTCGAATCGGAGAACTCTGTGCCCTGAAGTGGGAAGATATTTCTCTGGAAGAAAAATTCATTTATGTTCGCCACACCATGCAGCGCCTGAAAGATCTGAATCCTGTCAGCGAGGAAAAAACAAGAATTGTAACCGGCGGGCCCAAGAGCGGAAAATCTGCGAGAGTAATTCCTATGAATGAAGATATCTGGAACCTCTGTGCCAGATGGAAAACAGATGATCCGGGGGCGTATATTCTGACCGGAAAAAAAGAGCGGTTTCTGGAGCCAAGAACTTTGCAGTACAGGATGAAAGTGTATACAGATGCCTGCAATCTGGAGGGTGTGCATTTTCATACGCTGCGCCACAGTTTTGCCACAAGATGTGTGGAGGCCGGTTTTGAAATCCGAAGCCTCTCGGAGATTCTGGGGCATTCCAGCACCAGAATTACGCTGGAATGTTATGTACACTCGTCCATGAAACTGAAGCGTGCAAATATGGAAAAACTTAAGATGGAAACCGGGAAAACGGAAGAAAATTCCAGGTTATAAATTTTTAAAAACCGTCGAAAATCGCCGTCAGGAGATAAAAAAATACGGATTTTCAGAGGGCTACAAAAAATTTTACGCAGAGTATTGTGCTCTGTGAAATTTTACCAATTAATTACTTTAAAATAACTCTACTTTTTAAGTAAAAAAATCCCGCATATATCTTTTCTGATATACGCGGGATTTTCTGATTTTTCTCTTTATTTTTATTATCCTGTCTTTTTACCGGAGAATTTTGATCTGGCACATCTCCATGGCTTTCAGTGCATTCTCATGACTCTCCGGTGTAACGCCTGCACAGCATGCGGCATCTACACAAATCGGAACTTCAGGAAGAGAAGCCTTGATCAGAAGTGCATTGGAAATCACACAGATATCTGTACAAAGTCCTACCAGGGTAATGCTTCCAATTTCTTCATCCTCATTAATCGTAACCAGCTCCCCTGCAAGATCTGTAGAACCGAAAGTTTCTTTATCAATTGGCTCTGTTTTTCTCAGAACATCCAGTTCTTTCCGAATCTGCCAGCCATCTGTCCCCCGGATACAATGAGGAACCGGAAGATTTTTCCCCTCCTGTGTTTCCAGATAATATGTCTCATGGGTATCTCTCGTGAAGAATACTTTTCCGTCAAAATTTCGGATCTTCTCCTCCACCTTCGGAACAATGGCCACAGCCTCCTTCGTGCCAAGTGTGCCGTCAATAAAATCATTTTGCATGTCTACTACGATGAGAATGTTCTGCATGTTTGTCACCCCATTATTTTTATAACTTATTTCTGCCCGACAAATCTGTAATATCTTTATTGTGCATACTCTACCGGAAGATGTCAAGCGAAAGAACTTCATAAAAAATCTCTGTCACATCAGCTTTCTGCCAACATGCCAGACAGTTTCCTCCACTTACTGCAAAATTTCAATCCTTTCTGAAATAAGTTCCTTTACGTTTTCCTTCTGCTCCTCAGACAGATATGCTTCCTCTATTTGCTTCAGAAATTTATCTTTCTTAGAACATATTTTTTTCAGCATATGTTCTGCTGCATTCGATGGTATCCCACAGGCTTCTGCCAACAACCGGAATTCTTTTTTATGAATATTTCGTTTTTTTCCATTAATCGTAAGTGCAAGCTGTTCTTTATCTTCCGGCATGATTATATTTACAGGCAACATATCATATGCTTTTGACAGCTGAAACTTCCTGTTTCCAGGTTCCGTCTCTTTCAATGAAAAATTTTTCAAATGCATATCTGAATTTCCCATGACAAAAGAGCCCAATACACGTAAAAACAATTCTGACATATCCAGTCCCGGTGTCGTCGAATATTTCTTAATAATCCTGCCACATTGTTCATAAGAACCTTTGTACTTATCTTGCGTTAATCTACAGGATAACTGACAAAAATCTTCCATTGCATATAACTTGATTTCTTTTTCCGTTATCTCCCGATCAATCCGTTTTGTAATATATGCATACTCTCCATTCATTTTTATAAGTGCATGTGGCACTGTCTGTATCCCCATGATCTCAGCAAGTCGCATGGCAAGATCTTCAAATTCCGGCATATTTTCAAATTCTTCTGTCTGCGGCTTTAATATATAACCCGTCGGATAATCTACAATTGTAAGTCTTGCATCTATATCACTTGATAAATGAAGTGATAATTTCTTTTGAACACCTGGCACAGTTAATCCTTCATTAACCGTTTCATTTACAAGAAATTCCAGTTGTTCTTTTGTTATATCCAAAACAGGCATTTCTTTTGTATGAAAAAAATTTACCACACATTTTTTATGCCACTGCCACTTTTTTTCTGATTCTGCTGCATTTTGATTGATCGTTTTTCCACAACATAAACATTTCATGTTATTTCTCCTCTGATACAAACGTCTCCGATACAGTCTCTGCATGCCGCCAGTAAAAGACCAAATCTGTCCTTCTGATTAATTTTCCAGTTTCGACTGACTACGCCAAGAAGCCAGCCCTCAGGAATCAGTCCATCAAAAAATGGAAACAAAATGGTTGTTTCATATGGGGCTTCACGTAAAGGTAGAGTAAGGCTTACCGCCACCGCATCCTCTCTTTTTAAATATTTTTTATCATACGAAAAAATATATCCTTCTTCTGTTTCAGCAATTATTCCGGCAAAACAATTTTGAATATATACATAACCTTTTCTATATTCCGACTCCACCTGCTATTCCTCCCTTTCACCCGGTACAGCTTCTTTTCCGAACATTGCCAATGCCTGATTTACTTTATCCAGACGCACAGTTTCTTTTCCCTGCTCCAGCTCTCTTACAAATCTGAGCCCCAGGCCAGCACGCATTGCAAACTCTTCCTGTGTAAGTCCAGCTTTTTTTCTTTCTTCTTTTATATAATTACCAATCCTGTTCATAATAAACATATTAATCCCTATCGGGTATAATTTCAAGTTAAAATTTACAAATCAATCCCGATCGGGTATATTTATACTGATCACAGTTTACTTCATGAAAAAATCTCTGTCACATCAGCTTTCTGCCAACATGCCAGAGATTTTCTCTCATTTATATTTCTTCTGTATCTTAAGCCTCAATAATCCGCACATTCCAGGCAGGAATCTTCAGCTCTGTACCAGCCTTAATTTCCTTGCCGGTAATTACATCTTCTGCATCACCATATTTGTATGTAACAGCCTGTTCTGATCCTGAGTAATTCAGGAAATACCTGATCGTTTTTCCAAGATCATTCGTTCCTTTACGTACAATCACCGGATAGCTGTAACCGGATAACTCAACGCCTGCACTTCCAAGAGCATCTTTTATTACATTCTGAAGGGTGGCATCATCTGTCATACATCCCAGATAATATGCCGTACCTTTCCCATATTTATTTCTGGTTATGGCTGCATATCCCTTCCAGTTATAATGCTCATATCCGGCAAGTACCTCTGCGCCTTCCGGTTTCAGAAGTTCCATAAATACCCTTGCTTCGCCATACAGCTTTCCGGCCAGCTTGACCTCCCGCGGAAATGTAAACTGATTATAACTGATCCCCAGCGCACTTTTCAGAATATGCGGCTGTGCATCCACATGAACCTTCACATTCTCATTGGCAAAACCGCTCTTAAATGTCACAACCAGCGTACCGCCTTCTTCCACATAACGATTCAGCCTCTGAAGTGTACTGTCCGGAACCGCATAAAGCGCCGGTACAAAAATCGCCTTATACCGGGAAAGATTCTCCGATTCCGGCCATACAAAATCACACTCCACATTCATCTGATACAGCGCATCATAAATCCAGCGAACCACATCATTGTAGCGGATTTCACCATTATCCCCGGAAGTCGCCTGAATGCCAAACCAGTTCAATGCAGTCAGAGCCTCATTGCTCACCATCACAGCCACATCATTTTTCTTCTTAAGATTCACCAGACGGCTGCCTTTTTCCCGAAATTCTTTTCCAATAATACAAGCCTCACGGTAAGTATCATTCTCCGCAAAATCATGGCTCAGAAGTCCCTTCCAGTAAGTTTCAAAAGAATTATGGATAGAATGCCAGTGCCAGTACATCACACTGTTGGCCCCGGATGCCAGATGACTGTAGGCACAGAGACGAAGCTGACCTTTATACGGCGTCCAGCACGGAAATCCCTGAGCTTCCGTCTCTAGTACCAGATAGTTATCATGCTTCAGACTGCGGATCATATCCCCTCCAAAAGCAATCTCCGTACCGGTCAGATCATCCTGAGACGGATGATAAATATCCGTTCCCGCAATGGTCAGAGCCTGTGATGCATGAAGATGATTCACATCCGGCTGTACACCGTAAGAATATCCTCTCCACTCAAAATCCAGGTTGTGGGTAATAAACTGATCTTCCCTCTTATACTCGCTGACGATCCCGGCCTGCCAGCTTAAGAATTGATCCACCAGGGTCCGCTGGAACTTCTCAAACTCCGCACCCAGACTGCCATTAATCGTTCCCCTCACATCCGGAAAGTCTTCCCAGGCATCAATCCGGTTACTCCAGTAATCCAGCCCAAATTCATGGTTCATGGCATCCAGATCATCCTGAAATTTTTTTCTTAAATATTTTACAAAAGCCAGCTGCACATTTTTGCCCGCTGTGCCGTAATACTTGGTCTCATTATCCACCTGAAAACCAATGACACACTTCCTTCCTGCACTGACTTCCATCAGTTTCCGGATCACACGCTCCGCATAAAAAAGATACACCGGATTGGTAATATCCATAATCTGTCTGGCACCATAGATCCCCGCCCCATTTTTCGTCGTGGCAATCACATCCGGATGGGCCTTCACCATCCAGGCAGGAACCGCATACGTAGGCGTACCGATGATCACATGGATCCCGGCCTCCTCCATAGCATCCATCACACGCTCCACATGAGAAAAATCAAACACCCCATCCTGCGGCTCACAGGTACTCCACGTAGACTCCGCAATACGCACCGTATTGATCCCCGCTTTTTTCATCATTTCTATATCTTTATCAAGTCTGTCATACGGCATGTATTCATCGTAGTATGCCGCGCCAAAAAGAAGTTTTTTCATATCTTCCTCCCATGGTATATTTTGATAAATTTATCTTAACAGAAGTTTCCGATACAGGATATCATTTATTTGAATATTTTTTACAGATTATACCAACGTCCTCATTAACAGAAAAACCGCTCTTTTCTTTCATATTAAAATACGAGAAAAGAGCGGTCTTCCATTTATTTTTTACAGTTATTTATTTTATCTTATTTACCCTCAGCGATCTCCTTGGTGATCTTCAGGAACTTATCAATATCGTCTGTTCCATGGCAGTGAAGCGGAGAAACACGAAGCGCACCCTCAAGACCAAGAGTTTCTACGATACGTTTGGAATACGGGCTGCTCTTTACACGCTCGAACAGAGTAACACCATGCTCCAGATATCTTCTTGCACACTCTGCAAATTCAATACCCTCAATACCCATGGCAACAATAAGATCTTTGTATGTAAGATCTTCCATATCCACATAAACCTGAACACCCGGGATATGACGAAGACCCGGAACCTTATCGGTACCTTCCAGCATACGGTACAGAAGCGCTCTCTCCTGAAGATGAATGTGATTCATACCCTCAACAAAAAGCTCACGCTTATTATATTTATGTGCGGAATCGCCCAGGAAATGTTTACCGATACTGCAAACATAATCAATAACAGCCATCATAGCCGCAAAGTTAGCCGGAGCCGGAGTACCAAGAGCCCAGACATTATCATCCTTGCAGGTCAGTTTGATATGCGGCATCACAGCAACACGGTCAGAAACATAAGCATAACCACAACCACGAACACCAAAGAACTTATACGGAGCAAAGTTGCAGACATCCACACCCCAGTCCTCAACATCGATCACTGCATGAGGAGCATGCTGAACCGCATCACTGACAATATAAATATCCGGATTGATCTCTTTTGCACGGCGTGCAATTTCCTTGATATCCATGATATTACCGGAAATATTGGAAGCAGCCATAATGCTGAGAAGAACTGTATCCTTATCCACATACTTCATAATCTCATCCGGATCAAGACCACCCGTCACCTTATTAGCCGGAACCTCACGGAACTCCCTGCCAGTCTTCTTGCAATAATACTCAACCGCATCATGAGCAGACGGATGCTCCAGAGCAGAAGTAACTGCGTTCTTACCCCAGTCAACACCTTCCATGATCGTACCAACCGCATGGAACATGGTCTGGGAAGCAGTCAGCTCAGTGATAAGCGCACCACTCTTCGCACCAAAAATAACCTCCAGGATCTCCTGCGTACCATTTTTAACATAATCCGCCAGATCAAAGCCCCTGCCACGAGCACGCTCCGGACAATCCGGAAATTCCTCGATAGCAGCCTTGGCCTCAACCGCCTTCTTAAGCCTCAGAGAACCACCGGAGTTCTCAAAGAAAAGTCTCGCGCCATACTGTGGATCCTTATCTGCATAATAAAACTGAGACTTCAGCTTCTTCTGATATGTATCTGAAAACAAAACGCCATGATTAAATTCCATAATAATATCCTCTCCTTCATCACATAAGCCCCGGCAACCCGGACAGCCAACTATTCATGAACACGCTCATTTCATACAGCCGTGTTCATTATATATCTCTCATCAGAAGATAGCATAACACATTTACAAATAGTTATAAAATGAATAATATAACTGTATTATATTAACATTGTTTATATTTTAACACAGCATAGCAACTCTGTAATACCGTCAAAAAGCAACATACACTTTTCTCATCGCATAAAAAACCAACCTATCATCCCAGCTATCCAGCGAAGCGCTGATAGCCCATCCAACTACCGAGCAGCCACCCTACCCTACCACCCTGAAAAGCCAGCCCGTGAGGCGTGTGCTGCCTGTCGCCGGACTCTGCAGGAGGGGAGCTGATTCTTGGCTGGCGGAAATCTGCGTTGTTTTCCAAAAGTCCGCTGTCTGAGCGGCTGCAAGACGCGAGTTCGGACTTTTGGAAAACGCTTTTAGCAGATTCCCGGCAGCCTAGAAGCCAGCCCCCGACGAAGCCCCGGCGACAGGCAGCACACGCCTCACGGGCGTCCCTTTCACAAAAAAAGCCGAACCAGCCACATCCCGCAGCCAGTTCAGCTCAACCCATACAACTACAAACTCACTCACCATCAACCCAGGCAAGCAACTTCCCAGTAAAAACCCTATTAAAGAAATGAATCACCGGCCCCAAACCAAAAGCCGTCACCAGCGTACCAATTCCCACAACACCACCAGTCAGATAACAGATCAGTGCACAAAGCACATCATTAGACATCCTGTGCCAGAAATAAGGAATCCTCGGCCACTTCTCCGTCATGATCAAAGAAAGACTATCATAAGGCGCAACCCCCTCATCCGGCATCTGATACATCGACAACCCCAGACAGCAGATCACAACCCCAATACACAGCGCAACCAATCTCACCGGCAGCGCCACAAGCTCCAATCCCATAACTCCATGAAAAATATTATAAAAAAACGTAATAATATAAGCCAGGCACACCGCATTTACAACTGTACCAATCCCCAGAAACTTCCTTCCAAAAGCAATCTCAATAATCAACAGCACAATATTCACAATCAGCTGAAAATTACCATAAGCCATACCAAACATATCCGCAACCGCCATATTCATTCCACTAAACGGATCCGTACCAAGCCCGGCCAGCTTAAAAATTCCAATCCCCATACCTGCAAAAACATTTCCGATGCACATGATCAGAACATGCTTCCAGTTAATATCCCTCAAATACTCCCCCATAGCATCAATTCCTCTCTCTTTCAAAACAATCATAATCAATATACACAACTTTTTTCATTTTACCACACCCCACCACCCCTGTAAAACACAAAAAGACACAAAAAGCCAAAAAAATCAACAAAAAAAGACATCCTGCAGACCGTTTAACCGAATCCACAGGATATCCTCTTTTTCATATCACGCCATTATTTTACGATCACCATTCAATCCCGAACCCCTCATGGCAGAGCTCCGGCACCTCAGATATCACGAAAACTTTTTTCAATATTATCCAAATATTATTTAATAAACTTAACCTCTGGATAAATCGCCTGCTTAGCAGCCTCTTTACGCTCATTAAATACAACCTTGTTCTCCTCAAACAGGTTACGACCCTGAGCATCAATAGACACGATCAGCGGACCAAACTCCTTAACCTTATTGCACCATAAAGTCTCAGGCATACCAAGCTCGTCCCAGTGATGCTCAACGATCTTCTCAACCTCTGTAGCAGCCACAACTGCACATCCAGCCGGGAAAACACAGTGGATCGCACCGAACTCTTTGCAGGCACGCTCAGTATTCGGGCCCATACCACCTTTACCAACGATCACTCTGACACCAGTCAGTTTTGTAAATTCATACTCGAACTTCTCCATACGCATGGAAGTTGTCGGGCCTACAGAAACCATCTCATAATCATCCTCTGTACCCTCGATCTTACGAACGATCGGGCCGGCATGGAAAATCGCTTTGTTGCGGATATCATACGGAAGCTCTCTTCCATACTCAACCAGACGACGGTGAGCAACGTCACGGCAGGTCATCAGATCTCCGTCCAGCCATACAATATCGCCGATTTTGATATCAGCCAGGTCTTCTGCGCTTATAGGTGTAATAAGAACTTTTTTATCTCCTCTGATTTCGATCATGATTTTTCCCTCCGTTTATATTAAGCATTAAATTTCCATGTGGAATGAGTATCACAGGTTACTGTAAGATCCGGATTTACAACCAGATGTCCACGACGGTGAGACCAGCATCCAACGTTTACTGCAACACCGATGGTAGATGGATGACGCGCGGTATTCTCAATGTTAACACCCATTACAGAATACTTTCCGCCCATACCCTGCGGTCCAAGGCCGATCGCATTGATACCGTCCTCAAGAAGCTTCTCCATTTTTGCTGCGTTTGCGTTGTCATTGTGGGAACCGATCGGACGCATCAGCGCTTTCTTGGAGTTCAGGGCAGCTGTCTCTACAGATGTACCTACACCTACACCAACAAGAAGCGGAGGACACGCATTCAGTCCATAAGTTGTCATCTGATCCAGAACAAAATCTGTAACACCCTCATATCCTGCGCCTGGCATCAGAACCATTGCTTTTCCAGGAAGAGTACATCCGCCGCCTGCCATGTATGCGTAGATCTCACATTTATCGCTGTTCGGAACAATATCCCACCATACAGTCGGAGTTCCTTTACCAACGTTTTTCTTTGTATTGTACTCATCAAAAGTCTCAACGGAATTATGTCTTAACGGTGCTGCAAAAGTAGCCTGAACAACAGCATCTTTCAGAAGTGCTTCCAGCTCATTGATATACGGGAAATTTGTTCCGCATTTCAGCCAGAACTGAAGAACACCTGTATCCTGACAGCTTGGGCGGTTCAGCTCTACAGCAAGACCCTGGTTCTTTGTCATTGTCTCATAGAGAACTTTTGGAAGTGCAGCTGTTTCCTGAGAACCAAGCTCTTCCAGTTTCTTAACTACGTCATCCGGTAATTTTTTTCCAATATGGGCAACAAAATCTGCTACCATGTCTGTTAATACTTTAACTCCATTTTCCTTAGTCATGATTTACCTCCTGATATGGTTCGATGGTTTAATTTTTTTTAGTTACATAGGTTTACATAAATTTGGTTGGTTGTTTCATCATTAATTTGGCTGATTAATGGTTAAGATGGCTTTTTAGGTTATTTCTGCTCCTTACGGATAAAACGGGAACAGGATCGGTAACAGGATCATACAGATCACAAAGGATACCAGGATCAGTGGCAGACCGGATTTCACATAATCCTTAAATTTGTATCCTCCAAGACCAACTACCATGGTGTTTGCCGGCATACCGATCGGTGTTGCATATGCACAGGAACCTGCGATAACAGTTGCGATAACAACGGCTCTGGGGTCTGCTCCAAGATTGTTTGCCAGAGATACCGCAATCGGTATCATCAGTGCTGTGGTTGCTGTATTTGACATAAAATTTGTCAGTACACAGGTTACAACAAAGATCACCAGAAGAAGAAGGATCGGACTTGGATCAGATCCAAGAAGTCCTACGATCTTATCTGCGATCAGCTCTCCGGCTCCGGTTGTATCCAGCGCTTTTGCAAGTGTCAGAGAACCGCCGAAAAGGAATACAACTTTCAGGTCAATAGATTTCAGTGCTTCTTTTTCGGAAATAACTCCTGTCAAAACCAGGACGATGGCTCCGATACATGCAGAAACCTCAATGCTGATACCGATCTCTTTCTCAAAGATCATTGCAAGGATCACAAGGATCAGAACTACCAGGGAAACGGTCTGTTTCCACTTCGGTACATGGCTGAAATCCTGCTGATCTTCAAGAGCTGCACCGGATGCATTCTTTCCATCCGGAAGGAATTTATATCCGATAAGGACAAAGTAGAGGATTCCGATCAGAAGCATCGGAACTCCAACCGGCGCATACATAAAGAAGCTTGTGGAAAGCCCCATCTCCTGCAGAGCATTCACACCCATCAGGTTTCCCGGCGCACCGATAATGGAAAGGTTTCCGCCAAGAGCTGCCGCAAATACCAATGGCATCAGAAGACGGCTTCTGGAATACCCGGACTCATCGGCGATTCCACAGACGACCGGGATCAGCACTGCTGCGGTACCTGTGTTGGATAAGAACCCGGACATTGCACCTACGATTACCATGATCGCAATGATCAGTGTTTTTTCTGTTCTGGCAAATTTTGTGACTAGGCCTCCGATCTTGTTTGCCATTCCTGTTTCAAACAATGCCTGGCCTACTACAAACATGCCAACGCAAAGGATCACGTTACTGTTTACATACTGTGAAAATGTTGTTGTCGCATCCACAACTCCTGTAAGGGTCAGACCGATGGCACAGATTGAAGCCGTCAGTCCAAGAGGAATTTTTTCAAGGATGAAACTGATAATGGTGAACACAAGAAACAGCAATGTTATAGTTGTCTGAGACATTTCTGTACTCTCCTTTCACTATGTTGTGATTTCATATTGTTTTCTTCTGAAAAGTATAGGCCGTACACGTTTCTTTTGATGGCTTTATTATAACTCGTGTACATATAAAAAAACAAATTAGCGAAACACATATCCGCATAAAAAAAATTTATAGTCTCAATTTTTAATGATAATTTTTATGCACTATTGCTATAAACTCCTCTCATTTTTAAATGAATATAGAATTTTTCACATGTCCATGGTATCTTTATAATGACAGTCAGCTCCAAAGAGTATGTTCTGTCCCCCATTTATTTTGATAAAAAGCAGCAAAATCTGTTAAGAATTTCATCTGATAATACACTGAGAGAAGGCATATCATGACACTGAACCAACTACGTTACTTCTGCACCGCCAGCCGCTGCCACAGCATCACAAAAGCGGCCGAAGAATTATATGTAACCCAGCCTACTATTTCCATGGCTATCCGTGATCTGGAGATTGAATTCGGGATCAGCCTTTTTTCCAGGAAGGGAAATCAGCTGATCCTGACTCAGGAGGGAGAATCCTTCTATGAAAAAGCTACCTATATCCTTCAGTACTGTAATGAACTCCAGGCTGACTACTCCAGCATGTCCAGAGTTAAACCCCCTCTTCGCATCGGCATCCCGCCAATGTTAAGTACCGTATTTTTTCCGGAGCTTCTTACTGCTTTTCACGAAAAGCACCCGGAGATTGCTGTTGTCCTGGAGGAATACGGCTCTGTCCGCGCCTGCAATCTGATCCAGGATGATACCCTGGACGTCGCTCTGGTCAACATGGAACAATATAATATTGATAAATTCCACAACACAGTCCTGGCTGACGACCAGATTGTTTTCTGTGTAAGCAATGACCACAAACTGGCAGAAAAAGAAACGGTTACCATAAAAGAAATGTCAAAAGAACAGCTGATATTTTTTAACCCGGACTCTGTCCAGAATCAGCTTTTGAAGATGCGTTTTGAGATGGACGGCTACAAACCAAATGTTGTTATGCGGAGCAGCCAGATCTACACCACCCTGCAGTTTGTAAAAACCGGGAAATACGGATGCTTTCTTTATACCAGCATGACAGATAAATTTTCCGGTTCCGGTATTACCGGTATTCCCCTTGAACCACCCATCCGGGTAAAGATCGGCATGGTATGGAAAAAAGGCAAATACATCAGTGGTGATATGTTGACATTCCTTCATTTCACCCGCATGTACTATAAAGAGCATCCACTGATAGAAAAGTAAAGTCCTGTCAAAAAAACAGATTATATGTCGATTAATTTTACTAATAAATGCATTTTTTTTAAAAAACCCATTGAAATCCATCAATTCATGTGATACTCTGTGTTACAGTGTTTTTCTACACAGAACGAATGACCGTCACCACCGTACACAAAAAAAGGTCCTGGCATCATTCAAAAATAAAAAAACTCAGGAGAGTCTCTTCAAATCAAAAGAGAAGAGCGCCGAAGGTGTACGCAGCACACAAAATGCTGTAAATCTCTCAGGCAAAAGGATGGAGGAAAGAGTAATGTTTACACAAATCAACAACTTTATCACATGGTTTGACGGAGTCGTTTGGGGACTTCCGCTGATCATTCTGATCCTGTTCACAGGAATTCTGTTAACCTCTCGGTTAGGTCTTTTACAGGTAAGGCATCTCGGAAAAGCACTGAAATTCATGGTTAAAAATGAAGAAGGCGGTGATGGTGAGGTCACAAGCTTTGGAGCTTTGTGTACTGCGCTTTCAGCAACCATCGGAACTGGAAATATCGTAGGTGTTGCAACTGCTATCGCAGCCGGCGGACCTGGAGCACTTTTCTGGATGATCGTAGCCGCATTTTTCGGAATGGCAACCAAATACGCAGAAGGACTTCTGGCAATCAAGTACCGTACCATTGACAAAGAAGGCCACGTTCTCGGTGGACCATTCTACTACATCGAAAACGGTATGGGAAAACAGTGGAGATGGCTTGCAAAGATCTTCGCATTTTTCGGAGCAGGCGTTGGACTTTTCGGTATCGGAACATTTACACAGGTAAACGGTATCGCATCTGCAGTCACCAACTTCTTTGATCCGGATAAAGCACACACAGTAGCACTTTTCGGAAATACATATTCCTGGGCAACTGTAGTTGCATGTCTGGTACTTACCGTATGCGTAGGACTTGTCGTTCTCGGCGGAATCCGGAGAATCGCAAAGGTATCCCAGGTCGTTGTACCGTTTATGGCAGTTCTCTATGTTGCACTGGCACTGATCATCGTGATCACAAACATCACAGCAGTTCCTGCAGCGATCGTAACTATCGTAAAATCTGCTTTCACAGGAAGTGCACTTGCAGGTGGCGCAATGGGAACCATGGTCGTAGCTATGCAGAAAGGTATCGCCCGCGGTATCTTCTCCAATGAGTCCGGTCTTGGTAGTGCCCCGATCGCAGCTGCTGCAGCTCAGACAAAAGAGCCGGTACGTCAGGGTCTTGTATCCATGACAGGTACTTTCATTGATACCATCGTCATCTGTACCATGACAGGTCTTTCCATCGTCATTACAGAAACATGGAACACAGGTCTTGAGGGTGTTGCCATCACAACAGCCGCATTCCAGAAAGGACTTCCTTTCCCGCCGGTTGTAGCATCCTTCTCACTGATGCTGTGCCTGGTATTCTTCGCATTCACAACGATTCTTGGATGGGATTACTACGGTGAAAGATGTCTGGAATACCTGTTCAACAGAAACAAAGCCGCAGTTACAACATACCGCTGGCTGTACATCATCTGCGTATTCATCGGACCATATATGACTGTAGCAGCTGTATGGAACATCGCAGATATCTTCAATGCCCTGATGGCGTTCCCGAACCTGATCGCTCTTCTTGCCCTGAGCGGTGTGGTTGTAAAAGAAACAAAAGATTTCTTTAAAAGACATAAAAATTACGAATAAGAAACTGCAAACACGCACAAACCCATAAAAATCCCCCCCTAATATCATACAAAAAAGACGCGTACCTCTTTATCATCCGATAAAAGGCCGCGTCTTTTTCATTATAAAACTCCTACGCCAACGTCAGGATTTCCATCTGATGTGTAAGCTCTGCCGCATCCAGAGACACATCACTTCGTATATCTTTTTTCTCAATCCGGATACACATTTCCTCTCCACCTGTCATATGGAAAAAATTATCCTCAAGAATTACATCCGCATCAGTAAATCCAATAGCTGTAAACGGGCTGAAGCAGCTGCTCTTCAAATGGATCACAAACGCATCCTCCTGCTCCTCCACCTCAGCGGCGATCTCCGGTTTATCCAGTTCCAGATATTTATATGGAACAAGAGTCTCCACATCACGGAGCACTTTTCCATCAGCAAGTGTCACTTCTGCCTCAAGGAAAATCTTATACTTCCTGTCTTCCCATCTGGAAACATCCACCGTCAGGATCTGCCCGGACTCCTGCACACCCACAGTGCCCTTTCCGGTAATCTTCTCAAGAATCTCGCATTCCATATTTTTCACATAAAAGACAACCTGATATGACTGTGCTTCCATACTTTCATTTGCCAGATACACCTGCATGGTATCCCCATCCATGCACATACTCACCGCCTGTGGCCCATAGAATTTTTTTGCCATATAATGAAGTGCCTTCCAGCGACCAAAATAGTCGATACTTGCCCAGGACGCCACCGGCCAGTTATCATTGATCTGCCAGTAAAGAGTTCCCATACAGCGGCCTCTGTGACGTCTCCAGTGATCTACGCCATACTTCATGGCCATTCCCTGAAGGATCTGGCTCACATAGAGAAGCTTACGGAAATTCTCCGGATAACGGAAATTCTCCGAAAGGTAATACAGGATCTTTCCGTTGGCTGCCGGATTCTTCTGGTGTTTCTCCATCACCCTGGAAAAAATATTCCGGTCTTTTTCTTCCGTAAAGCTCTCTACTGTTTTCAGACACGGGAAGGACTGGAAACCAAATTCCGAACAGAACCGGAAATAATGCTTCTGATAATCCGTAAAAGGCTTCTGGCCATGCCATACATCCCAGTAGTGACAGTCCCCCCGGTTCTCATCATCCGGCTCATCAAAACAACCCCCGGAACTCGGAGAAGACTGCCAGAAAAAGGTCTCGCTGTCTGCCGCTTTCACTGCTTTTGGCACCACATGCTCAAACATTTTTATGTAGTCCGCACGAAGATATTTCGACTCACTCTGCACCTCCGGCCAGTGATCCCAGGCAGATTCCATCTCGTTATTTCCGCACCACAGTCCCAGAGATGCATGATGACGGAGACGTTTTACATTTTCTGTAATTTCCTTCGTGATATTCTCTTCAAATTCTTCTGTAAGATCATAAACATTACAAGCAAACATCAGATCCTGCCATACGATCAACCCCATCTCGTCACAGAGATCATAGAAATGATCCGAAGGATAATAACCGCCACCCCACACACGGACGCAGTTAAAATTGGCACGTTTACAGGATTCCAGAAGGTACTCCTGAAGCTCCGGCGTGATCCTGGAATAAATACAGTCCTCCGGAATATAATTTCCGCCCATGGCAAAAATCTTCACGCCATTGACACAGAACGCGAACTCTTTTCCCCAGAGATCTTTTTCCTGGCTGATGGTAAGAGTACGGAGACCAATGCGCTTCGTTATAGTTTCCAGAACTTCGCCATCCTCATCCAGAAGTTCCACCTTAACTTTATATAACGGCTGATCGCCGTAGCCGTTTGGCCACCAGAGTTTCGGGTTGTGGATTCTTCCCGTCAGAGTTACAGAATTACTGTTCAACAGTACAGCTCCATCTGCATATATCTCTAAGTCTCCAGTCTCCTGAACCGCATGTCCATTTCCACGGACACTCGTCATATCCTTCCGGATACTCACTCTCACCTGACACTTATCCACAGCATCGCCGCTCACAGCTACAGTTGTACACACATCCACAGCATTATCCCCATGCCTTTGTGTGATCTTCACATCCTCAATCCTCGGATGACTGTACGCTTCCAGATAAATATCACGGAAGATTCCGGCATCAATCGTCTGGGGGCCCCAGTCCCATCCAAACATGCAGTGTGCCTTACGGATCAGCTGGTTTCCTTTCATTCCGCCGCAGGGAACATAATGGATCTCTTTATTCTCTTCATACTCATAATCTTCGATATACTTAAACACCGACCGAAATACGATCCGGATCTGGTTCTCACCGGAATGAAGAAATCCTTTCACATCCAGTTTCCAGGTACGGTGCATATTATCTGTAGATCCGGCTTTTTTTCCATTGATATAAATATCCGCAAGTGTGTCCAGTCCCTCGCATACCAGGATCACTTTCTTCTCATTAAGGACATCCTCCGTAACCGCAAACGTTCTGCAAAATTCATAATCCTTCCAGAACAGTTCCCTCGTGGCATCTTCATTGGTGCGGTAAAAAGGATCTTCAATCTTTCCGGCCCCGTAAAGTCCGGAAAGTACAGATCCCGGAACCTGCACTGCACATAATGTATCTTTCCCCGCTTCCGCCAGTTCCCACCGGCCATTTAACATGATCTTCCTCATAAAATATACCTTCTCCTGTAAAAATCCCCATCTCTATACAGTCCTATATTACAGACTGTATCATCCCATTTTTAAGTGTCCTATAAACCGTACTTTATTTCCTTTATAACTTTCCCCCATAATTCCGGTAATTCTCAATATAATCCAGAATCTCCTCCGGATCTTTCATAAACCGGCACATATCCACAACATCTCTGGACATAAATTTTTCCCCAGCTGTATACTCCAGAAGCGCCCTCATACTATCATAATATCCGTTGATATTATAAAGAACGATCGGCCTGTCGATCCGTCCCAGACTTTTCAGTGTCAGGATCTCAAAAAACTCCTCATACGTACCAATTCCACCAGGTACCACGATGGTCGCATCGGAACGGCTTTCCAAAAGGTGCTTCCTCTCACGCATATTTTCCGTAAAAATAAACTCTGTACAATGCTCATACAGGACTCCCGGCTTGTCAAAAAATCGCGGTGCGATCCCCAGGATATAACCTTTCTCTCTGTCAACGCCACGGGCCGCCGCACCCATCAGTCCTTCTTTTCCACCGCCAAAAACAAGGCCATGGCCACGTTTTCCTATCAGCCGTCCCAATTCCTCTGTTTTCTCATAATAAATCTTTTTCAGTTCTGTGCTGGATGCTCCATATATACAAATATTCATGCTTCTGTCCCCTTCTCTGCTGCCTTCACAAATGCCTGTAAAAGTTTCATCTGCTCCGAAGAATCATACATCATCTCCGGATGCCACTGCACAGCCACCGCAAATGGATGATCCTCAAGTTCCATAGCTTCCGGCACCCGGTCCTCGGACCAGGCTGTGATCCTCACATTCTCCCCGGCATCTTTTATCGCCTGATGATGAAAAGAATTCACCCGGATATCTCGCTTCTCATAAATCTTTTCCAATATACTGGCTCCGGCAATTCTCACTCCGTGCCACGCTACATTTCTGGGGTACTTATCCCCGAAATGATGTTCAAAACCGCCCTCTTTTTCCAGATCCTGATACAAGGTCCCGCCACAGGCCACATTCATGATCTGAATGCCACGGCAGATCCCGAGGATCGGCTTTTTCTTTTCCAGCATAAAATATCTGGAAATCGCAATATCTTGCTCATCCCGCATGGGCATGATTGTTCCGCAATATCCTTTCGGAAACGCCCCATACCGTTCCGGTCCCACATCATGTCCGCCGGAGATCAGCACTCCGTCCAGTTGGTCCAGAAACGGCTTCGCCGCCTCCAGATCTCCATACTGCGGGAGCAGCACAGGAATCGCCCCGGCTTTTTCCAGAATATACACATAATCACCACTGACAAAATCCCAGTCCTGCCCGGTGATCCCCATACCTGAAACCATTCCAACAGCATCCCTGTAGTCAAAATTACAGGTGACGCCGATCACAGGTTTTCTTTCCCTCATCCTTCTCCTCTTTCCACCAAAAAAATAATTATTTTTTCAGTACTTCCAATATTTTTATCGTCTGTAACACATCCTCTTTTCTGCAACATTCAATCGTCCATGTCCGCTCTTCCGTCTGGGGCAGCAACGCAAGTACTTTTTCATAAGGGATATTCCTTCAGATGATCCAGATTGTCCGCAATGGAAAATTCAATACTTTCGATTCCCACTCCTGTCTGACTGATGATTTCCTTCATCTCATCGTCCGGCAGAAGATGACTGATATATATCATG
This sequence comes from Blautia sp. MSJ-36, assembly GCF_018917985.1. Lineage (NCBI taxonomy): Bacteria > Bacillati > Bacillota > Clostridia > Lachnospirales > Lachnospiraceae > Blautia > Blautia sp. MSJ-36. Next base: position 28,703 of record NZ_JAHLPQ010000018.1, on the reverse strand, counting down.
ATTATTTACCTCTGAATATAACTTTTGCCGGCCTCTGCTATCAAAGCAAAGACCGGCTTTCCGTCATTTCCGATACATCTGGAGTGCATCCGGAAATGCCTGTTATTTTATTATAATCTGACATACACATGGGGTCAAGCAATTGCCGCTGCCCGAAACTCCCATTTTAGTTTTTGATCGAGAACTTTTTATACGAGAACTTTTTCTACAGCATTTTTCCAGCCGCTGTATTTCTGCTCTCTTTCTTTGGAGCTCATAGATGGAATAAACTGATTGCGGTTCTTCACCTCAAAAATGCTCTCCATCTTATAAAGTCCGCAGCTTAATCCAGCCATCAGGCCAGCTCCGAATGCGGAAGATTCCTCACATCTCGGAAGGCTTACAGTTGTTCCCAGGATATCACTCTGGAATTTCATCAGATACTGGTTTCTTGTAGGACCACCGTCTACGCAGAGCTCTTTTACAGTCATTCCATCTTCTGCCTTCATCATCTCCACAATATCTGTGATCTGATATGCGATGGATTCCAGAGCTGCTTTTACAACTTCTTTCTTTCCGGTAGTTCTGCTCATTCCATAGATAATGGCTTTTGCATCGGATTTCCAGTAAGGTGCTCCCAGACCGGAAAATGCAGGAACCAGATAAGTAGCATCGTTCTTATTCGCCTGCTCTGACATTTCCTGAGTCTCACCTGGAGAAGTGATCAGTCCCATGTCATCTTTCAGCCATGTGATCACTGCACCTGTGTAGTTGATGTTTCCTTCCAGAACATAGGTAACTTTGCCGTTAAGTCCCCATGCAAGAGAAGTTACAAGACCAAGATCTGACATGATCGGTTCTGTTCCTGCGTTCATCATAACAGAGGAACCAGTCCCGTATGTAGCCTTAACCATTCCTTTTTCGATGCAGCCCTGTCCGAACAGTGCACCCTGAGAGTCTCCGATCACACCACAGATCGGAATCGGTGTCTGGAAATATCCCTCGAAATCTGTCATTCCGTACTCTCTGCTGGAATCACATACTTTCGGAAGCTGCTCTGCGTTGATGCCGAACCAGGTACAGATCTCTTTATCCCATTTCAGGTTATGGATATTGAAAAGCTGGGTTCTGGATGCGTTGGAATAATCTGTTGCATAAACCTCGCCTTTTGTCAGTTTAAACAGAAGCCAGGTGTCGATGGTTCCCAGGCAGAGATCGTTGTCTCTTTTTGCCTGTTTTACTTCCTCCACATTCTCCTGAAGCCATGCAAACTTCGCTGCTGGGAAATACGGGGAAAGATGCATTCCTGTCTTCTGACGGATGATCTCTGCCACACCGCCGTTTTTCTTCTGCTCACGGTCCGGGTCAATCATCACGTTTGTTTTGATCCGCTCACAGATCTCGGAAGCTCTGGAGCACTGCCATACAATGGCAGGTGCCAGAGGCTCGCCTGTGCTGCGGCTCCACGCTGCGGATGTTTCTCTCTGATTACTGATTCCGAGACACGCGATCTCTTCTTTCTGGATTCCGGCTTTTTCCACAAGGTTCTTTACAACCTGGATGGTATTGCTGTAGATCTCGGAAAGATCATGGGAAACCCAGCCTTTTTCGTTGATCAGCTGTCTGTGAGGAAGGTCTGTTCTGCAGACCAGGTCACCGTTCACATCGAACAGGATCGCTTTTGTTCCCTGGGTACTCTGATCAACCGCAAGAACATATTTTTTTTCCATAGTTTTCCCCTTATTTCAGCGCGTCTTTTACAGTTTTTGCAATTCCTTCTGCGTTCATTCCGTAGTAGTCAAATACTTCCTTGGAAGTTCCGCTTACAACCGGTGCGTCCGGAAGTGCGATGTTCAGAACTTTACGTGGGCACTCAGCGCCAACAACCTGGCTTACCATGGAACCAAGTCCGCCAAATGGTGCATGCTCCTCAGCAGTTACAACAACTTTTGCGTTGGATGCTGCTTTTACGATTGCTTCTTTGTCCAGAGGTTTTACACAGTACATATCAAGAACTGTTGCGTGAATGCCATCTTTCTCAAGAAGTTTGGCAGCCTCGTAAGCCGGGCGTACCATCTCGCCACATGCGATGATTGCTGCGTCTGTACCTTCTGTAAGAACCGTTGCCTTGTCCATTTCGAACGGGCAGTTGTCCTCTGTATAAATATCCTCAACCGGATTTCTTCCTACACGGATGTATGCCGGTTTCTCATCTTTCAGAAGTGCCTCGATCAGTTTTGCTGTCTGGAAACGGTCACTTGGAAGATAAACTCTCATGTTCGGGATTGCGGACATAGCAGCGATATCCTGTGCGGAATGATGGCTCATTCCAAGAGCACCGTAGCTGATTCCACCACTGATTCCGATAAGTTTTACATTTGTGTTGGAGTATGCAACATCAATTTTGCACTGCTCATAGCTTCTTGTGGAAAGGAAGCATGCAGGAGAAGCTGCGAAAGCTTTTTTACCACAGTGTGCAAGACCTGCAGATACGCTGACAAGATCCTGCTCAGCGATTCCCATCTCAACGAACTGCTCCGGATATGCGTCTGCAAAAGGTGCCAGAGATGCAGATCCTCTGGAGTCACTGCAGAGAACAACGATATCTTTATCGGTTTCCGCTTCTTTTAAAAGTACGTCACAAATTGCTTTACGGTTTGGAATCTTATTCATAATTACAGCTGCTCCTTTCTCTCTTCAAAATCTTTCATGATCTGCTCATACTCTTCCTGGCTCGGTACGTGATGATGCCAAGCAGCTTTGTTCTCCATAACTGCGGAGCCTTTACCTTTAACAGTATTCGCGATCAGGACTGTCGGCTGGCCTTTTGTCTGTTTTGCTTCCTCAAATGCTGCGTGGAGCTGCTCAATGCTGTTTCCGTCGGCAACATCAATTACATGCCATCCAAAGCTTTTGAATCTCTCATGAAGATCGTCATGTCCCATAACGTCCTCTGTATTTCCGGAGATCTGAAGTCTGTTACGGTCAACGATTGCACAGAGGTTATCCAGTTTGTACTGATGTCCTGCCATAGCAGCTTCCCATACAGAACCCTCTGCAAGCTCACCGTCACCCATTACTGTGTATACACGATAGTTTTTCTTGTTCATTTTTCCGGCAAGTGCCATACCTACGCAAACCGGAAGTCCATGTCCCAGAGAACCGGAGTTCATCTCAATTCCCGGAAGTTTGTTGTTCGGATGTCCGATATACTGTGTTCCAAATTTGCTGAATTTCTCGTTTACTTCTTTGATATCAAGGAAGCCTTTCTTTGCAAGTACTGCATAATAAGCTTCTACAGAATGACCTTTACTCATAACAAAAAGGTCTCTGTCCGGATCATTCATATTCTCCGGGGAAATATTCATCTGGTCAAAATACAGAGTAACCAGAGTCTCCATAACACTCATATCACCACCGATATGTCCGCCTTTACCGGCAACGATCATATCTACTGTGTCTTTTCTGAGATCATACGCAAGTTTGCTTAATTCTCTAAAATCCATGCTGATTCCTGTCCTTTCTTTTTTCAATCTATATTTCATATTCACAGCCCGGCACATTTTTTATCCTGGAAAAACGTGCTGCTGTGTTTCCTGTTTATCATTCTCCGCGAAGATATGCCTTAACATCTTCCTCAATCGGGTCATAAAGATCCGGTGTTACGCCGATATATTTGCATGCCTCGTAAAGTACCGGAACAACGTTCTTGTGGATACCAACACAGTGATGGATGTATGGTCCCTCAACCAGTTTTGCCTCAAGACGTTTGATGTTCTCAACCTCAACCCAGAGGTAAGTTCCCATACCTTTCGGGCCATCAATACCTTTTGCGTTTCCAAGAAGAAGAGAATACTCTCCGTTATCTCCGTCAAAACGAACCAGAGAAACATCGCCGTGTTTTGCCTCAGCTGTGATGCTTCCCGGATGATCGAATGCCAGCGGGTAAGTAAGCTTCGGTGTCTCTTTTGCGATGGAAATCGGCCATGGTCCGCAGTGCTGAAGAAGCTCGCCATTCTCTACGTCAGGATGACGGATTGTCCAGTCAGCGAAGAAGCTTCTTGTCTCGCCCATGCCAGCTGCCTCTACCATAAGAGCTGTGATTGCACCATGGATATCTGTCTCACATACAGTTGGGATTCCCTCGTCATTTAACAGGGAGTTTGCTGCACATGGCATAATTCCAAGCTCGCTCTGAAGCTGGTTCCAGCACTGGATTGCGATTGCTTTGCAGCCGTATTTCTCAGCCAGATGTTTCATGGCAACCTTAAGAGCTGCTACGTTCTCAAGCTCGTCCTCTTTGATGCAGATCTCCATGTTGTCACGGCAGTACTGCATAACCTCCTGAACCTCTGTCTGCTCTGCTTTTGCTTTCTTTACTTCATCGGTAAGCTCCGGCATCGGGATCGGTGCAAGCTGGATGTTGAATTTCTCAAGAAGCTCGCCCTCGTTGCACATGGTTGTCCAGAAATCAAACGGTCTTGTGGAAATCTGAAGAATACGGATATTTTTGAATGTTTTAACTACATTACAGACAGCAAGGAAATCTTTGATTCCTCTCTCGAATACCGGGTCATTCAGTCTGCAGTTTGTCATGTATGTAAACGGAACACGGAATCTTCTTAAAACTTTACCTGTTGCAAAAAGTCCGCACTGTGTATCACGAAGTCTTGTTCCGTCTGGCTCAGGTCTCTCATCCAGAGGTCCCCACAGAAGAACCGGAACATCAAGAGCTTTTGCAAGTCTTGCACACTCATACTCTGTACCGAAGTTGCAGTGTGGAAGGAAAAGTCCGTCAACTTTCTCTTTTTTGAATTTGGCGATGATCTTCTCAAGTCCCTCATCGTTGTAGAGAAGTCCCTCATCGTTAATGTCTGTGATATCTACGAAATCAACGCCAAGCTCCTCAAGTCTCTTAGCAGTAAGTCCACGATATTTTACTGCATCCGGTGCGCTGAAAATACTTCTTCTGGTTGGTGCATAACCAATTTTAATCTTGTCCATGTTTGAACTCCTTTCATAAATCCATGTTTTACCTGTTTCTATGTGATTCATTTTTTTATGTTCATCTTTGTTATCTGTATAATATCTTGATTTCTACTTTATTTCTATAAAAAATAAAGCGATTTCTACTTTATTTTTCACTTTATTGTTGTAGATGCAAGAAAAACATTTTATAATTAAAACAGTTGAAAAAATACAGTCAGGAAAAATTATACCGATATACAGACACAACTCTACATTCAATACAGGAGGACTATCGATATGGGAATTACAGCAAAAGAACTGGCCGCCAGATTAAATCTCTCCGCCACCGCCGTCTCCATGGCTCTGAACGGAAAACCTGGCGTCAGCACAGAAACCCGAGCTCTGGTTATCCGGGAAGCAGAAAAAGCCGGCTATGACTTTAGCCGACTTTCCATGAAAAAAAATGTGACCGGTGATATCTACTGCATTATCTGCCGTGCCCACAACGCAATTTTAAATTATACTCCAATTTTTTCAGAGCTCACCGAAGGTATTGAACAGGAATGCCGTAAAAACGGCTATCATCTGAAAACCTTCCAGCTCTACGAAAAAGCAGACGATCTCCAGAAATACATCGAAGAACTCCGCATTTCCCAGTGTGCAGGTGTCATCCTTCTTGGAACCGAAGTATCCGCTTCTGTATGCCACGAGTTCCTTCAACTCTCCGTCCCGGTTGTCCTTCTGGATTCCTACTTTGATTCTGCAGACTGCAGCTGTGTTCTCAGCAACAACGCCCAGGGCGCCTACCAGGCCACCAGCTACCTTATCGACCGCTGCGGCCGCCAGCCAGGACACCTCTGCTCCTCCTACAAAATCACAAACTTCCGGGAACGTACGCACGGTTTCCACAGAGCTGTCCGGGAACATGGAATGTCCACCGCAAAATCCATTGTCCACGAACTTTCCCCTTCCATCGAAGGTGCATTCTCCGACATGCTGGAAATCATAGACAGCGGAACTCCTCTGGCAGGTGCATATTTTGCAGATAACGATCTCATCGCCATCGGAGCCATCAAAGCCCTGAAACTCCGCGGCTACAAAATTCCCGAGGACATCGCCATCGCAGGATTCGACAATATCTCTGAAGGACGCATCATTGATCCCTCCATCACCACCATCGATGTTCCCCGTAAATTCATGGGAGAAACAGCCGCCGCCCAGCTGATCCGTGAGATCCGGACCTCCGTACCACATTCCGTAAAAATTGAAGTATCCACCACACTGATCAAACGGTTTTCTGTATAACCGAAATCCTTTTCTGTAAGAGAATAGGTTCCGCTTTTTCCGGCAAATTTTTTCGCTTTTCAAAGCTGAGTAAATTGCGAGGAGGGGAAGCATTCACAGTTGCGAAGGCCATTTCTCGCGCTCCTCCCCTCCGGCCACGCAAATTACTGTAGGTTATGGAGATATGTTCAAATACTGGCGGGGCGATGGATGCCACGGTATTGGATATGAAACGCTGTGCCGATTTATTCCTATTCTCCACAACTTTTTTTCAGGCAATCACTTACTCCCATCAAACCACAAGGAAACTCAGCCTTTCCTCCCAGCCGTCCAGCGCAGCGCTGACGGCTCATCCAATTCTCTGAAATCCACTCAACCTCACACTATAAACCAAGCTCCCGAGCAGCCACCCTATCCCTCCCGCCCTGAAAAGCCAGCCCGTGAGGCGTGTGCTGCCTGTCGCCGGACTCTGCAGGAGGGGTGCTGATTCTTGGCTGGCGGAAATCTGCGTTGTTTTTCAAAAGTTCGCTGTTTGAGCGAAGCGAGTTCGGACTTTTGGAAAACGCTTTTAGCAGATTCCCGGCAGCCTAGAAGCCAGCCCCCGACGAAGCCCCGGCGACAGGCAGCACACGCCTCGCGGGCGTCCCTTTCACGTACGCCCCTCTCACAAAAAAAGAACAGGCCGGCACACACACCGACCCGTTCACAAAAACCTGAATCCCAGGACTCAATCAATCAGAAGCACTCTTTATAAATCTTATAAACCCTCTCCCGATCCAATTCCACAAAATTATTCGCCATCAATCTACCCTGATTCTCCAGCACAGAATCCGTAAACTCCTCAAGCTCCTCCTCAGACACCCCATACTCATGCAGCGCCTTCTTAGGAATCATCACATTAAGCAGCTTCTCCAGCTCCTCATAAACAACATCCACTTCACACCCAAGGATTCCCGCCATAAATTTATTCAGGCGTGCGATCTCACCGTCACTCTTGATCTCCATATAGTTGTTGAGCACACCCGTAAACATCGCATAATTCGACTCCCCATGAGCCACATGATACTTAGCCCCCAGCGGATAACTCAAAGCATGCACAGCCGCACACCCCGCATTACCAAACGCAATACCCGCATAATTAGCCGCCATCAGAAAATCCTTCATCAACGGAATCCGGGCCTCCTGACCATGATCCCTGATCTCCATATAACCCTTCAGGATCATCTCGATCGCCTTATACCCAAACATCCTTGTAGTCTCATTTCCCTTAGGAGAAAGACTGGACTCCACAGAATGCACCAGCGCATCAATAGAACTCGTAGCAAAAAACTGGAACGGCAGATCCTCCAGAAGCTCCGGGATCAGCACAGCAGAATCCCCGTAAAGCTGCTCCACAGCAAGCCCCTTCTTCGTCCCCTTCGCAGTCAGGGAAAGAATTGAAATATTCGTCACCTCAGAACCCGTACCACAGGTAGTCGGAACCAGCACCAGCTCCTTATTCTTCACGATCGGAAGCAGCCCGTCATAAAGATCCGTAACCGGAGAAATATTCTCCAGTGCAAACAACTTGGAAAGATCCAGAATGCTGCCGCCACCAACAGAAACCACACGCTTCGCATCCTTCGGCACATCCTTCCAGATCGCCTCAGCCATCACATCCGTAGGCTCGCCCTTACCATAATCCTCACGGAAGATCACATCACAGCCAAGCCCCAGCGGCTCAAAAAACTTCTTAAACAATCTCTTATTGGTAAAAAGCAGATCCCCTTTACCAAGTTTAAATTCCTCCGCAAACTGCCGGCAATTATCAAAACTGTAAATCGTCGGTCTGATCATCAGTTCCTGCATAGTTTTTCCTCCTGTCAGCCCCACATTTCGCAGAAGCTCTTTTTATAAAATTTTATTATAATATAATAACACAGGCAGACAGCCCTCTGCAATCCGCATTACTACCCGCCTCCTGCCAAACAGATCAAACGCCAAGACAGGCTTTTACATTCTACTTTGCCACCGGCATACGATCACAAGTCAGGCAGATATCGCAGCTTCGCAGAGGACTTCCCTGATCCAATCAGTTTTCAATATCCATGCGTCAGGAGCGTACCATACATCTCCGGTCTTCGATCCCGGAAAACACCCCACTCCCGTCTCTTCTGTGCGATGGCATCCAGATCAAACTCCGCAGTGATCACACCCTCCGTCTCTCTGTCAGCCTCAGCCACCAGTCCGCCGGTCTCATCCGCAATAAAGGAAGAACCATAAAACGTCATCTCCGAATCCTTCTGCACCTCATGGCCGATCCGGTTGGAAGCAACTACAGGCATGATATTTGCAGCCGCATGCCCCTGCATACATCTCTGCCAGTGCGGTTTGGAATCCGTCTGAAGAACCGGCTCGCTGCCGATGGCAGTGGGGTAAAGCAGGATCTCCGCCCCCAGAAGCGCCATACATCTGGCAGCTTCCGGAAACCACTGATCCCAGCAGATTCCCACACCAATGGTTCCGTACTTTGTTTTCCAGACCTTAAACCCGGTATCGCCCGGAGTAAAGAAAAACTTCTCCGCATAAGGCATCCCGTCCGGAATATGGGTCTTTCTGTATTTTCCAAGAACCGTACCATCCGCATCAATAACGGCAATAGAATTAAACGCCGCATTTCCTGCCCGCTCAAAAAAGCTCACGGGGATCACCACGTCCAGCTCTTTTGCCACTTTCTGAAAACGCTTCACAGCCGGATTCTCCTCCGGCGTTGTGGCAAGGTCCATATATTCAAAATCGTGTCTCTGACAAAAATACGGCGTCTCAAAAAGCTCCTGCAGAAGAATGATATTCGCGCCCTTTAAAGCTGCCTCCCGCACCAGTTTTTCCGCTTTTGCAAGCGTTGCTTCTCTGTCCCATGTGCAGCTCATCTGTGTAGCCGCCACTACAACTTTTCGCATCGATCCTCAAGTCCCTTCTGTTCTGTAATTTATAACTGAAACTTCCTCTTCACCGCATCCACCAGAAAATCCGCGGTACCTTCCACACCAAGGAAACTGCTGTCCACCAGAATGCTCTTATGATTCTTGTCATCCGGATGATATCCCGCATACTGCATGTGATAGGAATCGCGGGCCTCATCAACAGCCACGATCATTTTTCTGGCCTCTTCAACCTCAATGTTCAGATCCTTCACACAATGCTCCACACGCACTTCATAGGGCGCATAAATGTAAATATGCATGGCATTTTCCATCTCTTCCAGAGTAAAATCCGCACACCTTCCAACTATAATACAGGTCTCTTTTTCCGCCAGGAATTTAATGATATTCTGCTGCGCCTCAAAGATCTTATCCTGTGTATTACTGGTTCCCTTTCCAAGAGGAAACATCATTCTTGCAAAAGGACTGGCCTTGACTTTTTTCGCAGTCTCCTCCACTTCATCCACAACAGACACCGGAAGGTTCAGCTTCTTTGCAGCCTGATCCACAATATCCCTGTCATAATATTCAATCCCCAGCTTCTCCGCCATCTTTTTTGCGATAGGACGGCCCATGCTGCCAAACTGTCTGGTGATCGTAACTACATATTTACTTTTTCCCATATAATTTCCTCCCGAATTAAAGGATACATTCCAGGTTCATGTTTTTAATGTTCATACCATCCGACGATTCCCGGATTCAGATTGATATTGATCTGCTTGATCTCCTGATACTCCTCAAGGCCCTGAACACCCAGGTCACGGCCAATTCCGGACTTCTTGTAACCGCCCCACGGAGCCTCGTTAAATGCCGGATTATAACAGTTGATCCAGGTAATACCTGCGCAGATCTCCTTGATCACCCGAAGGGCTCTGGAACCATCAGCGGTAAATACTGCTCCAGCCAGACCATACTCCGTATCGTTTGCCATGTCAATGGCCTCCTGCTCTGTCTTAAACGTCTGGATGGTCACAACCGGTCCAAAGATCTCCTCCCGGACAATAGTCATATCCGAAGTACAGTTATCAAACACCGTCGGTCTTACATAAAAACCTTTCGCACATTCCCCTTCTGTGTAACGCTCACCACCACACACAAGAGTAGCACCTTCCTCAACACCCTTCTTAATATATCCAAGAACTTTATTCATATGGCTTTCAGAAACCAAAGGCCCCATATCCGGATTCTCCATAGGATCTCCAATGGTGATGGCATTTGCTTTCTTTGCAAGGCGTTTCACAAATTCATCCTTGATACTTTCCTCGATGATAATTCTGGAACCTGCGGAGCACACCTCTCCCTGATTCAGGAAAATACCGATCATGGCCCATTCCACTGCGCCGTCCAGATCCGCATCTGCAAAGATCACATTGGGTGACTTTCCGCCAAGCTCAAGGCCGATCTTTTTTACATTACCTGCTGCCGCACGCATGATACTCTGTCCAACTTCCGTACTTCCGGTAAAAGTAACCATATCCACATCTTTGCTCTCCGCAATGCGGTTTCCTGTGATTCCGCCAGGTCCAAGGATCAGGTTCACGCTGCCCTTCGGCATTCCGATCTTCTCAAAAATCCCAAACAGTTTCACACAGGAAAGCACACAGTTGGAACTTGGTTTAAACACCACACTGTTGCCTGCTGCCAACGCAGGAGCCAGTTTCCACACGCCCATCAGCAGCGGATAGTTCCACGGAGTGATCAGTCCACACACGCCAACCGGCTCATGAACTGTATAGGAATGCATTTTTCCAAAACCTTCATTTACTTCATAAACACCGCCCTGCGGCATTTTTAAAAGGCCTGCATAATAGCGGAAACAATGAACGGCATCATCCACATCCGCCTCTGCCTCTCTTAACGGTTTTCCATGATCCATGCAGTCCAGCTTCGCAAAATCCTCTTTTTCCGCATCAATGGCATCTGCGATCTGAAGAAGGATATCCGCCCTTGTCTGGGAATCCATGTCACGCCATTCCCTTGTCTCATAAAAAGATTTTTTTGCCGCCACAATGGCTTTATCTACATCCTCCACATTTCCTTCCGTTACCATGGCAAGAACCTCACCATTTGAAGGATTTAATGTAGGAACTGATTTTCCTGTACTGCCTTCTACCCATTCACCATCAATAAACATTTTCTGAAGCTCCATAAGCATCCTCCTTTTATTCTCTTAACCAGTTCAAATAAGCTTTCACATTCTATTGCATCTTTAATTTTAACCAAGTCGAGGATGTACCCTGTGGGATTACGAATATCCTCTTGACTCATTTTATAATCTTCTCATTCCATCTTCTGACTCACGTGATCACCGGATCTTTTCACCTTCAAAATAATTCGCTTCCACCTTCATCCCCCGGATCTCTTCCTTATCCACTTCAAAAAGATCTCCGCTGAGAACAATGATATCTGCCATTTTTCCCGGCTCCAGGGTTCCCATGGAATCCTCCACATGATAAACACGGGCCGCGCCGGAAGTGTAAGCTTTCAGCGTATCTGCCATGGAGATTTTTTCCCAGGGGTTGGTGGATGTCAGGTTTCCGTCATCATCTCTTCTTGTAACTGCTGCATAGATTGTTGTAAAAGGATCTATGGTCACAACCGGATAATCGGTTCCAAGTGCCAGCTCACCTTCATGCTCCAGCAAAGTCCGAAACGGCCACTGAAGCCTTGCCCGTTTTTCCCCGATCTGGTTCACCTTTCCATTTGCCGCAAGTGTCACATGATACGGTTGGACCGAAGGGATCACATCAAGCTCCGCAAAACGATCCAGGTCATCGGGATGGATATTTTCGATATGCTCGATGGTATTTCGAAGACCATGCTCCCCGTTGACTTCCGCAGATTTTTCAAAAAGATCCAGCGCCATCCGCACGGAACCATCTGCGATACAGTGAAGCCTTACCTGGATCCCCGCCTTGTTCGCCGCAATGATCTCTTTCTTCATTTTCCGTTCCGGCCATAACGGAAGCCCCTCGCCGCAGGTCTCCGGCTTATCGGTATAAGGCTCCAGAAGAAGACCTGTGTAAGTCTCCGTCACACCATCAATAAATCCCTTCACCCCCGCAATGTGAAAATGCGGGGAATCAAAATGCTTCTGAAATTTAAAATACTTCGAAAATTCCGTATACCCGAAAAGTTTCATGTAGGAAAAGATCTGTGCCTTAAGTCCCTCTTCCTCGTCCAGTTTTTTCAGAATATCGTATTTTTTCATGGTTTCTTCGGTGTAATCATCAGCAAACATTTCGCTTGCCGCAGCAATTCCGTTGTCAGCCAGAACATCCTGGAAATTTCGGTGGATCTCCAGCATCTCTTCCTCCGAAAACTCCATATATTTTTTCTGAGCCGGCTCACATGCTGCCGGTTCCAGCAGAAGGCCACTTAATTCACCATTTTCAAACTTTACATTTACACCATTATCCATTTTCCGGTCCGGGTCGATCCCTGCCTCTTCCAGTGCTCTGGAATTCAGCCACATGCTGTGACAGTCCGCACAGAAAAGATACACCGGCCTGTCGGGAATGGCTTCATCCAGAAGTCTTTTATCCGGAAGCGGCTCATCTCCCCAGTTGGTGATAAACCATCCGGAACCACGAATTCTTTTGTAATCCGGATGGGCCTCTGCAAATTTTTTTATGATCTCTACACATTCCGCCTGGGAACGTCCTTTTCCCAGATCCGAACACACATATCTGCTGCCATCAATTGCTCCGGAAAAAAGATGAGTATGTGCATCCAGAAAAGAGGACATGATCATTTTTTCTCCGTAATCGTAAAGAGGCCAGTCTGCATAATCCTTATCTCTCTGGAAATCCCAGGGAAGAACTGCCTGGATCTTTTTGTCCTCCACCGCAATGGCTGCCGGTCTGGGGAAATCTTCAAGGCCTGTAAAAACAGCTTTACTTCTCAGAATAAATTTTCCCATAAGCCATCCCTCCTACATCACAAAACCACAGATCAGAAATCCCGCAACGGAAAGTACACTCGCAATGATTACATATGGAAGCTGTGACAGCGCATGTTCCATATTGTCAATGCCTGCACTCTGGGAAGAAAGAAGTGTCGCGTCTGTATAGAAACAGGCGTGGCTTCCGAATGCACCACCGGAAATGATCGCTGCCATAATGAGGATCGGGTTTGCGCTGATGGCTGCACCAAGCGGAAATACGATCGGTGCAACGACTGCACTCATGCCCCAGAGAGAACCGGTAGTAAAGGTAAGTGCCGCAACCAGAACAAAAGCGATCGCCGGGAAAACCGGGCCCCAGAGAAGCGGTTTAGCAACAGAAATAATAAAGTCTGTCATTCCCATTCCTTCTGTCACTTTCTGAAGAACAAAAGCAACTACAAGAAGGATCAGGATGGGCAGCATATCTGCAAAGCCACGGACGATCAGGTTAAAGAAATCATCCAGTGCAACTACCTTCTGCGGTACATAAAGCACAAAGCAGACGATCAGGGAAACCACAACCGCCAGAAGAAGATTACTGGTGGCAATGGCGATGGCAACCAGTACACCCATAGGAATCACAAAATTCCATATATTACCATCCTCCTCATAGCCCTTTCTGTCATCGTGGTTATATTTTCTGCTGGCATCGCTGTAAACCTTACCGGTCTCCTCCACACGCTTATAAGCCTTTTTCATGGCACCTAGCTTCGGCATCACACCCAGCGCAAAGAGGAAAACGATGGCAATGGTAAGGATCGGGTAAAAGCAATACGGGATCGCACGGATATAAGCCTGAATACCTGTTTTAAAGCCCAGTGCCTTTACACTTGCCTGATCGATAAAAAGACTTGCGTAAAAAACAGCCCATGTGGAAAACGGAAGCAGTACACATACAGGAGCACCTGTTGCATCAAGCATGTACGCCAGTGCCTCTCTCGGGATCTTACGTTTATCGCAGACACCTTTCATGCAGACACCAATGGAAAGCACATTCAGGTAATCATCTACAAAGATCAGAATACCCATGATAAAAGTTGTAAGAAGGGTTTTTCTCTCGGTATTACAAAATTTTGAAACCAGCTTCTGGAAACCAAATGTGCCCTTCGACTCCTGAAGAAGAGCGATCAGGCTTCCAAACAGGCCACACACCAGAACGATCCACACATTCTCGGCAAGCACATCCTGGATCAGCGTACACCATTGCGGCAGGAAATCCTTCCCATACATAAATATGGCCGCCAGAAGAGAGCCTCCGATCAGAAATTCCACGCATCTCCTGGTTGCGATCGCACCTACGATAATTACCAGAAGGATAAAAATTGCAATCAGTCCAGTATTCATTTTTTTCTCCCCTTTCTTTCTGCCGGACAAAAAGGGACATACCCGTCAAACGGATATGCCCCTTTGCATCAACAGACTTTTTCATGAAACAAAAAATGGCGTATTCATTGCGCTGCCGCAATCAATACACCATCGTACGTTTCGTGCTTTTATTATTTTGATACTGATATACTATTATTTTTCAGTCTCTGATACAATGCTTAATTTCGGGAGTTGAATTAATGTTTTTCAAGTATATATACTTGATTTTAAGTATATGTGATAGTATACTGATTTTAACAAAATCTTGTCTGAAGAAAAGGAGAACCCTCATGGAAAAAAATACCTTCCTGATGATCAACGACATAATCTACGATCTCTATTCCTGCACCAGCCTCAACGAGATCAAGGCTAAATTTCTACATCGCCTGAAAATGGTGATCCCTTACAGCTACGCCAGTATTCTTCTCCATGAAAACACCGAAGACCCTGATACTATCCGTCTCACCAGTCCCATTTGTATCCCAGAAGCTTTCATCGAAGCCGAAAATGAATACATGAAGGTAGCCGATGAAGATCATCTTCTCTGGCTTCTCCATTCCCGTGAGCCTCGTCTTGTCCGCGAGAGCGATCTGCTGGAGGATCAGCAGCGTCTGAATTCTCCTCTCTATGTTCACTGCTACCGCAAATACAACATCTTCGACTCCATGCAATACGCCAGCGTCTACCAGCAGGAACTCCTGGGGATCCTTACCCTCTTCCGCACCGAAAAAGACGGCCCTTTCACCAATGAAGACATGTTTTATCTCCAGGCTATCGGCATGCACTTAAACGCTGTCCTCTACCAGATCACCCACAGTCAGCCTCAGACCAACGACCTCAAACAGACCCTCGCCTACCTGAAAAACACCTGCCACCTCACAAACCGTGAACTCCAGATCGCCGAACAGATCTACAAATACCGCAACAACGACGAAATCGCAGGATCTCTCGGCATCCGCGAAAACACCCTCCAGAAACACCTGCAGAACATCTTCCGAAAAACCAACGTAACCTCCCGCTGGGAACTCCTAAGATTACGCATGCAATAAAAGCCATCCACCAAGCCGTCCAGCGCAGCGCCGACGCCACCCCACAAGGAAACTCAGCCTTTCCTCCAAGCTATCCAGCGCAGCGCTGATAGCTCATCCAACTCCCGGAAAACCACTCAACCATTCCTCCTAAACCACACTTCCGTTTCGCCACTCTCCCCTCCCGCCCGGAAAAACCAGCCCGTGAGGCGTGTGCTGCCTGTCGACGGACTCTGCAGGAGGGGAGCGCTTCTTAGACGGTGGGAATCTGCGTTGTTTTTCAAAAGTTCGCTGTTTGAGCGAAGCGAGTTCGGACTTTTGGAAAACGCTTTTAGCAGATTTCCAGCGTCTTAGAAGCCAGCCCCCGACGAAGCCCCGTCGACAGGCAGCACACGCCTCACGGGCGTCCCTTCTCCACGCAAAAAAAAGACTCCGCAGCCACCCAATCCCGGGTCAGCCACGAAGCCTTCTTTTTTTATACATACATCTATCTCACGTGCTTATCTACATCTATCACAACTGGTTCCAATATCAGTCTTTCAATCCATTCTGCTCAAAATCCCTGAACAAACTGGCCTCACCATCATCTGCAAACGCATTTGCATCTCCCTGATCAGAACCATCCTGTCCACCCTCGATACTCTCATCCTGGGAATCCTGGCTATCCTGAGCCGCGCTCTCCTCAGAGCTATCCTTGCTGGAACTATCATCCTTACCAAGTTTCACAGTAAGTGTCTTCTCCTTATACTCATTACCATCCAGAACCGCAACCGTCACATCGATCTTCTCCTTCGGCTCATAATACTGAAGCAGCTCAACCAGCTGATCAATACTGGTAATAGTTTTACCATCAAACTCCGTAATAACCATATTCTTGGTAATACCCGCATCATCGGCAGGGCCACCCTCGGTCACTTCAGAAACAAACACACCCTGCGGAATGCCATAAATCTGAACAGCCTCAGTACTTACTGTACTACCTGTGATACCAAGGATACCATGGTTATCCACTTTATCTCTTGCCTTGGCATTCATCATGTTCTCAAGAGAATCCGCAACATCTGAAATTGCAATGGCATAACCCATACCTTCAACCTCAGTAGAAGCAAGCTTGGAAGAGTTGATACCAACAACCTCACCATCCATATTCAGAAGTGCACCACCACTGTTACCGGGATTGATAGCCGCATCTGTCTGGATCAGGTTCACGCCCTTGTTGATACTGCTGCTGTTATCTGTAGAATCACCCTCGATCTGTCCTGATGCATCTGTCTTACGGTTCTTAGCACTGACAATACCGGTAGTAACGGACTGGCCATAGCCAAGTGCATTACCAATGGCAACAACCTGCTCACCGATCTTCAGATCATCAGAGCTTCCGATCTTTGCAACAGAAATCGCATCCATTGTATCATCTGAAACATCCTTCGTTGCAACAGAAACAACTGCAAGATCCTCGTTTTCATCAAAGCCCTTTACTGTAGCTTCATAAGCACTTCCATCTGCAAAAGCAACGGACAAAGTATCCGCACCATCTACAACGTGATAGTTTGTAGCGATCAGCAGCTCAGAATCTGTTTTTCCGATAATAATACCGGAACCGCTTCCCTGAACTTCCTGCTCCTGGCTCGGTGCATACTGAGAGCCAAACATACTGTAATAATTCTGAACCTCCTGAACAGACTTGGTTGTGATGGCAACTACAGAAGGCATTGCCTCCTCAGCAACATCGGATACATCCAGACTGCCCTTTGTATCAGAAGATTTTGTATCTGTTGTATCTTCGGTACTCTTATCTGATTTTTTCTCAGATTTCATAAGAGTCAGCTTCTCAGAGCTGTCGGTTGCAGCCTGTACAGACTGTGCTCCTGTGAAATAGTTCACTCCTTCATATGCGCCAACTCCAATGCCACCTGCAAGTACTGCACACAGGCTGATGGTTGCACCTTTCTTCATCATTTTTTTTATTTTTAATTTTCTGTTGTTATTCATGATTAAGTCCCTCCCTGGAAAAATTTCTTCTCTGTTTCCTTTTGATGCTTCAAAGTATAGGGTTTAATTGTGTTTACTTTGTGGGAAAAATGTGTTTTATTTGTTAAAACTTTTCACAGCCATCACGATTACAAACCATGCAACCTCAAGAAGAACAATCATTCCACCGGGTTTCAGTCCCGCATAATAGGAAAGAAAAAGTCCGGCAATGGTCGTACATACCGCCACAACAATGGCACACACCAGAGTCCCCTTATAACTTTTTGCCATCTGCATTCCGCATGCCACCGGAACTACCAGCATGGAAGAAACGATCAGGGTTCCCACAGTACGGGACGCAATGGAAACGGTCAGCGCCGTGAGAATCGTAAAAAGAAAATTAATATTCCGCACGGAAACGCCGGAGATCCTTGCCGCATTTTCATCAAATCCGATATAAAACAGCTCCCTGTAAAAAAACAGCACCGCTGCCAGAACCAGCACGCTGATCACAACTACCAGCGCCAGCTCTCCTTCACTGATGGACACAATACTTCCAAATAAAAAGCTGTTCAGACTTGCACCGTTTTCCACAAAACCAGACAGCACACCGGCAAGTCCGATTCCAGCGGACATGACAATGGAAATCGCCACCTCGGAATAACGCGGGATTTTTTTGCGGATTGCTTCAATTCCAAGTGCTGCCACAATACACATCACTACCGCACCAGCCACCGGGTTCACTCCCAGGATCAGTCCCAGCACAACGCCGGCCAGAGAGGAATGGGAAAGTGCATCTCCGATCATGGACATCCGTTTCAGAACAATGGTGATCCCGATACAGGGTGTGATCACTGCCAGAAGGATTCCAACGAGAAAAGCCCTCTGCATAAATCCATACTGTAAAATACTCATACCTCGTCAATCCTCCCCTCTTCCGCCTTGAAAAACCGGTTGGCTCCTTTAAACTCATTGGAATTTCCGTGAGTGACCATAAGAATAGTCAGCCCCTGTTCCTCATTCCGCTTTTGCAGAACTTTTGCAAGTGCTTTCACAGAAACTGTATCCATACCTGTGGTAGGCTCATCCAGGATCAGGATCTTCGGATTTCCCACCAGTGCGCGTGCCAGCATGACTCTCTGCTGCTGCCCGCCGGAAAGATCTCCGATCCTTCTTTTCCAAAACTCTTCCATTTCCATCTCCGCAAGTGCGGCTTTCAGACGTGGAATCTCTTTTTTCACCTGAAAACGTGCCTTCCATGAAGAAGAATACACGCCTGTCATCATGATCTCTTCCACCGTAGCCGGAAAATTCTGGTTTCTGCTGATACTGTTCTGCGGAACATATCCAAGATCTCCTTTTCCAAATGTGGCAGAAATATCTTTTCCATTTACGGTAATACTTCCCTCCTGGGCTTTCAGCTCACCCAGAAGAAGCTTCAGAAACGTACTTTTTCCACTTCCGTTTTCACCGGTAAGAATGGCATAATCCCCATCCTTTACTTCCAGGTTTACCTGCTCCAGCACAGGCGTCCCCGTATAGTGGAACGAAAGATTCTCTATCAAAATTCCCATAATTTCTCCTTTTATTACAACAGCAGTTCTACATTTCAGAACAGCCACTTCAGAACATCCTGTATTCCCAGCTGCTGCCTCTCTCCTTCAGTTCAATGCCTTCTGCAAAGCCTCCAGATTCTTCCTCATCACAGAAAAATAATCCTCACCGGCTTCTATATCTTCCTCACTCAATCCCTCAATGGGATTCAGCACAGCCGTCACGGCATCCACTTCCTTCGCCACCGTCTTCGCCACCTTGGGGCTTGCCAGTTCCTCAAAAAATATGGTATGGATGTCGTATTTTTTCGCATATTCGATCACTTCCTGCATCTTGGCAGGATCAGGCTCGGAATCCGGTGTCAGGCCTTCAATGGCCAACTGTGTCAGGTCATAGGCATTACACAGATACCCGAAAGCTTCATGGGCCACGATGATATCCCGGCTCTTCGTACCTTTCAGGCCATCCCGGAATTCCTGGTCCAGCTCATCAAATTCACCGGCATATTTCTCATAATTTGCTTCGTAATAATCCCGGTTCTTGGGATCCGCTTTTACAAAAGCATCTTTAATATTCTCCATCTCCTGCTTCGCCCGCATAGGGTCCAGCCAGACATGAGGATCTTTTCCGTCGTCACCATGAGCATGATCATGGCCTCCATCCAGAAGCTCCACACCATCTGATGCTTCCGTCACCACCAGATCCTGATTCTCCAGGGTATCCAGTACATCCTCCGCCCAGTGTTCCAGATCTGCGCCATTGTAGACAAAAACATCCGCATCCTCAAGATTCCGGATATCCGTTGCCGCAAGTTCCCAGTCATGGGGCTCCGTTCCCGCCGGAACCATATCCTTCACCTGGATCTTATCGCCGCCCACCTTCCGGGCAAAATCATACATGGGATAAAAACTGGCCATCACCTTCAGCCGGCCATCATCCGCAAATGGCTGCCCAACCGTTTTTGCCCTGGAAAGTCCATATCCGGTCACACCACCCACCACAAGGAGCGTTGCCGCCAGAACTGCTGCCGCAGCCATCTTCCCTCTGTCAAAATTCATTTTTTAAGCCTCCTGCAGCTGTCACAATATCCATAAAAGATCGTCCGGCTCTGGTCGATCTCAAACCCGTGTTCATCCAGCACATGTCCCACAAAATGATCGATACATCCGCACTGCAGAGGAATGGTATGTCCACATTCCAGGCACACAAGCTTACCATAATTCTTCCGTTCCTCATCCCGGATAAATCGATACTGGGCAGGTGCTCCTTCCACAGACGGAACTTTCAGCACCGCTCCCTCTTTCTGCAGACGCTCCAGACCTCTGTACACCGTTGTCCTTCCGATCTGGATCTCTTTTCCACGAAGAATCTCCATAAACTGATCAATGGTATAAAATGTATCTCCATATTCCTGCAGGCACTCCAGAATCATCTTCTGCTGCCTGGTACTGTATTTCATTTTTTCTTCCATATAATTCTCACTCTCTTTCAACAACTGCCTTCCATGACAGATTTGAATTTGAAAACCGTTTTCATATTACATTTAAAAAAGATTTCCGTCAAGATATTTTTTTGTATCATATGTTACCGATTTTTCCACCGGCACATGCTATCCTTTCTCCATCACCTGAAGACAGGGATAAAAAACACAGAATTACTCACAATAAAAAAAGCAGGTCTTCCTTTTCAAAGACCCACCCACTTACCACAGGAGGTATACATTATGGAACCAAAAATGTTTTGTTATCAGTGTCAGGAAACCGCCGGATGTTCCGGCTGCACCATCTCCGGTGTCTGCGGCAAAAAACCTGACGTAGCCGCCATGCAGGATCTTCTCGTTTACGTAACAAAAGGACTTTCCGCCATCACCACCGCACTTCGAAGTGAAGGCCGGGAAATTCCTTCTGATATTAACCACATGGTGATTCAGAATCTTTTCACCACCATCACAAACGCAAATTTCGACAAGGATTCCATTGTTGCAAAAATCAGCGAAACTCTCTCAGCCAAAGAGCAGCTTCTCACTCAGCTTTCTGACAGAAAAGGACTTCCTGCCGCCGCACTCTGGCACCCGGAAAGCCCTGCTGAATATGAATCCATGAGCTATGTCACCAGCATTCTTGCCACAAAAAACGAGGATATCCGAAGCCTCCGCGAGCTGATCACCTACGGCCTGAAAGGGCTCTGTGCCTACACCAGCCATGCAAACGCCCTTCTCCGCGAAGATCCGGAACTGGACGCTTTTATCCAGAGCACTCTGGCAAAAACCCTGGACGACAGTCTCACCGCTGAAGAATTAACAGCTCTCACTCTGGAAACCGGAAAATTCGGTGTCCGTGGAATGGCTCTTCTCGACCAGGCAAACACTGAAACTTTCGGCAATCCGGAGATTACAAAGGTAAATATCGGCACAGGCAAAAATCCCGGAATCCTGGTTTCCGGCCACGATCTTCACGATCTGGAAATGCTTCTTGAGCAGACAAAAGGAACCGGCGTTGACGTTTACACTCACTCCGAGATGCTTCCGGCCCACTACTATCCGGCGTTCAAAAAATATCCGAACTTTGCAGGCAACTACGGAAATGCTTGGTGGAAACAGAAAGAAGAATTCGAAAGCTTTAACGGTCCCATCCTCATGACCACCAACTGCATCGTTCCTCCAAAGGACAGCTACAAAGACCGGATCTACACCACAGGTGCCACCGGTTATCCAGGCTGCACCCACATCACTCCGGGGCCTGACGGCAAAAAAGATTTCTCCCAGATCATCAGCCACGCAAAACGCTGTGCAGCTCCAACAGAAATCGAACATGGCGAGATCGTCGGCGGTTTTGCCCATAATCAGGTGATCGCCCTTGCCGACCAGATCGTAGAAGCTGTGAAATCCGGCGCCATCCGTAAATTCGTGGTCATGGCCGGCTGTGACGGACGTGCAAAATCTCGAAGCTACTACACCGATTTTGCCCAGGCCCTCCCAAAAGACACCGTGATCCTCACCGCAGGCTGTGCAAAATATCGTTACAATAAACTGAACCTTGGAGACATCAACGGAATTCCACGTGTTCTGGATGCAGGCCAGTGTAACGATTCCTACTCCCTTGCAGTGATCGCCATGAAACTTCAGGAAGTTTTTGGCCTTGCTGATATCAATGAACTTCCGATCATCTACAATATCGCCTGGTATGAGCAGAAAGCCGTGATTGTTCTCCTGGCGCTGCTTTCCCTTGGGGTAAAAAATATCCACCTTGGACCAACGCTTCCGGCATTCCTCTCTCCAAATGTAACCAAAATTCTGATTAATAATTTTGGTATCGCAGGAATTAACCGTGTGGAGGAAGATATGGAACTGTTTTTCGGGAAATAATTTTTGGTATGTTCGTATAAAAGCACTTTATCTCTGCCTTCTTTTATGATAAAATATAACCAAGACTTAACCAACAGAAAGAAGGTAGACCTCTATGAAATCACAGCGACTGGACATGATCGAAGAATATGTGCTGGAGCATAAGAACGCTTCTCTCGATACATTATGTGAGAAATTCAACGTATCCAAAAACACCATCAGAAGAGATGTCGACATCCTTCTGAAACGTGGCAGTATCATGAAAGTATATGGCGGTGTCGCAGCACTTGAGACTCCACAGACACTCCCCCTTCTGTCTTATGAAGAGCGTGGCGGACGTTTTCCGGAAGAAAAGAAAGAAATCTGCCGCCGTGCCGCAGAACTTGTGGCAGAAGACGACACCATCTATATCGATACCGGCACAACCTGCCTGAACCTGGTTGATTTTATTGCAGATAAGCACTGCACAATCCTTACCAACAGCCTGCTTATCTTCAACAAGGCAGCATCCTATCCGAACCTGGACATTATTTCCGTTCCCGGAAAACTGAACCGCAAGACCCTGTCTTTCACAGGGCCGGATATCAATGATTATCTGCAGACTTACAACATTTCCATGGCTTTTATGGCCTGCACAGGTGTAACAATGAAGAGCGGACTCACCAATGCCAGTGCCGAAGAATACATCACAAAGAAAGCCATTGCGGAAAACGCCAACAGCATGATCCTTCTTGCAGATCATTCCAAATTCGGCCGGATCTCGCTTATGACCTATTCTCCGATAGAAAAGCTGGATGCTATCGTCACAGACCAGCCACTGCCTGAAGAATACGACACTTTCTGCCAGGAGCATGGTATTCGTGTTATGACCACTGACTGAACAAAATAACCACTTATTCTGACATCAGAAAACGTGTATCTGTAAATTCCCCAGAAAGGAATTTACAGATACACGTTTTTCTTTACATAAAAACAGTGCACCTGCCGGGAGTTCAGCAGATGCACCGTTTTTGAATATGTTCTTTTCAATAGAGGATTTTATCTAAGAGGCAGAACTTACGTGGTCTGCCTTACAGTGTCATAGATTTATTTACGAAGCGTTTTTATGCCTCAGTACTTCCTTCCCATGTGCCGACTTTTCTCTTTCCGGCAGCTTCATCAAACCAGTGTGTTGTAACTGTTTTTGCTCTTGTGAAGAAACGATATCCGTCTTTTCCAAGAACATGCAGATCACCAAAGAAGGAATCTTTGTTTCCGGAGAATGGGAAGTATGCTGTCGGAACCGGAATACCAACGTTGATTCCAACCATACCGCCGTCTGTCTCCATAGCGAATTTACGGCTGTAGTATCCACTCTGTGTAAAGATACAGGAACCATTTGCAAATGGGTTGGCATTCATAATTGCGATGCCTTCCTCATAATCTTTTACTCGTTTGATGCAGGTTACCGGTCCGAAGATCTCACGGTTTCCAACTGTCATCTCAGGTGTTACATGGTCAAGAATTGTCGGTCCTACGAAAAATCCGTTCTCATATCCAGGAACTACTACATTACGTCCGTCAAGTACAAGCTCTGCACCCTCATCGATACCTTTCTGGATCCAGTTGCAGATCTTCTCCTTGTGGCCTGCATTTACAACAGGGCCGAGATCTGTAGCTTCATCATAAGCACATCCAAGTTTCATAGCTTCTGCTTTTTTCTTAAGAAGTACAACAAATTCGTCTGCAATACTCTCCTGTACGCATACAACCGGAAGAGCCATACATCTCATACCAGCGCATCCATATGTGGAGTTGATGATTGCATTAACAGTAGCCTCAAGGTTGCAATCCTCAAGTACAAGTGCATGGTTCTTCGCCTCACACTGTGCCTGAACACGTTTGCCATGAGCTGCTGCTTTGGAATATACCTGTTTACCAACGCCTGTTGTTCCTACGAATGTAACGGCCTTTACTCTCTCATCTGTAAGAAGGATATCAGCCTCTACACGGCTGCATGTTACAAGGTTTACAACACCTTTCGGGAATCCGCCTTCTGTATAGAAGAGCTCCATGATTCTCATAGCTGTCAGTGGTGTCTGGGAGCTTGCTTTCAGTACTACTGTATTTCCACATGCAATAGAAAGCGGAACCATCCAGCCCCATGGAATCATTGCAGGGAAGTTCATCGGAACAATACCAGCAGTTACTCCAAGTGGTTTACGATATGTAGCTGTGTCATATCCTGTAGTTACCTGCATTGCAGCATCGCCCTGGATCATTGTCGGCAGTGCACATGCCTCTTCTGTAGGCTCGATCGCTTTCTGAACATCTCCTCTTGCCTCTTTGATGTTCTTTCCAAGCTCTTTTGCACAAAGTACGGAAAGTTCTTCTTTATGTGCATAAAGAACGTCTCTCCATCTGAACATATACTGCTGTCTCTTTGCAAGAGAAAGTGAGGACCATTCCGGGAATGCAGCCTGTGCGGAAGCAATTGCCTCTTCTACCTCATCTGGTGTACAACAAGGAACCTGTGCGATTACCTCACCTGTACTGGAATCTGTAACATCCATGTATTTCTCTGCTTTTGACTCTTTCCACTCACCGTTTACACAGTAACCCATTTTCTTAATCTCAGCCATTTTCAAGATACCCCTTTCGTGTTTATCTTTTATTTTTTCATTGCATAAATTTCTGTCGTTCTCATTTCGTTCTGGTCACATATTATCATTTCTTTTTGTCTTTGTCAATATAGTATGGTTATATTTTGAGTATATTTTTAGAAATATGTGTTAATTTATTCACATTTTATGATATTTTAGATATGATATGTAAACTCTTGTAATTAGCGTGTTTATGATGTAAATCCATGTTCCATATTCCTGTTTTCTTATTCAATATTGGTGCAAAAGATACTCATTTTTGTTATTTCCGTAACATGCACCAGGAACGGTGCCCGAAACGGAATCCGAAAAATACACCATTATTGCTTTTTACACACCCAAAAGGGACTTCTTTAATTTAGGTCAAGCGGATATTCGCAATCCGCATTTGGTTAAAAAGTAATAAAAAGAAGCAAAAATCCCGGTATATTTCAGTAAGTTGAAAATACATTTGTACGCGTATCACGTACATCGTCATTCTTTATCCAAACACCGGTATTTCAGCCACCTGAAACCAGCAGATATTATCTCGAATTTGCCATCAAAACAAAAAAAGACATGAAATAACATATTTTTCATACATTATCTCATGTCTTATCATCGTTATAATTTTCTACGGATTCCTGATTATCCAAACATTGTCTGCACCAGCACCATATAAAGCACCGTGCCACCGCCTATACTGAGCAGCGTGCTCTTCTTCCATTTATGTAACACCACAATAAACAGTATGGCAATCAGTTCCGGCAATCCAATGTGAGTACTTCCCGGCACATCTTTCAGGCAGAACACTACCAACAATCCAATCACTGCATAGGGCAGTACTTTTCCCAGATAGGTAATCACAGCCGGTGGTTCTTTTCCTTCCGGAAATATGATAAACGGCAGAAATCGCGTTGTCATAGTTCCCAGAACTACTACAGCAACGGTTATAATCTGCTGCGTTATTGTCATAGTCATTCTTTATCCCTCCTGTATACACTCTTTTTTTCTTTTCTCCTCATACTTCTTCATTCCCAGGAAGCATAAAATAATGGATGCCATTGCCGGAAGGATAAAATTATCACTTCCAAAGAGCATCAGGCAGATTACAGAGCATATAACACCTACCAGTGCCGGTTTGTGATCTTCTGCCTCTTCCCACTGATTGATAAACATAACTACAAACAGCGCAGTCATAACAAAATCAATGCCTTTTGTATTGAAATGGATCACATACCCCAGAAGTGCACCGGAAGTCGCACCAGCCACCCAGTAAAACTGATTCAGTGCATTGACAAAGAACATAAACCATCCTCTGTCCACATCTTCCGGAGGATCTACGGTACAGTTGACCGTAAATGACTCATCACACATTCCAAAAATAAGATAAAACTTCTTCCATCCTGTATTCTTATATTTCTCCAGCATGGAAATTCCATAAAACAGATGTCTTGCATTTACCATCAGTGTCAGAAAGAATGCATACACCGGATTAAACGCTGACAAAAGCAGATTTGCCGTAACAAATTCCATGGACCCCGCATAGATAAAAAAGCTCATGCACAACGGATATACAAAGGAAAAGCCCTTGCTCCGCATCATAAACCCATAAGACATTCCCAGAAAAAGAAAGCCCACACAAATAGGTAAAGTATACGGAAAAGCTGCTTTAAATGCTTTTTTCTTCATGCCTCAGATGTTTCCTTTCATTCATTTCCACGTTATACTTTACTTTTTCCTACCGGAACTGTCAAGAATATCCGACAGCATTTTTTTTGCAAACGTTTTCATGGCTGGACTTTCCATATCTCACGGTTTTCATCCAGCGTAACGATATCCCCTTCGTTGATATCTCTTTCATACAAACGTTCATCATCATGTTTCAGACTGATTTCCCGTCCATCTTCACTTTCCAGTATCACCACCGACATAAGCCTTTCTCCAGGCTGCCGTTCTTCGCATCCAAAATCCATATCCTCTTCGATTCTGATTACTTTATACTGCATAATTCAGGCCGCCCTCTTTATAATTCATCCAACAGCACATCATTCACTGCCTCGTAAGCATCTTCCAGTGCGTCCAGCGCTTCTGTCAGCGTATCCATTTTCCGGCTGTCTGCATGATCTTCCTCATATGCATCAATGACTTCTGCCATAACGTCTTTCAGCTCTTCCAGTGAATTGGCAATATCCTGCAGTTTCTGATCCTTATCTTCTCTTGATGTGATATTTACAATTTTGCTCATAATTTTTCTCCCTTCTGTTCTGTTTTGCTGATGATTTATTTTATTATACCACATTCATAATCCACTCCGCCACCTGACCTCTCTGAGCAAAAAAGAAGCCCGGATTTCTCCGAACTTCTTTTATATGTTTCACGTGAAACATTATGTTTTTTATATCTTACCTGCTTGCAAGCAGCCGCACCATGCATTCTTTTAATTTACTTTCATTGACCGGCTTTGTAATATGTGCATCCATACCCGCTGCGGTAGATTTGATGATATCCATAAGAATCAGTGAATACTCTCCTGGCCGGGATTTCTCAAAGGCTTCTACTGCAAGCTCACCGTTTTCCACAAAATCTGCCTTTATTCCCATATCCGCCAGAATAAACTCCAGAATTTCTGAATTAAGACTGTTATCCTCAGCCGCCAGCACACGGATTCCCTTCAGATTTACCTCTTTAACCGGAACTGTTTTTGTTTCATTGAAATCTTTGTCAATGTCAAACGTCAGCTCCCAGGAGAATTTCGTACCTATATCTTTCTCGCTCTCCACGCGAATTTTTCCACCCATCTGTTCCACAATTCGTTTCACAATGGAAAGTCCCAGTCCGGTTCCCTTAAACTCACTGCGATTTTCTCCATGTTCCTGCGTAAACGGATCAAACATCTGTTTCTGAAACTCTTCGCTCATTCCAATTCCGGTATCCGTAACTGAAAATCTGCATGTCACTGTTTCTTCCGTCTGTTCCAGCACCTTCGCCAGAATAAAAATCTTTCCGCCATATCAGTTATATTTGATAGCATTGCTGACAATATTCATAAAAACCTGCCGCAAATGTACCTCGCTGGCCAGAACGATTCCAAACCTGTAATATCCAGCTCAATTTCCTGCTCAGCAGCTTTTGCTTCCAGAATATCACGGCAGTTCTCTATGATAGCCCGAAGGTTCACCGATTCTTCAAACAGCTTCATATCATTATGGTCAATCTTTCTCATATCCAGAACATCATTAATCAATGATAACAGATATTCTGACGCCATCCGGATCTTCCTGTGATATTTTTTCACTTCCGGTCCTGTTATCTATTCCGGAATCTTCACCTGGCAGAAATCTGGCTGTCCATTTTACGGACTACGGGCTTTCCACCGGGTAGACATCTGTACCCGCTACAGCTCCATGCAGTATCTGATCACACTATTCGAGCCAATTGAAACCCGGATACCCAATATCATGGAACAAATCTTCCTTCAATATTATCGGCAGTGCGGTGACCATGATTTTCATCCAACCTATGAATATCTTTCCATAGGCCGATGAAACTGTCTCAAAATAATAATCATAACCACCGGCTTAGCCGGTGGTTTGCACTGCCCCTATAAGGGGCTCATCCCTGCTTGCGCCCGGAAGGCGCACTGAGAGGGCCCGCCTCTTGCACTGCTTTTCACAGGCTGGC
>NZ_JAHLPQ010000017.1:0-64589 GCF_018917985.1 Blautia sp. MSJ-36 | reverse complement strand
AGCACCATTGAAATCTTCAATGGCGAGTCTGCTTTTCAATTCCTTATATTTCGTTTCCACAGGCCAGCGGTAAAAGTAGAGTTCACGGAACATATCGGGAGTAAAAGAAGAGTCGAGAAGATTGGTGGCAAGGTATTCTTTGGAACCATTGTCAAGGATAACTTCGATAACCCGAACAGTAATATCAGAGATTATGGAGAGGGAGTCGCCGGAACAGTTTTTAGAGATCTTGAAGTTGTCTTTCAGGCGCATAAGACAGAGATGCCCCTGAGAAGCACAGTGGCAGAAGAGATCCTGAGAATAATAGCCCCGGTCAAAAATAACGATACTGTTATGGAAGATCCCGAGATCTTTAAGGATTTTGAGATGTTCGATAGCGGCAGAACGTTCGGAAGCAAGATAATGATGTAGAGAAGCGTGGACGATATAATCATCGAGGACATCATAAATAATAGAGGAAAGAGCCATGGAGAACTGGCGGTTAGGATCTGGATGCCCAAAAAGTTTTCCCAAAAAGTCGAAGTTAGAGGGGGAATTAGGAAGTTCAAGTTTGGAGCCATCAACGGCGAAAAGATGGAGGCCATGCCAAAGTTTTCTGGCAGGGATATGCTTGTAAAAAAGGTCAACGGAGAGGTAGAAAAGCTCCTTAAATAAGTCAGGGGAAATAAACTGCCTGGCTTTGGAAAGAGCCTGTTTGGAAACGGAAGGAAAGTCCAGCTGAGGGAGATCTTCACGGATAGAAGAGAGATTTTGATACATGGAAGCTTTGGAAGAATAAAAAAGATACATAATAACGTGGAGCATAGAGAGTTTACGGCTGCGGATGAAACGATTTTTGGCGCGATGGGGTTCCAATTTGGAAGGATCTGTAATATAATTTTTAATGAATTGGATGATTGTTTTGCAGATAGTGATTCGATTCATAGAAACCTCCTGAAAATGTAATTGAATTTCTCCGGGGCGGGAGATACTATTTGATTAAGAAGCCGCGAAGCGGCTGCATTTTTGGGAGGTTTTGTCAATAGTTTTTTTAAGAAAAGAAGGAAGAATTCTTTGAAATGCAGGTAAAACAAGGCTTGAGAGAATTCTAAAATTTTTATGAACTTCTTAAGTTGACCACAGTGGGGTCAGACCCCATAAAGAAAAAATAAACATTTCTAAAGAAATTATAAACAAAACAAGGTGAATAATCTGGAGTGTGAGAAAAATGAATTTATCAAAAATACATCATATTGCAATCATCGTATCTGACTACGAAGCAGCTAAGGATTTCTATGTGAATAAGCTGGGATTCTCTGTCATTAGAGAAAATTACCGATCGGAGCGAAAGGACTGGAAGCTGGATCTTCGTGTCAATGAATACACAGAGCTGGAAATTTTCGCTGAGGAAAATCCTCCGAAGCGAGTGAACCTCCCGGAAGCCTGTGGGCTACGTCATCTTGCATTCTGCGTTGATAGCGTGGAACAGACAGTGAAAGATCTGGTGGAGGTAGGAATTGAATGTGAGCCGATTCGGGTTGACGATTATACTGGCAAGAAGATGACGTTCTTCCATGACCCTGACGGCCTACCGTTAGAGTTGCACGAATAATTATGGGAGAGAAAAGAGCATATAAAGATAAGAAGAAGTTTGCAAAGAAGTGCAGAGAAGTAAATCTTCTGTTAGTGAAGATGAGAACATGCAGATTAAAAGAGATTATTGCAAAACTTAACCAGATACTGACTGGTTATTACCATTACTATGGAATTACAGACAATACAGAAAGTATAACGGCATTCCGATATAACATCATGAGAAGCCTGTTCTATTGTCTGAACCGGAGAAGCCAGAAGAAAAGCTATAATTGAAAACCACTTGGGGTCAGGTACTCGAAATGAGGGATGAAAGTTCTGTGAAAAGAGTATAAACTATAGACTGGCATCTACATAGATGCCAGTAAAAAAACAGCAACCACTTTAAAAAGTTAATTCAAGAAAGAAAATTGTCGATTTGAAAATTTCTAGGGGTCAGGCATTTGAAACAGGAGATAGAAGTTCTGCGAAAAGATTATATAAAATGGTGTCGGGAAACCACAGGGGGTGGATCCTCTTAGAAGTTCATAAATTCAATGACTATCATCTTGGATAGTCATTGTAAGCACAATACGAACAGAATTTGATAAAATATCAGAAAACGACAAATTCTGTAAAAAGACTATAAACAGACATTTGCTTTGATATCATTAAGAAAATGTAAGAGCTTAATTTGGGGCTAATTATGTATTCGCTATTTTGTAATTCATAGTGCTTGATGAGATTGTAAGATAAAGTAGACAGTGGGGTCAGGTACTCGAAAGAGCAGACTGTCGATCAGTTTCCATGTATGCTTATGAAGGCAAAAACTGCGCAGGGCACTTTCTGTCGCATTGTTATCCATAGGAATATCGCCGTCTTCCAGAAAGGCTTTCAAAGAAGCTTCCTGGTTGATGCAGAAAGGCATTTGGGGACAGGTACTCGAAAGTTGAGGTCCACTTGGGGTCAGGTACTCGAAACCCGGGATAAAAGTTCTGTGAAAAGAGTATAAACTATAGACTGGCATCTACATAGATGCCAGTAAAAAAACAGCAACCATTTTAAGAAGTTAATTGAGAGTATAAAACTTTTTCTGTAAAATAATGTTTAGAAGGTTCTTCTATGATAAAATAAATATCATTAGGAGGGCCTTTTATTATGGCAAGACAAAAGAAACCTGTACATCGTAAGCGCTTAATTGGTTCTTTCCATACTTGGTTGAAATTAACATATTAAAGCTATATAATACATTTAAAGTAACCGCCAAATAATCCAGCGGATTTTTTAGTTCTTTGAATCCTTCTATAATTATAGCTGTTAGATACTTAGACTATTTCACTACAATTATGGAGGATAGGTCATGTCCAATACTCGCAAAGCCCGTGTTCCTATGAAAGAACAGCTCAGGCTTATCAATGAATGCCGCCAGAGCGGCATGACAGATGCCGACTGGTGGATCACTAGGGGTCAGGTACTCGAAAGCTGGGATAAAAGTTCTGTGAAAAGAGTATAAACTATAAACTGGCATCTGCTTGCGGAACACACTAGGCAATGCTATTAAGCTAGATGTTCGATAAAGTGTTCGGTATGATTAAAAGAAACATGTATGTAATAAAATTACAAGAAAAAGAGTGAGAATTATCGGTTTTGGACACGACAAACAGACAGATCAGGGTCATCTGTCTGAGGGGAAAAATATTCCATTGTTTTTACCACAGTGGGGTCAGGTACTCGAAATGAGGGATGTGGGCATATGTCAAAAATGTTATTGACATATGCCTTTTATAGAGCTATTATATAAGAAAAGCGAGAAAGGAGCAGTTTATGCCGAGACCAGTAAAATGCAGAAAAGTTTGCCATTTCCCCAATGTTTTAGAATTTCTTCCGGCAGACGATACTGACAAAAAAACACCCATTGTTCTGACGGTAGATGAGTACGAGACAATCCGTCTTTTGGACAAGAAAGGTTATAGTCAGGAGCAGTGCGCAGCATCTATGCAAGTCGCAAGAACAACCGTTCAACGGATTTACGAGATTGCCAGGAAGAAAATAGCAGATGCTCTCATTGATGGATATCCACTCAGAATCGAGGGTGGGGATTTCAGAATCTGTGACGGCCAGAGCAGTAACTGCAACCTTGGAGGGTGTTACAAGCAGGAAATTTACAAAAAATATGCAGTGGAAAAAGGAGAGGGTATCATGAGAATAGCAGTAACATATGAAAACGGACAGATTTTTCAGCACTTCGGACACACAGAAACATTTAAGATTTACGATGTAGAGGAAGGAAAAGTAGTACATTCAGAAGTAGTAGATACGAATGGAAGCGGACACGGTGCATTGGCGGGAGTTCTTAATGCATTGAATGCAGATGTTTTGATCTGTGGCGGAATCGGAGGCGGCGCACAGACAGCGTTAGCGGCAGCCGGCATTAAGCTTTTCGGAGGAGTTTCCGGAGATGCGGATGAAGCAGTAGAAGCTTTTATCAATGAAACACTCGATTATAATCCGGATGTTAAGTGTTCTCATCATGAGCACAGCCACGGGGAAGGACATACATGTGGCGAGCATGGATGTGGAAGCCATAGCTGTCATTAAGAAAAATAGCAAAAAATAATAATACACAAGGATGTACAAAGGCGTTTTGCAGTCATTATTACAAAGAGTTTTTGTTTTTATCAGCAGTGATAAAAAATGTACAGGTAGTTCGAGGACTGAGAAAAGGAAAAGACCAGGGAAGAGTTGTGCAGGGTAATATTGTAGCTGATCAAAGTAATAAATCTTAAAAGGTAATAAAACGGCTGCAGGTCCATAATGTTTCCAGGGTAACGGAAAGACTCCCACTCAAAAAATGGGAGTTTTTTTGTTGCCGGAGTATCATATTTGCAAGGTGTGATTTATAAAGTATCTTGACAGAGGTACCGATCCTGTTATACTATTAAACCTGATAAAGGGGAGTAACCTACGTTTGGAAATCTGCGTTTGCAGTGTCGTCAGTACGGTGGAAACATCCGGCGCTGCAGGGAAATGGTGAGACTTTTATTGCATTTTTTGTTATGCAATAAGGGTTTCTTTTTTTATATCATTTTATCAAAAAAATCCTTTATTGCATAAAAAAATTACAGTTGGTGAATATTTGCAAAAAAGGAGGCAAAGGTAATGAAGGAAATTTATCAGCAGACAGCAGAGGAAGTTCTCGAGCGTGTGGAAAGCAGGGAATCAGGGCTTACCGATGAACAGGTCAGACGGTCCAGAGAGAAGTGCGGATGGAATGAGCTTGCAGAAGGAAAGAAAAAAAGTATTTTGCAGATCTTCTTTGAGCAGTATAAGGATTTTCTGGTGCTGATCCTGATCGCATCGGCAGTGATATCCGGTATGCTTGGAGATGTGGAAAGTGCAGCAGTTATCGTGATCGTTATCACGATCAATGCGATCTTGGGAACCGTGCAGACAGTAAAGGCTGAGCAGTCCCTGCAGAGCTTAAAGAAGCTTTCCGGTCCGGAGGCAAAAGTATTGCGTGACGGTGTGGCAGTACAG
The DNA here is from genome assembly GCF_018917985.1 of Blautia sp. MSJ-36. Classification (NCBI taxonomy): domain Bacteria; kingdom Bacillati; phylum Bacillota; class Clostridia; order Lachnospirales; family Lachnospiraceae; genus Blautia; species Blautia sp. MSJ-36. The sequence goes on along the minus strand of NZ_JAHLPQ010000017.1, from coordinate 59,501 downwards.
CTCCCGGCAAGAGAGCTGGTTGTAGGAGATGTGATCCTTCTTGAAGCCGGTGATATGATCCCGGCCGATGGAAGACTGCTTGAAAATGCAAGTCTTAAGGTCGATGAAAGTGCTCTTACCGGAGAAAGTCTTGCAGTTGAAAAGAGTATGGACATTATTTTGGAGGAAGCACCGCTTGGCGATCGGACAAATATGCTGTTTTCCGGCAGCTTTGTCACATATGGGCGTGGCAGAGTGGTTGTAACGAATGTGGGAATGCAGACAGAAGTTGGAAAGATTGCAGGACTTCTGAAATCAACTTCGGAAAAACAGACGCCACTTCAGGCGAACCTGGATGACTTTGGAAAAAAGCTTTCCATCCTGATCCTGATATTTTGTGGGATTCTGTTTGCGATCAGTGTATTCCGCGGTGAGAAGATCAGCAGTGCATTTATGTTTGCAGTAGCACTTGCAGTCGCAGCGATCCCGGAAGCGTTAAGCTCTATCGTGACAATTGTGCTTTCTTTCGGAACACAGAAGATGGCAAAGGAGCATGCGATCATTCGTAAGCTTCAGGCTGTGGAAGGTCTTGGAAGCGTTTCTGTTATCTGTTCGGATAAGACCGGAACACTCACACAGAACAAAATGACAGTAGAAGATTATTATATTGATGGAAAAAGGATCACAGCAGCTGCAATCGATGTGGCAGATCCGGCACAGAGATGTCTTTTGGACTACAGCATTTTATGTAATGATTCAACAAATGAAAATGGTGTGGAGATTGGAGATCCGACGGAAACAGCATTGATCAATCTGGGCAGCCGGTACGGAATAGAGGCTGTAGAGGTAAGAACGCTTTATCCAAGGGAAGGAGAGCTTCCCTTTGACAGTGACCGTAAGATGATGTCAACACTTCACAGGATCGATGGTGAGAACCGTATGATCGTGAAAGGTGCTGTTGACCGGCTTCTGGAGCTGACAGACCGGATCTGGACGAAGGATGGAGTGCGGGAAATCACAGAAGCAGATAAAGAAAAGATCCAGCGACAGAATCAGGAATTTTCAATGGAAGGGTTGCGGGTACTGGCATTTACCTATCGTGAAGTTCCGGAGAACCATGTATTGACGACAGAAGATGAGAACCAGCTGGTATTTCTTGGTCTGATCGCTATGATGGATCCGCCGAGGGAAGAATCAAAGGCTGCAGTTGCAGAATGTATAAAAGCGGGGATCCGACCGGTTATGATCACAGGAGACCATAAGATCACAGCAGCGGCAATTGCAAAGAGGATCGGGATCCTACATGATCTGTCGGAGGCCTGTGAGGGTGCTGATATTGAAAATATGAGTGATGAGCAGCTGAAGGAATTTGTCCCGAATATTTCCGTGTATGCAAGAGTGTCACCGGAGCACAAGATCCGTATTGTCCGTGCATGGCAGGAGAAGGGGATGATCGTGGCAATGACCGGAGACGGTGTGAATGATGCTCCGGCATTGAAGCAGGCAGATATTGGTGTTGCAATGGGAGTGACCGGAACCGAGGTGGCAAAGGACGCTGCGGCAATGGTGCTTACAGATGATAATTTTGCAACAATTGTAAAAGCTGTGGAAAACGGACGAAATTTATATCAGAATATCAAGTATGCGATCCAGTTTCTTTTGTCTGGAAACTTTGGTGCGATCCTGGCAGTTCTTTGTGCATCCCTTGCAGGATTTCCGGTTCCCTTTGCACCGGTACATCTGCTGTTTATCAATCTTTTGACAGACAGTCTTCCGGCGATCGCATTAGGCGTGGAGCCGCACAGCAGTGAGGTGATGAATGAGAAACCAAGATCAGCAGACGAGTCAATACTGACAAAGGATTTTCTTGGTAAAATCGGTCTGGAAGGCCTGGTGATCAGTACGATGACGATGATCGGATTTTTGACAGGATATCATCAGAATGGTGCACTGCTTGGAAGTACCTATGCCTTCGGAACACTTTGCCTGGCACGTTTGTTCCATGGATTTAACTGCAAATCGGATCATCCGGTTATCTTTACAAAACGTTTCTTTAATAATAAATGGCTTCAGGGAGCATTTGCACTTGGTGCAGTACTCATTACCGTTGTACTGACGGTTCCTGGTCTTCATCTCCTGTTTAAAGTAGAGACTCTGGATCTGATGCAGCTTGGCTGTGTATATCTGTATGCGTTTGCAAGTCTTCCGATCATTCAGCTGCTTAAATGGATACGCATGGAATTAAGAAAAAGAGGAGAATGATAGTGGATATAAGTAAGATATCTGTAAAAAAAATCCGGGAGCTTATTGTATTTACAGCATTTCTTGTGGTCGCTCTGTGGAAGTTTGATGTGGTACTCGATGTGCTGAAAGCAATATGGGGAATCGCATTTCCCTTTGTACTTGGCGGAGCGATCGCATTTGTGACCAACGTGCCGATGAGCTTTTTGGAAAAGAAAATTTTTGGAAGGACAAAAAAGGAAAATAAGATAGTCGTAAAACTGGCAAGACCGATAAGTCTGCTCCTTACGATCATATTTGCAGTTGGCGTGATCGTACTGGTGATGTTTGGTGTGATCCCGCAGCTTACGCGGACAATGGGAACTCTGATGATGAGTATCGCTGATTTTATTCCGCAGATGCAAAGCTGGATCCGGGAATTTTCCCATAATAACCAGGAAATCATGAAGCTGGTAGATCAAGTACAGTTTAATCCGGATCAGGCGATCAAGTGGGGGATAAGCCTTCTTGGAAACGGTGCAGGAAATATGATGAACACCACAATGTCAGCAGTGGGTTCCATAGTCAGTGGATTGGCAACCTTTTTTATTGCTTTTTCATTTGCCTGCTATGTCCTTTTTCAGAAGGAGAAGTTGCATGTGCAGATCCGAAAAGTATTTTTCGCTTTTCTTCCAAGGAAAAAAGCAGATGCTTTTCTTAAAGTCTGTTCTCTGACTTATCGGACATTTGCAAATTTTCTTGCAGGTCAGTGTCTGGAAGCCGTGATCCTCGGCTGTATGTTTGTTGTGATATTGAGTATTTTGAGGATGCCGTATGCACTTCTGATCGGAGTTTTGATTGCGTTTACGGCATTGATCCCGATTTTCGGGGCTTTCATCGGATGTGCGGTGGGAAGCTTTTTGATCTTTATGGTAAGCCCGAATCAGGCGATCTTATTTATTATAGTATTCCTGGTGCTGCAGCAGATCGAGGGAAATCTGATCTATCCTCATGTTGTGGGTGAATCCGTAGGGCTTCCGTCGATCTGGGTTCTTGCAGCAGTTACGATCGGCGGAAACCTTATGGGAATTGTAGGTATGCTTGTTTTCATTCCACTGCTTTCCGTGTTCTATACTATTTTTCGGGAATTCGTATATCTGCGCCTGAAAAAAAAGCATATCAAACAGGTGACAAAGACAGAAATAGAGGAATATACGGAGGAGAAAATTGTAAATAGTGACATATCAGAGGGGAAATGATATGATGGACTTGTATTGGGATAGTTAAGAAAAATCTTATATTTAAGGGGGAGTTACTATGTGGTTTGTGTTTGCCTTACTGTCTGCTGTATTTGCGGCGCTGACCTCCATACTGGCCAAGATAGGTATTGCCGGTGTTAATTCGAATCTTGCAACAGCGATTCGAACGATGGTGGTGCTGGTTATGGCGTGGGGAATGGTTTTCCTCACAAATACCCAGGGAGGGATCGCAGCGATCAGCAAAAAAAGCTGGCTGTTTCTGATCCTTTCAGGTCTGGCAACGGGTGCTTCGTGGTTATGCTATTATCGTGCTCTGCAGATAGGAGATGCATCGAAGGTTGTGCCGATAGACAAGCTGAGTGTCGTGATCACACTGGTACTGGCTTTTGTTTTTCTGCACGAGAAATTTACAGCAAGATCTCTGCTTGGATGTGCTTTGATCGGTGCAGGAACATTGCTGATGGTTTTATGAAAAGGAGAGAGCTATGAAAAAACGGAAGAAAATTTCAGCAAGACTTCTGGCACTCATGCTTATTGCTGCGTTGCTGCTTCCTCTTGCATGGATTACTCCGGTGGAAGCGGCAGAGACAAAACAGATCGATGTTTTGTTCAGCCATGATACACATTCGCATTTGAACAGCTTTTCAACCATTGTAGATGGGGAGCAAAAAGAGGTTGGCGGATTTGCCAGGATCAAAACCCTGATCGATGAAAAGAAGCAGGAAGATCCGGACACCCTGGTGCTGGATGGCGGTGATTTTTCCATGGGAACACTGATCCAGACCGTATACGATACGGAGGCGGCAGAGCTTCGGATGCTGGGATATCTGGGGTATGATGTGACGACTCTGGGAAATCATGAATATGATTATCGCTCAAAGGGACTGGCAAATATGCTGGAGGCTGCGAAGGATTCCGGTGGGACAGTGCCGGCACTGGTGGTGTGCAATGTGGATTGGGACAGCATGGAGCAGGATGGACTAAGTGATGGTCAGAAGCAGATCCGGTCGGCATTTGAAGACTACGGTGTGAAGGATTATGTAGTAGTTCAAAAGGGAGATGTAAAGGCTGCAGTAGTCGGCGTGTTCGGTAAGGATGCCCTGGAATGTGCACCGACCTGTGAATTAAAGTTCAAGGATCCGGTTGAGGCCGTAAAACAGACGGTCGAAGAGATCAGAAAAAATGAAAAAGTGGATATGATCGCCTGTGTGTCCCATGGAGGAACTTGGGAGGATGAAAACAAATCGGAGGATGAGATCCTTGCAAAAGAGGTGCCGGATATCGATCTGATCATCAGCGGACATACGCACTCAGAGCTGAAAGAGGCAATTCAGCATGGGAACACATATATCGTATCCTGCGGCGAATACGGAAGAAATCTCGGCTCACTTTCCATGACACAGAAGCAGTATGGACGTTGGGAGCTGACATCCTATGAGCTGATTCCTGTTTCTGAGGAGATAAAACCGGATCAGGCGACACAGGAACAGATTGATGCCCTGATGGATACGGTAGATAAGAATTATCTTTCCGATTTTGGCTATACAAGGGAAGAGGTTCTTGCTGAAAATGATGTTGAATTCAACAGTCTGGAAGAAATGGGCACGAAGCATGAAGAACTGAATCTTGGTGATATCATGTCCGATGCATACATATATGCAGTGGAGAATTCCGAGTATTATGATGGTGATCCGGTTGATGTAGCCGTTGTTCCAAGCGGAACCGTGCGGAATACATACACAAAGGGAGATATCACAGTAGAGGATGTTTTTAATTCCTTTTCACTGGGGATCGGAAAGGACGGTGTTGCCGGATATCCGCTGATCAGTGCATACCTGACCGGAAAGGAGCTGAAGCTGGCAGCGGAGGTGGACGCTTCTGTTTCGGATTTTATGACAACGGCAAGGTTATATTGCAGTGGATTGAATTTTGCATACAATCCACATCGGATGATCCTGAATAAGGTGACAGATTGTTATCTCACCAGGACAGACGGAGAACAGATCGAGATCCAGGATGATAAGCTGTATCATGTCGTGACAGATCTGTATACCGGCCAGATGCTTGGTTCAGTGATGAAAATGTCCTATGGACTGCTGTCTCTTGAACCGAAGGACAGGGATGGAAATCCTATTGAAAATCTGGAAGATCAGGCGATCATGGAAGGTGACAGGGAGTTAAAGGCCTGGGATGCGATCGCAAGATATATGCAGTCCTTTAAAGATACAGATGGCGATGGAATTGCCAATGTGCCGGAATATTATGAGACGACACATGGACGTAAGGTTGTGGAGGACAGCAGAAATATCATTGATCTGGTGAAGCAGCCCAATAAGTTTTCGGCAATGATCGCAGGTATTTGTCTGATCTTTATTGTGATCATTGTGTTTGTGGTATTTCTGATCCGAAGGATGATCCGCAGGATCAGAGTCAGAAAAGGAAAGAAAAATCCTAAATAAATATACGGCTTAGAAGAAAGCTGTCGCTTTAGTGGTTGATAGATCGCAAAGCGGCAGCTTTTATTTTGTGGCAGCTCTATATAAATGTTGAAAGAAGATATTTTATGATTAACAAATATGGAGCAATGCTATACAATCGTTCTAAATAGAACAAATAGATATGGAGGAAGGTTATGTTTTTCTGGGATCAGCATAAAACGATAACAAGCTGTTATGAAAAAGTCACAGGGAGTGTATGCGAGAAATATCAGCTGACGCATATGGAATATGATATCCTTATGTTTTTGCACAACAATCCGCAGCATAATACTGCGGCTGAGATCGTTAAGGTCCGTAAGTCGACGAAATCCCACGTGTCCTCTTCTCTGAAAAATCTGGAGAGCAGAGGTCTGATTGAAAGGATCCAGAGTGCGGACAATAAGAAGCATATCGAGATCGTTTTATTAGATAAGGCAGATCTGATCATTGAAGATGGAATAAAAGCACAGAAGGAATTTGCAAAGATCGCTTTGGATGGACTGACAGGGGAAGAGAAGCGTATTTGTAAAGAGGTGTTTCATAAGATCTGCGAAAATGCGGATAAATATATGAGGTGAGAGGATGAAAAAGAGATTTCATGTAAAGAAAAGGACTCTTTTGCTGATCGCGGGTATTGTATGGCTGATCGCCGGATTTAACGTTGCCAGACTTGGGATATTATCATACCGGGTGATCGATCGGAAGTGGTATCTGTATCTGTTTTCGGTCGTTGTATTTTTTTTGTTTGGCATGATGTTTTATAAGATGAGCAAAAAGCATACCAAAAGGATCCTGGGATATGAGAGTCACCGTCCGTTCTGGCATTTTTTTGATCTGAAAGCATATCTGATCATGACTTGCATGATGAGCGGAGGGATTGGTTTCAGGGCAGCGGGAATATTCCCTGATATCTTCGTTGCTTTTTTCTATTCCGGTCTCGGCTGTGCACTGGCCCTGGCGGGAGTTGTATTTACCAGAAATTATTTTTGTTATAAACAATTGATCACAAAGGAGCAGGAAGCATGAGAGAAAGCAGTAAGAAAAACATGCCGGACATTATGGAGGCAATATTTGACGCAGGATATTTGATCTTTGATCTGATCGCAGGAATTCTTTTCTTTGTATTTTCGAAGGGAAACCCTTTGTTTATCCTTTACGGAGTACTGACATTGACACTTTGTGGCGGAGATGCGTTCCATCTGGTGCCAAGGATCATCAGAGCTGTCCATGGAAGCAGTGAGAAGATCAGGAGACAGCTGGGAATCGGATTACAGGTATCTTCGATCACGATGACTGTATTTTATATTATTTTACTGTATGTATGGAAGCTTACCTTCCCGGAGCTGAACGCACCGGCTGCAGTGGAAGCAATGATCTGGATCTCTGCGATCATCAGGATCGTGGTATGCTTCCTTCCTCAGAATAACTGGTGTACAGATAATGGAAATATGAAATTATCCATCCTGAGAAATGCAGTTTTTGCAGTTACTGGTATCGGTGTGATCATTCTGTATGCGATCTCCGGAAATGCGAATGGGTATCACATGACAAGAATGGTTGCTGCGATCATCATTTCCTTTGGATGTTATCTTCCGGTAACCTTATTCAGCAAAACAAAGCCTAAGGTCGGATTACTGATGATCCCGAAGACCTGTGCATATATGTGGATCATTGCAATGGGACTTCAGCTTCTGTTTTAGCACAGCGTGCATTAAGTAACCGCCTGACCATGGATCAGGCATCGGATGTCTGCAGCGTATTTTCACCACTGGGGGTCAGGTACCAATGTGGTAAACATAGCGTCAACTTAAGAGAAAATCAGTCTTAGAGAAGCAACAGATTTTAAAGAGAAATAGGAAAAGAAGAAGCAGGGAAGAAAAATAAGCGTAGGAAACCAGGGCCATACGATCAGAAAAATCGAAAGCCTGAATAATAAGCAGAAATTATGAAATTAAAGATTAAAAAGAAACTTTAAGATTCCTGAAATGTGTACGTCCTTTCGCTTTGTTCTTCTTTCTGCGGAAGGACCTACCAGGAAAGATCTGCGAGCGGCACCGGCAGGCATCAAGAAAGAGAGAATCAATGGAAGAAAGGGAAGTAAAGTTGCTCAGGAAGATCTCTGCTATTTTGCTATTATCGCAGATGCGAAAGAGGCACTACAAAATAATTTGTTTTAACTGAATAATTTCAGTACAAAAAAACAGCTTTATGATATCAGAACGGGATATCATGAAGCCGTTTTTTGTTTTATATACAAGGAAAAATGATATGAAAGTTTCTAGCACACTTAAGGAAGTTAATGCACTTGAAGAAGATTATAAAACAAAAAGCAGAGAAATTTTTGTGCAAAACTGCTCAAAAATACTCATATAAAGGATTGACTTTTGGAAACACAAGGCCAGTCTTTAAAATTTTTTATTTTGGGTGTAAATCTTTTGTTGTAATCTGGGAATTGATGTGGCATAATAAATGGGAAAATGTTAAAAATAAGAAAAATCCGGATTAAGGAAATGTAAAATTGCATTTTCGGGATAACACGGCTCCTGACAGATGCTGACAGGAAGCGAGTATGACAAAGGAGAAAATTATGGCAATTTTTTCAATGATCTTATCTTTGTTATGTGGAGTATCATTATTTTTATTTGGAATGTCCTTAATGGGCGATGGTCTGAAGCTGGCAGCCGGTAATAAGCTGGAAGCGTTTCTCTATAAGATGACCAATACTCCACTGAAGGGTGTCGCACTTGGTACTGGTGTTACCAGTGTGATCCAGTCGTCTTCTGCGACGACTGTTATGGTAATCGGTTTTGTAAACTCCGGTATGATGAAACTGAAACAGGCGATAGGTATCATCATGGGAGCAAATATCGGAACCAGTATTACAGGCTGGATCTTATGTCTTTCTTATATTGAAGGATCCAATGGTATTGCAAGTATTCTTTCCACAGCAACAATTTCAGCTGTTGTGGCAGTTATTGGTATTATTTTCCGTATGTTCTGTAAGCGAACCTTACATAAGAATGTAGGAAATATCATGCTTGGTTTTGCGATTCTGATGACAGGTATGCAGATGATGAGTGGAGCGGTATCTCCTCTTCGTGAAAGTCCGGTATTCATTAAGATGCTGACCATGTTTTCCAATCCGATCGCAGGTATCCTTGTTGGTATTGCATTTACCGCAGTACTGCAGAGTGCATCTGCAACAGTCGGTGTACTTCAGGCGCTGTCTGTAACCGGAATCTTGACATTTGCGAGTGCGTTTCCGATCGTTCTTGGTATTGGTGTCGGTGCTGCATGTCCGGTCCTTATTTCTGCGATTGGAGCCAATAAGAATGGTAAGAGAACTGCTCTTGTGTATCTGATCAATGACCTTTTTGGTTTGATCCTCTGGTCAGTGATCTTCTATACAGTAAATGCATTTGTACATTTTACATTTATGGATATGACGATGACACCGGTAGCGATCGCCCTTCTGAACACAGTCTTCCGTCTGGCGACAGTTATTGTGCTGTTCCCGTTTATTCCAAAGATCGAGAAGCTGGTATGCTGGCTTGTGAAGGATAACAAGGAAGATTTGGAAGATGAGGTAGACTTTGATCTTCTTGAGGAGCGTCTTTTGAATTATCCGGCTCTTGCTATTGCACAGTGTCACCGTGTAATGAACGGAATGTCCAAGAAACTTCGTAAAAACGTCAACAGAGCCATGAACCTTCTGAATGATTATCAGCAGGATAAATATGATAAGGTTCAGCGAAAAGAGGATCTGATCGACAAGTATGAAAGCCGTCTTGGAGAATATCTGATTCAGCTGACCAAGAGAGAGATGAATTCCGCACAGACAAGACAGACTTCACTGTATCTGCATACGATCAATGACTTTGAGCGTATTGGTGATCATGCTTCTTATATTGCACATATGTCCAGTGAGATGCATGATAATCACACGAATTTTTCTCAGGAAGCCTGGGATGAACTGAATGTTGTTATGGAAGCAGTTCGTGAGGATATCAATATAACCTGCAATGCTTTTATGAAAGATGATAAGGAAATGGCACAGAGAGTAGCACCTCTGGGAGCTGTGATCACAGGACTCTGTGATGTGCTGAAGATGCGCCATGCAGAACGTCTGAGCCAGGGCAAATGCGGACTGGAGGAAGGAACAGTATTCAGTGATATCCTGAACAGTTTCTGCCGTATTGCAACTCACTGTGCAAGTGCCATGGTTGCGCTGATGAAGAGTGGAGAGACCGGTTCAGATCTTCATATCCATGATTCCAAGATCTATCCTACAAACAGTGTGGAGTATTATCAGTATTTTAAGGAATACGGACAGAAATACGATATCGGAAATCAAGAAGGCCATGTGCTCAGCATGGAGCCGGAAGAGGTAGAATAAAAATTTACGAAAAACGCCCGTTTCAATTTAATTCGAAACGGGCGTTTTTGTTCCTGTTACGAATAGAATCAGGGGTTATCAAAATACAGATTTCATGGTATGATAAATCTATCAGACAGCGAGGCGTATAATGGGGATGCGTATCTTGCAGCAAGAAAAAGGAGGTTTTTACTATGGGTGAAAGTATGATCACATCGTTTGACGGAACGAAACTGTATCTGAAAAAGGAAACGGCAGCAGACAATAAGGCTGTGATCGTAATCGTTCACGGTCTCTGTGAGCATCAGGGCAGGTACGATTATTTTGCAGAGAAGCTTCATGAGGCGGGAATTGGTACCTACCGTTTTGACCACAGAGGACATGGACGCTCTGAAGGAGAGGAGACTTTTTATTCGGATTTCAATGAACTTCTGGATGACACCAATGTAGTGGTGGATATGGCTATTGAAGAAAATCCGGATATCCCGGTGTTCCTTCTCGGACACAGCATGGGAGGATTTACCGTTTCTCTGTATGGAGCCAAATATCCGGATAAAAAGCTCCGGGGAATCATTACCAGCGGTGCGCTGACTGCAGATAACGGAAATCTGATCCGTGGAGTGCCGGGAGGAATGGATGTACATACGCGCCTTACCAACCAGCTGGGATCCGGTGTATGCTCTGTGCAGGAAGTGGTAGACTGGTACGGAAAAGATCCATATAATAAACAGTCTTTTACAGCGGGTTTATGCTATGCGATCTGTGACGGACTTGACTGGTTCAAGGAGAAAAAAGCAGAGTTTCATTCTCCGGTCCTTATGACTCATGGTGAGAAAGACGGTCTGGTAAGTGTACAGGATACCTATGATTTCTTTAAAGAAGCAGGTTCCGAAGATAAGCAGATGAAAATCTATGGCGGACTTTTCCATGAGATCCTGAATGAGTATTGCAAAGATGAAGTAATTGGAGATATGATCCGGTGGATGGAAGTAAGGATCTGAAAATAAACAGACTGTTTTATATGTAGCAGCAGAGCCAGGTGGATTCAATAACACCTGGCTTTCTTTTACAAAGAGTTTCTGTTACAATAAACAGGATAGAAACAGGAAGAGAGAACAGGAGAAAACAACCATGTCAAATATCATAGAAATCACAGATTTTAACGCACCGGAGCTGGATGTATATGCCAGGATTTCTGAGATTCAGCTTCTGAACCGGGCAGAGCCTGAGAAAGGAATTTTTATTGCGGAGAGCCCGAAAGTTATTGAGAGAGCATTGGATTCCGGGTGCCGGCCGATTTCTTTTCTGGTGGAACATAAGCATATTGAGGGAGAAGCAAAAGAGCTGATCCGCCGCTGTGGTGAAATTCCGGTTTATACGGCAGAATTTGATGTGCTGACGCAGCTGACCGGTTTCAAGCTGACAAGAGGGATGCTCTGTGCCATGCACCGGCCGGCACTTCCGGGGATTGATGAGATCTGCAAAAATGCCCGCAGGATCGCGGTTCTGGAAAATGTGGTAAATCCTACTAATATCGGCGCGATTTTTCGTTCTGCGGCAGCTCTTGGTATGGATGCGGTGTTGTTAACTCCGGGATGCAGCAATCCTTTATACCGCCGTGCGATCCGTGTCAGCATGGGAACCGTATTTCAGATCCCATGGACATTTTTTGATGAAAAGACAGAGTGGAAGACGGAAGGAATCCGGTCTCTGAAAACAATGGGATTTAAAACAGCAGCCATGGCGCTGAAAGAGGATTCTTTTGATATTGATGATCCTCATTTAATGACGGAAGAAAAACTGGCAATTGTTCTTGGGACGGAAGGAGATGGACTTGCCTCAGAGACCATTGCGGACTGTGACTATACGGTATGCATTCCCATGGCCCATGGAGTAGATTCATTGAATGTGGCTGCAGCCAGTGCGGTGGCATTCTGGCAATTGGGGAAACATTAAAAAAATGTGCCGGGCAGGAAGAACGTATTCTTTTATAAGATGTGAGATTTTGTCTGGAATATCTATGGAAATTAAGAAATGCCGGTGTTATAATTTTCCTGAAAAACAGCGAAAATCCAAAACGGAACCAAAGTGTCATAGGATTTTCGAAAAAAGAGGGAGGAATCACAAATGAAAAAGTTTCTGGAGGAATTCAAAGCCTTTGCATTGCGGGGCAATGTCATGGACATGGCTATTGGTGTGATTATCGGAGGTGCTTTCTCAGGTATCGTAACATCACTGACCGATAACTTTATCAATCCGATCCTGAATGTGCTTACAGGAGGAGCAACGTATACACTGAAGGATGTATCCGGATTTGCTTCATCCTTTGTCTCCTCAGTGATCAATTTTGTGATCATGGCATTTATCCTGTTCTGCCTTCTGAAGACAGTTAACAAGATCACTTCCATCGGAGCAAAAAAAGAGGAAGAGCCTGCACCAACTACGAAGGTATGTCCGTTCTGCAGAAGTGAGATCGACATCGCGGCTACAAGATGTCCACACTGTACTTCAATTCTGAACGAAGCAGAAAAGGAAGAATTATAAAAGAGAATATCCGCTTTACATAGAAAAAACGGGAAATCAGGAAGCATATTATGGTATGCATGAGATTTCCCGTTTTTTTATGCGTTTGTGTTCTGATTTTCTTCTTCCATATCCATCAAATGAAAAGAAAGCAGCAGATACAGGATTTCATCTCTGTCTGTGAGATCCGAATCCAGAAATGCTTTGATCTTATCCAGACGGTAAAGAAGAGTGGTTCTGTGGATAAATAAAGCGCTGGCAGTATGGGCAATGTTCTGGTTGTGTTCCAGAAAACAACGCAGTGTGTCATAGAGATGAGATTGTTTTGCCTCATCTTTGTATTTCAGTGACAGAAGCTTTTCGTGGCAGATCATGTAAGCTGGAAGTTTTCTGGTAGCCTGTTCCAGGATATAGGGCAGAGCGATGGAGTTAAAATAGTGGATACTTTCTGCAGGATTTTTGCGTTTGCCAACCTGTAAAGAGACAGAAGCTTGTGTGTATTGCCGGTGGAAATTAAAATGTCCAAGCATCTTCCGGCTGTATCCGGCACTTAACATGCTGTTTTTGATAAAACCCTCGATCTTATCAGAAATTTCATGGACAGTCATGGTACATAGGTCCAGATTGATAAAAAGCACAGCATTGCCTTTGTATTCGGTAGCACAACTGGCCGGGATCGTATTTTCCAGATAATTGCAGATGGCATTGAGGGTCAGATTTTTCTGGTCGATCAGTCCGGTCTGGATCAGGATGCATTGATACATATGGGAAGAAAGCCATCCTACATTTGTCAGCTGCTGGCTGACTTTTACGTAATCAGCTCCTGGATCAGTCAGGATAGATACAAAAATCTGGTGCAGAGGAAACGCTTTATCCCGGTTGTGCATGATACCGGTGGAAAGGGCATGAGATATCATCTGGGAAAGGTACTCCAGGATAAAACCAAATGTATCATCCAGAGGAACTTCGCCTCCGGAAAACATCAGTCGGTATACAGCCTTATCATTATTGGAAATGTTTACGCAGAGAGAAGGAACCGTAAGGCCATTTCCGGGATAATAAAAGTAGCCGGTTTTATAAAAAGCTTCCTCATAATGGGGATCCTGTTTCAGACTGTCAACAACAGCCCAGGAATTTTCGTTGGAACCCAGAACGGAATTGGAAAGATCACCCAGATCCCAGCCTCTGGAGGCAATGATAGTAAAATCCATACCGATCAGCATCATTGGATTGGGAATAATGGAAGCGGTAAGATCCAGAAGTTCCTGAATAGAAGCGTTCTGAAGACGGGAATTCATCAGAGACTGATTCCACCGGTCATAAAGGATAAAAATTTCCTGGAGTTTGTTAAAAATGGTATTGGCAGAAAAATCTTCAGGAATGACACACATGTTTGGCTGGGTTAATTCGTAATTCCGGTAAGTTTTTCCGATCATCAGGAACAGGATATTTTTGGGATGATGAAAAGTCGGTTGAAAATCAGGATTTGTAATAAGATAAACACGTCCTTCCTGAAGCGGTGTGTTTTTTTCGTAACAGGCAGGACATAGCAATGTGGGTTCTGTATCCAGCCTGGAGGTATCCATAGGAAATGATTGCTGCAAATGATAGCAGATAAGTTTTGCGCTGAGTTTCAAAGAAAATCCTCCTTCCTATATTTTATAGGAAAAAATAGGAATAATCACCATATTATGTGGAATTGTGATTCTTCTGATTTTCAGTATAATAGAATCATAAAGAAAAAACAAGTGCAGAAATAAGCCTTTTATATTGGGGTGTAGCAAAACAAGTGCGGAAAAAAGGTTTTCCTGCATAATAACGTAGCGGAGGTGTTTTTATGTTAACAAAAAGACAGAATATGATGGAAGTAATCCGTGGAGGAAATCCGGATCGTTTTGTAAAACAGTATGAGGGACTGACCTTTGTTCTGAATACTCCCTATCAGCAGCAGTATCCGATGATGCCGGAAGGACCTGGTGCACCAACAGTAAAATGTGGCTGGGGATATTATAATTCCTGGCCGGTAGGAACGCCAGGAGCGTTTCCACTTCATGATCCCGAACATCTGGTATGCCCGGATATCACAGAATGGAAAAAATATGTAAAAGCACCGGATATCAATTACACAGCAGAAGACTGGAAAGCATGCCAGGAGACCATTGCCGGAATTGATAGGAATGAAACAATGGTTGCCACACTGATCGCACCGGGAGTTTTTGAGATGTGCCATTATCTCTGTGAAATTCAGAATACTATGATGAATTTTTACGAAGAACCGGAAGCCATGCATGAACTGATCGAATATATTACAGAGTGGGAACTGAAATGGGCAGAGCAGATCTGTACCTATATGAAACCAGATGTTGTATTCCATCATGATGACTGGGGAACGCAGAAGTCTACATTTATCAGTGTGGATATGTTCCGCGAATTCTTTATGGATTCCTACAAACGTATTTATGGCTACTACCATGACCATGGTGTGGAACTGATCATTCATCATAATGACAGCTACAGCGCAACACTGGTTCCAACAATGATCGAAATGGGAATTGATGTATGGCAGGGATGTATGTCTGTCAATGATCTTCCGAAACTGATCAAAGAATATGGAAAAGATATCACATTTATGGGTGGCATTGACAATGGCAAAGTGGATCGTTTTGACTGGAATCAGGAAATGATTGAAGAAGCAACCGATCAGCTTTGCAGAGACTGTGGTAAGCTTCATTTTATTCCATGTACCACACATGGCCTGAATTTTTCCTGCATCCCGGGTGTTTATGAAGCAGTAGATCAGGAAATTGATAAAATGACGAAAGAAATGTTCTGATCGAATTCAGATTGGCCTATATAATAGGAAGAAAATAAATAAAGGTCGGAAAAGCCTGCAAAACCCAGCAGAAAAGCGCTTTCCCGGCCTTTTTTCTGTGAAATTTTGGAAAAAATAAATTTGTAAAGCAAAAAGCCTTGACAGACATGGCGGAATCGTGTATGATAGCCAAGGTGATTACAGATGGAGAAATTTGTAGAGCAGACTTTTTTATTTGATTTTTATGGAGAGCTTCTGACAGAGAGGCAGCGGCAGGTGTACACCAGTGTGGTATTTGAGGATTATTCCTTGAGTGAGGTTGCCGAGGAACTTGGCATCAGCAGACAGGGTGTGCATGATATGATCAGACGGTGCAACCGGACGTTGGAAGAATACGAAGAGAAACTCCATCTGGTCGAGAAATTCCTGAACATCCGCAGTCAGGTTATGAAGATCCATGAACTGGCTGACAAGTACCACGCCGAAGATATTGCGGCGATTTCCAATGTGATATTAGAGGAGTTATGATCAATGGCATTTGAGAGTTTAACAGATAAACTGCAGAATGTATTTAAGAAGCTGAAAGGCAAAGGACGTCTTACAGAGGCTGATGTCAAGGTAGCGCTGAAAGAAGTTAAGATGGCGCTTCTGGAAGCGGATGTTAACTTCAAGGTCGTTAAGCAGTTTACGAAATCCGTTCAGGAAAAGGCTATCGGACAGGATGTTATGAATGGTCTGAATCCGGGACAGATGGTGATCAAGATCGTAAATGACGAGCTGGTCAATCTGATGGGAAGCGAGACAACAGAACTTCCGATCAAACCGGGAATGGATCTTACCGTTCTTATGATGGTCGGCCTCCAGGGTGCAGGTAAGACAACAACGGTTGCCAAACTGGCAGGCAAACTGAAATCCAAGGGAAAGAGACCACTGCTTGTAGCCTGTGATGTTTACCGTCCCGCAGCGATCACACAGTTGCAGGTAAATGGTGAGAAGCAGGGCGTTGAGGTCTTTTCCATGGGAGATAAGCAGAATCCCGTGGATATTGCAAAAGCAGCTATCGAGCATGCGAAATCCAATCAGCAGAATGTTGTGCTGATCGATACCGCAGGACGTCTTCACATTGATGAGGATATGATGCAGGAGCTTGAGAATATCAAAGCAAATGTGAATGTGGATGCCACAGTGCTTGTAGTTGATGCCATGACAGGACAGGATGCGGTAAATGTAGCGCAGAACTTTTCTGATAAAGTCGGCATTGACGGTGTGATCCTGACCAAGATGGACGGTGATACACGAGGTGGAGCTGCACTTTCCATTAAAGCCGTAACCGGCAAACCGATCTTCTATGTTGGTATGGGAGAGAAGCTTTCGGATTTGGAACAGTTTTATCCGGAACGTATGGCTTCCAGAATCCTTGGCATGGGCGATGTAATGAGTCTGATCGAGAAGGTGGAAGCATCTGTAGATCAGGAGCAGGCTCAGGAGATGCAGAAGAAGCTGAAGAAAATGGACTTCGACTTCAATGACTATCTTACCAGCATGGAGCAGATGAACAAAATGGGTGGTATTTCCAGTATCCTGAACATGCTTCCTGGAATGGGCGGCAAGATGAAGGATATTGAGGGTATGATTGATGAGAAAGCTATGGACCGTACCAAGTCCATCATCCTTTCCATGACACCTCAGGAGAGAAGCAATCCGAACATTCTGAACATATCCCGTAAGAACCGCATCGCCAGAGGTGCAGGCGTGGATATCACAGAAGTAAACCGTCTTGTGAAGCAGTTTGAGCAGAGCAAGAAAATGATGAAACAGATGCCGGGCTTAACGGGCGGCAAGATGAATATGGGAAAAAGAGGCGGCTTTAAGCTTCCCTTTTAATAAACAACAATAAATTTTTAGAAAGATAATTGGAGGAAAACAAAAATGGCAGTTAAGATCAGATTAAGAAGAATGGGACAGAAAAAAGCACCTTTCTATAGAATCGTAGTAGCAGATTCCCGCTGCAAACGTGACGGAAGATGTATCGCAGAGATCGGAACATATGATCCGAACCTCGACCCAAGCGTATACAAAATCGACGAAGAGGCAGCTAAGAAATGGCTTGCAGCTGGTGCTCAGCCTACAGAAGTAGTTGCTAAGCTTCTTAAACTTGCCGGAATCGAGAAATAATACCTGACAGATTTAAGATCTGTGGGCCCCGTAAGGGCAGAGCAAGGAGGTATGTAATGAAACAACTTGTAGAAGTAATTGCAAAATCTCTTGTTGAAAATCCGGATGAGGTAGTCGTTACTGAGACTGAGAAAGACGACGCGATTGTTGTTGAGCTGAAAGTCGGACCGGCCGATATGGGCAAGGTTATTGGAAGACAGGGAAGAATTGCCAAGGCAATCCGTACTGTTGTGAAAGCGGCTTCTTCAAAAAGCAGCAAAAAAGTGATTGTAGATATTCTGCAATGAAAAATGAGACAGGAGCTGTGGATTCCATGGCTCCTGTTTTTACTCTGAAAGGGAGCAAAAATGGAAGATTTATTAAAAGTAGGAGTTATTACAACAACGCATGGCGTCCGTGGTGAGGTGAAGGTTTTTCCAACAACGGATGATGCAGAGCGTTTTCTTGATATTGAATATGTGCTTCTGGATACAGGAAAAGAACTTCGCAGACTGAATATTCAGAATGTGAAATTTTTTAAGAATCTTGCGATCCTGAAGTTTGAAGGCGTTGATAATATCAATGATATTGAAATGTATAAAGGCCGTGATCTCTGGATCCCACGTGAAGAGGCACAGGAGCTTGGCGAGGATGAATATTATGTGGCAGATCTGATCGGAATGGATGTACTTCTGGAGAATGGGGAGAAATTCGGAGTACTCCGTGATGTGATGGAGACTGGTGCCAATGATGTTTACATCGTAGACCGTGTGGATGGAGAAGAAATTCTGCTTCCTGCGATCCATGACTGTGTTCTTGATGTAGATGTGGAAAAAAATACTATGACTGTACATTTGATGAAAGGGCTTGTTTAAATGAATTATCATGTACTTACACTGTTTCCGGAAATGATCGAGAACGGAATGAACACAAGTATTACAGGCCGTGCCATTACAAAAGGACTGTTATCACTGGAAGCAATCAATATCCGGGATTTTGCCTTCAACAAACACCAGAAGGTAGATGATTATCCGTATGGTGGCGGTGCCGGAATGCTGATGCAGGCAGAACCCGTATATCTGTCCTACGAGTCCATTGTAGAACGTATCGGAAGAAAACCCCGTGTGATCTTTCTGACTCCTCAGGGAAAAACTTTCAACCAGAATATGGCGAAAGAGTTCGCACTGGAAGAAGACCTGGTTTTTCTCTGCGGTCATTATGAGGGAATTGATGAGCGTGTTCTGGAAGAAATTGTGACAGACTATGTTTCTATTGGTGATTATGTACTTACAGGCGGGGAACTTCCGGCTATGGTTATGATGGATTCCATTTCCAGAATGGTACCAGGTGTTTTAAACAATCAGGAATCCGGAGAGACGGAATCTTTTTCCGGAAATCTTCTGGAATATCCTCAGTACAGCCGCCCGGAAGAATGGCATGGAAAAAAAGTTCCGGAGGTGCTGCTTTCCGGACATCATGCAAATGTGGATAAATGGAGAAGAGAGCAGTCTATTATCCGTACTGCCAAATGGAGACCGGATCTGCTGCCAAAGGCCGATCTTACAAACAAAGAGTGGAACGAGGTCCGCAGACTTCGCAAACAGTGGAAAGAGGAAGTGGAAAAATAATTATGAAAACATCAGATTTTTATTATGACCTGCCGCAGGAACTGATTGCTCAGGACCCGCTGGAGGACAGAAGTTCTTCCAGACTGATGCATCTGTCCCTGAAAGACGGAAGTATCGAGCATCGTCATTTTACCGATATACTGGATTACCTGCATAGGGGAGACTGCCTTGTGATCAATGACACCAAAGTTATTCCGGCACGTCTTTACGGACATAAGGAGGAGACAGGAGCACTGATCGAGATCCTGCTTCTGAAGCGTCGTGAGAATGATATCTGGGAGTGCCTTGTAAAACCTGGTAAAAAAGCCCGTCCTGGTGCTAAAATTACTTTTGGTGATGGCATTTTAAAGGGCGAGATCATCGATATCGTAGATGAGGGAAACCGCCTGATCCAGTTCCATTATGAGGGAATCTTTGAGGAAATCCTGGATCAGCTGGGAGAAATGCCGCTGCCGCCGTATATTACCCACAAGCTGAAAGACAAAAACCGTTATCAGACTGTATATGCAAAAAATGAAGGATCTGCCGCCGCACCGACAGCAGGACTGCATTTCACACCGGAACTTCTTGAGAAGGTAAAAGAAATGGGCGTGAATATTGCCCATGTAACTTTGCATGTAGGCCTTGGAACGTTCCGTCCGGTAAAAGTGGATGATGTGGAGAAACATCATATGCATTCGGAATTTTATATTGTGGAGGAAGATCAGGCGAAACTGATCAATGACACAAAGAAAAACGGTGGAAGAGTGATTTCCGTGGGAACTACCAGCTGCCGTACCCTGGAGTCCGCAACCGGAGAAGACGGAATCGTAAAAGCCGGAAGTGGCTGGACAGAGATCTTTATCTATCCAGGCTATAAATTCAAAGCCATCGACGGACTGATCACCAATTTTCATCTTCCGGAGTCTACGTTGCTGATGCTGGTTTCTGCCCTTGCAGGAAAAGAACATATTATGGCTGCCTATGAGGAAGCGGTGAAGGAAAGATACCGATTCTTCAGTTTTGGGGATGCCATGATGATCGAATAACAAAACACAATTATCTTTCATTAAAAAATCCTGACAGATTTTCGCATGGATCATGCGGTATCTGCCAGGGTTTTTATTTTACCTATTCTTCGCTGTTATCTGAGAAATCTGCTTCTTCGTCGGAACTGTAATCTTCTTCATCTGAAGCATCATAATCCGAACTGTCAGATTCATCGGAAAAATCCGAGCTTGTATTAGATTCATCAGAAGTGTCAGTGTTTCCGGATGCCTCATCTGCAGAAACAGTATCAGAACTGCCTGTATCGCCGGATGATTTGGCTGTAGAATCAGCGGATGGAATCGCTGCACTGCGTTCATCGATTTTGGCCTTGATTCTGGCAGCTTCATCGCCGGTAGCGGGAGTTGGCTGATAATTGTTATAACCATCTGCGGAAGAAATGGAGCAGGGAATGATGTTGGTTACATTATCGGCCTGTACACCGTCGGAAGTGATGGTAAAGGTCTGCTGGAAGATCATGGTGTCCATATCACTTGGTGAACTGTTTCCGCCAAAGCAGAAGTTTCCGAGGCTGTAAACGATATTTTTACCTTTGTAAGTTTCAATTCCCTGAAGTACATGTGGATGATGTCCGCATACAAGGTCAGCACCCTCGTCGATAGCCAGACGGCCGAGAGTCATCTGATTGGTATCTGGAACGGTTTCGGTCTCATTGCCCCAGTGGAAGATTACAATAACAAGTTCTGCTCCGTCAGTTTTGACTTTTGCAATATTATCTTTCAGCTGCTGTTCGCGGCCAAGATGGTCATTCAGTTCATAAATTCCAACAAGTCCGACTTTAACTCCCTTGATGTCCATAACTGCAGTATCATCGTAGCCGAAATGGGTGATCCCTTCATTATCCAGAGCAGTCAGGGTATCTGTGTAACTCTGGTCTCCGTAATCATGGCTGTGATTGTTGGCAGTATTTACAGCTTCTATGGAACCGCTGGTTAGGATCTGGGCATATTCAGCAGGTGCCTTAAATGCAAATGTTTTATCTTCACGGGCATTCGAATCTGTGAGTGTTCCCTCGAAATTGGCAATAGTCAGATCATCTGCTGCAAAAATACTTTTTACATTCTGGAAAAAGTAATCTTTTCCGTTGTTGTCGTAGTAGGCGTTCAGACTTGTGTCATAGTCGAAGGTTTCGTCTGTACCAAGGGTGCAGTCACCCACAACACTGATGGTCAGTGAAACAGGATCTTTCTCAGCCGCTTTCGCTGCTTCTTCGGCTTTTTTGGCCGCTGCTTCTTCCTGCGCTTTTTGGAGGGCCGCAGCTTCGGCCGCTTTTCTGGAAGAGATACAGGCTCGGGCAGAAAAAATAATTACAAGAAGTAAGAGCAGAATTCCTCCTCCTGTAAGCATCATTTTCTGACGGCGTACTTGCTGATATCTGGAATTTTTTTTGATGGTTTTTCTGCGTGATGAGGCAGAGCTGTGTGTGGACGGGCGTTTGTTTACCCGTGAAGTGCTTTGGCGATGGCCGCTTTCTTTCGGATCGGAACGATGTGTGCGTGCCTGTTTGGCCTTAAGTGCTTCTTTTCGCGCCAGTTCCGGATCATGTCTGTGTGGCGGCTTTCGATTATCATTTGCCATACTTTTTCTCCTTCATATGTAAAGATACATTTATTATAGGAAGAATTGGAAGTAATGTAAAGAATGAATGCTGGACTTTGCAGAAAAAAGAGTTTTTGCTATAATGTACAAAGTAATGCAAGCGTGGCTTTAAGTTAACGCAAATAAAAAATACAGGGAGATCATAAAAAAATGGTATTATATATCGGAAATCATACAAGTTCATCCAAAGGCTATGCAGCCATGGGACGTCAGATGGTAAAAAATGGAGGAAATACGTTTGCCTTTTTTACCAGAAATCCAAGAGGCGGTAAGGCGAAAGAGATTGATCCGGCAGATGTGCAGAAATTTCTGGAACTTGCAGAAGAAAATCATTTCGGTAAGCTTGTAGCTCATGCGCCGTATACAATGAATGCCTGCGCGGCAAAAGAAAATCTGAGAGATTTTGCCCGGGAGATTATGGCGGATGATCTGAAACGCATGGAATATACTCCGGGGAATTATTATAACTTTCATCCGGGTAGCCATGTAGGACAGGGAACAGAAACTGGAATTGCAAAAATTGCGGAAATTCTCAACGATGTTCTTAACGAACAACAAAGTACCACAGTTCTTCTGGAAACCATGTCCGGCAAGGGCTCTGAGGTGGGCGCAACGTTTCAGGAACTAAGAGAGATCATTGACCGTGTGGAAAAAAATCACAAACTGGGAGTCTGCCTGGATACATGTCATGTCTGGGACGGCGGGTATGACATTGTCCATGATCTGGATGGAGTACTGACGGAATTTGACCAGGTGATCGGCCTTTCCAGATTAAAAGCCGTTCATCTTAATGACAGCATGAATGGCCTGGGAAGCCATAAAGACCGTCATGCAAAAATTGGCGAGGGAGAAATTGGTCTGGATGCGCTGGTTAATGTGGTGTGCCATCCGGCACTGAAAGGAATCCCCTTTATTTTGGAGACGCCTAATGATGATGAGGGATGGAAAAGAGAGATTGCACTTTTAAGAGAACAGTATACAGTGAAAGGAGCTTGATTCATGAAGAAATTCAGAATTTTTCTTTTGGTAATGACAGGTGCTGCTGTTTTGATGCTGGGAGGATGCAAGGAGAAAGCCAAATATGACGAATCAGCCTTTCAGGATGATCTGGAACCATTAACAGATGATGAACTGGAGGACATGGACGAAAACAGTGACGATGAAATGATAGTGGAAGATGATGCGGAACTGGAGCAGTCACAGCAGCAGGAAGATTCCACAGAGAAAGCAGATGCGGAAAGTACAGACAGTAACGAAGAAACGCAGAGTAAGCTGGATGAAAAAGGGACATACACAGATAAAGATGAAGTTGCCCAGTATATTTATGAGTATGGGCATGCGCCGTCAAACCTTTCTGCAAAAAGTTACGATAATGCAGATAAAATGCTTCCGGTAGAAGATGGAATTACCTATCAGCAGTGCAGCCTGGATTCTGAAGAAAAACAGAAGATAATATTTACACAGGATGGAAAACGTGTGTATTATACAGAAGATGACGGAAAATCTTTTGAAGAAATCTATTAAAAAATAAAAATCCGGGTACAGAATTGCTTGCGGATATTCGCTTTGCTTAATTCTGTACTCGGATTTTTTTGTGAAAATGGAACTTTATCAGTGAACCAGATTTTTCATTTCAGCTCCATCCATAAACGCTTTTGCATTTTCCAGAGTTGTCTCGGCAATATTGGTCAGTGCTTCTACCGTGAAAAATCCCTGATGGGAAGTCATGGTAACATTCGGGAAGGACAGAAGACGCTGGATCGTGGAAGTAGGAAGAATGCTGCTGGACATATCTTCATATACATAAGCGGATTCTTCTTCGTAAACATCCAGACCAACGGCAAAGAATTTATGGTCACGGATACCTGCGATCAGGTCGTCAGTTTTGATCAGTCCACCTCTGGAGGTGTTTACAAGGATTACGCCATCTTTCATTTTTGCGATGGTCTCGGAATTGATCAGATGTTCAGTTTCCGGAGTCATCGGACAGTGGAGGCTGATCAGATCACTGGCGGCAAGAAGTTCGTCCAGTGAAACATATTCCAGAAAGTCAAGATTTTTATTTGGGAAAAGATCATAAGCGATTACTTTCATACCAAAGCCACGGCAGATCTTTGCCATTGCCTGGCCGATCTTTCCGGTACCGATGATGCCGGCAGTTTTCTGATAAAAGTTTACGCCCATGAGACCGTTTAGTGCGAAGTTGTTTTCGCGGCATTTGATATATGCTTTGTGGGTGTGGCGGTTGGCGGTAAGGGCAAGTGCCATGGCGTGTTCGGCAACTGCTTCCGGAGAATAACCTGGAACACGTGCTACCTGGATTCCGCATTTGGCAGCAGTTTCCAGATCAACGTTGTTATATCCTGCACAACGCATCAGGATCAGTTTTACACCCTGGCGGTGAAGTTCTTCGATGACCGGTGCGCCAAGATCTGCATTTACAAATGCACAGATAGCATCGTAGCCGTGGGCAAGAGCTGCGGTTTCTTCATGGATATTTGCTTCAATGAATTTAATCTCAATACCTGGATAGGACGGAAGCAGCTTCTCAAAAAATTCTCTGTCGTAGCTCTTGGTATCATAAAACAAAATTTTCATAATCGTTGCTCCTCTCTGGAAATATTTTATTTTCCGGACAAATAATACCATAATAGTAGGAATTTGGAAAGTGGGGAAATAGATAAAGTTTATCAAAAAAATGATTTTGTTTTGAAATTATAATACCCATAATAAATAAAAAATATACGAAATATAAAAAAATACAAAAAACAGAGAGCATTTTTATGCATTGCTATCTGATGGAACAGATGCAATGAATCGTGCACAAAAATGCTCTCTGTCTGTATATCTGATAATTATTCTGCCAGACTGTATAGATCGGAATAGAATTCCGGATAGGAGATATTGACACATTCTCCGTTTTTGATGGAAAGTGTTCCTTCCGAGAGAAGTCCTGCTACTGCAAAGGACATGGCTACACGATGATCCAGATGAGAATCGATCTCTGCACCATGGAGAGGCTTTCCGCCGTGAATGATCATACCATCTTCTGTTGCCTGGATATCTGCCCCCATTTTCTGGAGGTTTTCTGTCATAACCTGGATACGGTCGGATTCTTTGACACGGAGTTCCTGGGCATCCCGGATAATAGTGGTTCCTTCTGCAAAAGCTGCCATAACCGCGATCATCGGAAGTTCATCAATCAGGGTAGGAATGATAGCACCTTCTACGGTGGTTCCGTGAAGAGCAGAAGAACGGATCAGAAGATCTGCAGTAGGCTCGCCTTCTGTGGTTTCATTGAGAAGGGTGATATCTGCGCCCATGGCTTTACATACACGGAGGATACCGTCACGGGTCGGGTTGATTCCCACATTTTTCAGAAGGATCTCGCTGTTGGGAACAAGGAGGCCGGCTGCGATAAAGTAGGCAGCAGAAGAGATATCTCCAGGAACCAGGATCTCACGTCCGTAAAGAGACGGATTCGGTTTGATGGATGCAGTTGTTCCCTCTGATGTTACATCGGCACCAAAGTAATTCAGCATGATCTCTGTGTGGTTTCTGGAGAGAACCGGCTCTGTTACACGGATGATGCCGTCCGAGTACATTCCTGCAAGAAGTACGCAGGATTTTACCTGGGCAGAAGCTACCGGAGAATTGTAATGGATGGCATGAAGTTTTTTTCCGGAGATCTTAAGGGGTGCACATCCGTTTCCGTTGATGCTGACGATATCTGCACCCATCTGGGAAAGCGGAGTCATGATCCGTTTCATGGGACGTTTCTGGATGGAAGCATCGCCGGTAAGCTCTGATACAAAATCCTGGCCTGCCAGGATTCCGGAAATGAGACGGGTGGTAGTACCGCTGTTGCCTACATCAAGAGTCTTTGTTGGAGCACTGAGGCCATGGAGGCCTTTTCCGTGGACCAGGATCTCTCCGTTTGTATTTTTAATGTCAATGCCCATTTTCTGGAAGCAGGAAATGGTGGAGAGACAATCAGCACCTTCCAGAAAGTTTGTGATCCTGGTAGTGCCTTCTGCAAGAGAGCCGAACATAATGGCTCTGTGGGAAATGGATTTATCTCCGGGTATGGCAAGAGAACCGGATAATTTTTTTGCTTTTTTGATTTCCATAATAAATACCTCGTTTATATATCAGCGTTCGCAGATTTTGTAATTGCGTTTGGTAAGAAGCACTTTTGCCTGCTCCAGAGCGGCATCTGTATAAAATTCGATCTTCAGAACGCCGTCTTCAAATTCACGGTTGTGGATGATGCCGATATTTTTGATGTTGACTTTTTCTGTTGCAAGGATGGTTGCGATGGTTGCAATGGCGCCGGCCTCATCTGCCACATCGATATAAAGGACATAGGAGCGTGGGATCAGGCTGTTATCCACAATGTCAATGGAGTCGCGGTAATCCTTGGAACTTGCGAACATGTCAAAAATATTGTCAGCCTCTTTGTTGTCAATGGAACAGCGGATCTGGATCAGCATACGGATAAATTCATCCAGAACTGTGGAAATGTTTTTCTGGTTTTCCAGGCAGATCTGCTCCCACATGATCGGTGAGGAAGAGGCGATACGTGTGATGTCTCGGAAACCACCGGCTGCGATCATTTTCATATACTGGGCATCGTTGTCCAGAAGGTTTACAAGATTCACAAGAGCGGAGGCTACGATATGAGGAAGGTGGCTGACTCCTGCTGTGATAAAATCATGTTCTTCCGCAGTGAGAACAAGAGGGATCGCACCAAGCGAGGAGACCAGTTCTGTGAAATCGGAAATCCTCTCCAGAGCAACTTCTCCTCCGGGGGTAATTATATAGTAAGCATTTTCCAGAAGATGATCACTGGAATTGGAAAAACCGCTGCGCTCGGACCCTGCCATTGGGTGGCCGCCGATAAATTTTCCTTCCAGGCCAAGTTCGGTTACTTTTTCGTGGATGATGCTTTTTACACTGCCCACATCTGTGAGGATACAGTTTTCTCCAAGAGAATCCTTGATCTTTTCCATGTACTCCACATTAAATTCTACAGGGGCACAGAGGAAAAGATAATCACAGTTGTATAATCGTTCGTCTTCAATATCGCAGATCCCGTCGATCACATTTAAACTGACTGCCTCTGCCAGAGCGTCTCTGTCTTTGTCAAAGGCAAGCAGGCGATAATCCGGGTGAAATTTTCGTATGGTTCTGGCAATGGAGCCGCCGATCAGCCCAAGGCCGATAAAACCTATGGTTTTCATAGTACTTCAGAGTCCTTTCCGGTTACTTTTTACTTTTATTCTTTAATAGTGTAAATCACGACTATATTGTAAAAGAAAGTACGAAAAATGTCAACAAATGTTAGAGGAAACAGAAATATTGCCAATGAGCAGCAGCAAACAATAAACAGTAATAGAAAAGGGCTTGAGAAATCAGGGATTTCGGACGTATAATAAGAAAAAACAACGTAAGATACAGAGGAGAATTTATTATGAAATATCAGTCAGTAATGGATCTGCACACACATACTGTAGCCAGCGGGCATGCATACTGTACCCTTCGCGAGATGGCGAAGGCGGCTTCCGATAAAGGGCTTGAGCTTCTTGGAATTACAGAACATGCACCGAAGATGCCGGGAACCTGCCACAAATTCTACTTTCAGAATATAAAAGTAGTGCCCCGTGAGATGTACGGGATCCAGCTGCTTCTGGGCTCGGAGGTAAATATCCTGGATGCGGCAGGAACCGTGGATCTGGCGCAGAATACCCTGGAAAAGCTGGACGTGGTTATTGCTAGCCTTCATGTGCCATGTATCAAACCGGGCAGCAGGCAGGAGAATACAGAGGCTTATCTTAATGTTATGAAAAATCCATACGTCAATATCATCGGACATCCGGATGACGGAAGATACGATATCGACTATGAAGCACTTGTACAGGGAGCGAAAGAATACGGTAAAGTTCTGGAGCTTAACAACCACTCCATGGACCCGGATTGTACCCGCGAGAATGCAGTAGAGAACGATACCATTATGCTGAACTACTGCAAAAAATATCAGGTACCTGTAATCATGGACAGCGATGCTCATTTTGACCTTCTGATCGGGGAATTTGATCTTGCCAGAGAGCTTCTCACAAAACTGGATTTTCCGGAAGAACTGGTACTGAACCATTCCGTGGATGCTGTGAAAAAGTATGTAAATCGGAAATTCTGACAGGAGGACAGGTTGTTCTGTATCAATTGACGGTATAACTGAAAACTTTCTGAAAAAAAGTTGTCAAAATTGAATAAAATACTTGAAATTTGCATGGAAATTTAGTAAAATGTGAACATATTAAGTAAGACAAACAGGGAGGTATTACATATGGACGTTTTCAGAACAGACCGAATCAGAAATGTAGTCCTATTAGGTCATGGTGGCGCAGGTAAAACAACACTGGCTGAGGCAATGGCTTATCTGGCAGGTATGACAAACCGACTCGGACGTGTTGAGGATGGCAATACTGTCAGCGATTATGACAAGGAAGAAATAAAGAGACATTTTTCCATCACAACTTCTTTGATTCCGGTACCATGGGATAAGATGAAGGTAAATGTACTGGATACTCCCGGATATTTCGATTTTGTGGGAGAAGTTGAGGAGGCAGTCAGTGCAGCAGATGCAGCGATCATCGTTGTTTCCGGTAAGGCCGGTGTTCAGGTTGGAACACAGAAAGCATGGAATCTCTGCGAGAAATATAAACTTCCGCGAATGATTTTTGTTACCGATATGGACGTGGATGATGTCAGCTATCGTGAGGTCGTGGAAGAGCTGACAGAGCTGTACGGCAAGAGAATCGCTCCTCTTCATTTCCCAATCCGTGAGGATGGTAAGTTTGTAGGTTATGTCAATGTTGTGAAACAGGCCGGAAGAAGATACATTGACAAGGCTGGTAAGGAAGAATGCCCGGTTCCGGACTATCTGACCGAATATCTTGAGAAATATCATGAAACTCTGATGGAGTCTGTTGCAGAGACAAGTGAAGAGTTTATGGACCGTTATTTTGAGGGAGATACTTTCTCCGTAGCAGAGGTTTCAGCAGCTATTGCAACCAACGTACAGGATGGAAGCATTGTTCCGGTATGCATGGGTTCACCGGTGAATCTTCGCGGTGTATCCAATCTTCTGGATGATATCTGCGGTTATTTTCCGAGCCCGAGCGGACGTTCCTGCAACGGTATCGCACAGAAGACCAACGAGATCTTTGAGGCGAATTATGACTTTGCCAAGGCGAAATCCGCTTATGTATTTAAGACTATCGCAGATCCGTTCCTTGGTAAATATTCTCTGATCAAGGTATGCTCCGGTGTGCTGAAATCCGATGATACACTTCTTAATGTAGAGAAGGGAACAGAAGAGCGTGTAAATAAACTCTATGTTCTGGAAGGTTCCAAACCGATCGAAGTTCCGGAACTTTTTGCAGGTGATATCGGTGCCATTGCCAAACTTGGAAGCGTACAGACCGGTGACAGCCTTGCGACCAAGGCAAACCCGATCCTTTATCCGAAGGCTGTACTTTCCACACCATATACATATAAGAGATTTAAGGCAGTGAAGAAGGGCGATGAGGATAAGATCGCACAGTCTCTCGCCAAGATGATGACAGAGGACAGAACTCTTAAAGTTGTCAATGACAGTGCCAACCGTCAGAGCCTGATCTATGGTATGGGCGATCAGCATCTGGATATCGTTGTCAGCAAGCTGAAAGAACGCTATAAAGTAGATGTGGAACTTTCCAAACCGAAGGTTCCGTTCCGTGAGACACTTCGCAAGAAGTCAGATGTAGAAGGCAAACATAAGAAACAGTCCGGCGGACACGGACAGTATGGTCATGTTAAGATGCGCTTTGAGCCATCCGGCGATCTGGAAACACCTTATGTATTTGAGCAGGTAGTTGTAGGTGGTGCAGTTCCGAAGAATTACTTCCCTGCAGTTGAAAAAGGTCTTCAGGAATGCGTTCTGAAAGGCCCTCTGGCTGCATATCCGGTAGTTGGTGTGAAAGCAACCCTTTATGATGGATCTTATCATCCGGTAGATTCTTCTGAGATGGCATTTAAGATGGCAACGATCCTTGCCTTCAAGAAGGGCTTTATGGAAGCGTCTCCGGTACTTCTTGAGCCGATCATCTCCATGAAGGTTACAGTTCCGGATAAATATACCGGTGATGTTATGGGAGATCTGAACAAGAGACGTGGCCGTGTTCTTGGAATGAATCCGGATCACGAGGGCAATACCATCATTGAGGCAGATGTTCCGCTGCTTGAGATTTATGGTTATTCCACAGTCCTTCGTTCCATGACTGGTGGAAGCGGAGATTTCTCCTATGAGTTTGCACGCTATGAGCAGGCTCCGAGTGATATCCAGGAGAAAGAGATCGCAGCACGTGCAAGTAAGGTTGACAGTGCTGACGAATAAACAGAGATATTTTTTGAGGGCAGAATAAAGAGTTGACAGGCTGCAGCATTTGCTGTAGCCTGTTTTTAGATGCATTCGTGAATAAGCAGTCAGAGAAACGAATTGCGCTCATACAGGTTATTGAAGTATGAGCAAAAAAGAAAAGAGAGAGGACAAAAAATGTTAGTATGTGATTATATCGTGGAACAGATTGACGGAGATTATGCACATTTGAAGCGTGTGGATCAGCCGGAGGAGGAACTGAAAGTAGTTGCCAGAGCATTACTTCCGGCAGAAATCTATGAGGGCTGTGAGCTTCATTATGAGCTGATGCAGTATTCAATGAAATGATAAGGCTGCAGGATATCGCGGATATGGCAGGTGTCAGTCGTACAACCGTATCCAATGTGATCAATGGAAATACAAAACGGGTTTCACAGAGCACCATTGACCGGATCACGGCGATCCTGAAGGAGCAGAATTATGTTCCCCACATGGGATCTGTGATGCTATCCGGACACGGCTCAAGGATCATTGGAGTGGTTCTTGGTTTTTCCTTCATTCATGGTATGCAGTCTCTGCAGGATTCTTTTGTGGGAGAGATCACCGGAACGCTGCAGGTCGAAGCAGAAAACAGAGGCTATTATATTATGCTCATTGGCGGTGAACGGATCGATAATGTGGTAGATATGGCATCCCGTTGGAATGTGGAGGGTCTTATCATTATAGGGTATAATGAAGAACAGTATCATCAGCTTTCCAGAAAGCTGAATAAAAAAATGGTATTGATCGATGCCTATCCGAAGGGTGGATATAGCTTTCAGAATGTAGGAGTGGATGATTATTCCGGTGGATATCAGATCGGGGAATATCTGCATTCCTGTGGATACCACCGGGCACTTTTTGTTGCGGAAACAGAGCAGGACAGTGATTATGCCAGATGGCTTGGATTCAAACAGGCTATGGAAAAAAATGGCGGCTTCTGCAGCCGCTCCCGCTATGTGGTGGTTCCCCAGGAACCCCGGCGCAGACTGAAAAAATATGAAGAGCTGCTGCCTCATTTTCTGGAGACAAAAGCACTGGCTTTCTCATCGGATTACACAGCGGTGGAAGCCATCAATTTTTTTACAGATCAGGGAATCCGGATTCCGGAGCAGATTTCCATTACCGGATTTGATGATAATTTTTACGCACAGATCGTCAGGCCGAAGCTGACGACCATCCATCAGGATATCCATCAGAAAGCAGTTCTGGCTCTCAGAAAACTGCTCCTTATGGCAGAAGGAAAAGAACCTGCCGAAAAAAATGTAAAAAGTCCGGTCTGGCTTGTGAAAAGAGATTCTGTAAAAGAGTAGCAGGATCTCTTTTTTTTATATTGTGATGACTTTTTCAGGCGCATCCCCGGAATGCGGTGGGAATTTTTTCACCGGATAGTAGTGCTTTATTGTTAAAACTGCATAAAAAAAACAGAAAAGTTTGGCAGTAATTTAAGTTTCACGAGAAACCTGTTGATTTTAAAGGGTGGATAGGATATGCTGATTT
The DNA here is from genome assembly GCF_018917985.1 of Blautia sp. MSJ-36. Taxonomy (NCBI): domain Bacteria; kingdom Bacillati; phylum Bacillota; class Clostridia; order Lachnospirales; family Lachnospiraceae; genus Blautia; species Blautia sp. MSJ-36. The sequence continues at coordinate 27,470 of NZ_JAHLPQ010000017.1, read as the reverse complement.
CAGGATCAAACAGAAAAAGGAGGCCATTTACCATGAAAAAAAACTGGTGGAAAGAAAGCGTGGTATATCAGATCTACCCGAGAAGTTTTAACGACAGCAACGGAGACGGAATTGGTGATATTCCCGGAATTATAGAAAAACTGGACTATCTGAAGGAGCTGGGAGTAAATGTTCTCTGGATCTCCCCCATGCTGGAATCTCCGCAGGATGACAATGGCTATGATATTTCCGATTACCGCAGGATCTATAATGAATATGGAACCATGGAGGATTATGAAAAGCTTCTTAAGGAAGCGCATAAACGGGATATTAAGATCCTCATGGATCTGGTCGTAAACCATACTTCCGATGAACACAACTGGTTTGTTGAAAGCAGAAAATCCAAAGACAATCCTTACAGGGATTACTATATCTGGAGGGATCCTGTCAATGGAAAGGAACCGAATAACTGGGGAAGCGTATTTGGAGGACCTGCATGGGAGTATGATCCTCAGACAGAGATGTATTACCTTCACCTGTTTTCCAGAAAGCAGCCGGATCTGAACTGGGAAAATGAAAAGGTCCGTCAGGAAGTTTACGATATGATGAATTTCTGGTGTGAAAAAGGAATCGACGGTTTCCGAATGGACGTGATCAGCATGATCTCCAAGGATCAGTCATATCCGGATGGAGAAATGAACGGAGGATTATACGGTGATTTCGGTCCTTACTGCGTCCATGGCCCTAGGATCCATGAGTTTCTCCAGGAAATGAACAGAGAGGTTTTATCCCGATATGATGTGATGACGGTTGGAGAAACATCTGGTGTGACTATCGAAGAGGCACAGAAATACGCAGGTGAGGACAGAAATGAGCTGAACATGGTGTTCCAGTTTGAGCATGTAGAGGGCCAGGGATCAGACCATGGCAAATGGACTACCGAGAAATACGATTTCCAGGAATTTAAAAAAGTTATGATCAAATGGCAGGAAGAGCTTGCAGGAAAAGCATGGAACAGTCTGTTTCTGGGAAATCATGACCAGCCAAGAAGTGTTTCCAGATTTGGAAATGATAATCCTGCATACAGGGAAACTTCAGCCAAGATGCTGGCAACCTGCCTTCATATGATGCAGGGAACTCCTTATGTTTATCAGGGAGAAGAGCTTGGAATGACCAATGCTTATTTTACAGACCTTAAGGATTACCGTGATATCGAGAGCATTCAGTATTTCCATGAATACACAGAAGCAGGTATTTATACACCGGAATATATGATGAAGTGCCTGATGCTGAGAGGACGTGACAATGCCAGAACACCGATGCAGTGGGCGGATTCCCATCAGGCTGGCTTTACGGAGGGAACGCCATGGATCAGGGTAAACTCCAATTATAAGGAGATCAATGCGAAGCAGCAGCTTTCGGATCCGGATTCCATTTTCCATTATTATCAGAAGCTGATCCGTTTAAGAAAAGAAAAACCGGTGATCGTTTACGGTGCATTTGAGGCACTTTACAGAGATCATGATCAGATTTTTGCATATACCAGAACCCTTGAGGGAGAGAAGCTTCTTACAGTCTGCAATTTCAGTGAGCATGTGGCAGAAATGGAAATCCCGGAAGAATTTCAGAAAAATGCAGAATGCCTGATCACCAATCTTGGAAGAAAGGATTTTGGGAAGAAAGTGATCCTGAAACCTTATGAGGCATTTGTTCTTTACAGAAATCTGTAACAGGAGAGTGAAAAATGATAAAAAAATATGTATATGGAGAGCCCTTTGAAACTGAGGCACTGACAGAAACCCTTGAAACAGCAGAAGGAAAGCCAGGATATGGAGAAATCTGCACAGAAGATGGATTTTCTTTTACTTATATCATGGATGAAGAGGATATCGTTTACGGACTGGGAGAATCCAACCGCGGTATCAACAAGAGAGGATTCATTTATACCAGTAACTGTACCGATGATCCAGAGCATACAGAGGATAAACATTCCCTGTACGGTGCACATAATCTTATCATTGTGTCCGGAAAAGAAACCTTTGGAATGTTTTTTGATTATCCGGCAGCGATCACCTTTGACATTGGCTATACCAGAATGGATACCATGAAGGTAACCTGCGAAAATGCAGACCTGAAGCTTTATGTGATCGAGGGGGAGAGTCCCTATGATATTGTAAAGCAGTTCCGCCATGTGATCGGAAGAAGCTATATCCCGCCGAAATTTGCCTTTGGATTCGGCCAGAGCAGATGGGGCTATACTACAAAAGAAGATTTCCGTAAGGTTGCAGCCGGATATCGTGAAAATCATATTCCTATTGATATGATCTATATGGATATCGATTATATGCAGTCTTATAAGGACTTTACATTAAGTGAAGAGAATTTTCAGGATTTCCCGGAGTTTGTAAAGGAACTGAAGGATCAGGATATCCGTCTGATCCCGATCATCGATGCCGGTGTCAAGGTAGAGCCGGGATACGATGTTTATGAGGAAGGTGTCAAAAACCGTTACTTCTGCCAGAGAGAGGATGGCAGTGATTTTGTGGCTGCTGTATGGCCGGGAGATACTCATTTTCCGGATGTATTGAACAAAGATGCCAGAAAATGGTTCGGTGACAAATACCGTTTCCTGATTGAGAAGGGAATCGACGGTTTCTGGAACGATATGAACGAGCCGGCAATTTTTTATTCCACAGAGGGAATGAAAGAGGTCAAAGAGCTTGCCGGGGAATTTGCAAAAGATACAGAGGGAAAGATCCATATCTGGAAGATGCAGAGTGCCCTTCGTGATGCTGCCAACAATCCGGAAGATTACCGGAGATTTTATCATAATGTAGATGGTAAAAAGATCCGCCATGACAAAGTGCACAACCTGTTTGGCTACAATATGACCAGGGCAGCGGGGGAAGCTTTTGAACGGATCGATCCGGAGAAACGTTTCCTGATGTTCTCCAGATCTTCTTACATTGGTATGCACCGCTATGGTGGAATCTGGACCGGTGACAATAAATCCTGGTGGGCGCATATTCTCCTGAACCTGAAGATGATGCCTTCTCTGAATATGTGTGGTTTCCTGTATGCAGGAGCAGATCTGGGGGGATTTGGCGCTGATACCACAAGAGAGCTGCTGCTCCGTTTCCTGGCACTTGGAGTATTCACACCGCTGATGCGTGACCATACAGCGATCGGTACCAGGGAGCAGGAGTGTTATCAGTTTGAAAATGTGGAAGATTTCCGTCATGTGATCGGTGTGAGATATCGTCTTATCCCATATCTTTACAGTGAATATATGAAGGCAGCTCTGAACGATGATATGTATTTCCGGCCGTTGGGCTTTGTTTATCCGGAGGATAAGATTGCCGTACATGTGGAGGACCAGCTGCTCCTTGGAAATGAGATCATGATCGCTCCGGTTTATGAGCAGAACGCAAGAGGCCGTTACGTATATCTTCCGGAGGAGATGAAGTTTGTGAAATTCCTTCCGGACGGAACCATTGCAGAGGAGATCCTGGAAAAAGGTGTACATTATGTGGAAGTGGCACTGAATGAGATCCCACTGTTTATCCGGAAGGGAAAATGTATTCCGGTTGCAGAAGCAGCAGAATGTGTGGCAGCTCTGGATACAGATAATATGCAGCTTCTCGGATATGAAGGTGCGGAGTATACCTTATATGAGGACGATGGAATCCATAAGGATTACGACAGAGAAGAATATTACCGTGTTCTGAAAAAATAAAGCAGACAGCAGGATGTGAACAGCTGATAAACAGAAAAGCCGTAAGTATATGTAAAAGTTTCTTAAACATATATCTTACGGCTTTTACTATTATTGATTTACATAAAATATTTTATGTAAAGTAATTCGCATTCTGTTTAAATAACACTTCAGAAAGATTTGTTTATGCTTCTTCCTCAATCCTGATAACATTTTTCAGTACAGAGCAGCATGCCATATCACCGATAACATTGACACAGGTGGCACCCATATCACAGAGGGTATTGATGCTGATATAAACACCAAGAACTCCTGCAGGAAGTCCGGCCATAGTTGCCAGCGCTGCGAAGGATGCGATAGCACCGCCGGGAACACCAGGAGTACCAACGGAAAGCAGTACGTTTGCAAGAAGGATAATGATCATAAGAGAAATACTTACATGGATCCCGCAGGCGTTTGCAAAGAACATGATCATAAAGGACATCAGGATAGATACAGCATCCATGTTAACGGTAGCACCAAGAGGAATGGCGATGCTGGTGATCTGGTTGGATACGCCCATTTCTTCTTCCATACACTGTTTGCTGAGCGGAATAGTAGCGGAGCTTGAACAGGTACCGAAGGCGTTCAGCGCTGCAGGCATGATCGCTTTCAGGAATTTAAACGGGCTCTGTTTTCCGATGATCTTTACAGACAGGCCGTACACCACGATAGCGAAACCGAAGAATGCCGCATACAGGATCACAAGCTGTGTTGCAAGGGAAATAATAGTCTCGGTTCCGTTGGCTTCCACAACCGGTACGATGGTACAGAAAACACCGATGGGGGTAAAATACATGATCGTTGTGATGATCTTCAGGCAGACTTCGTTGACGGAATCGATCAGATTCAGGAACGGAGTTCCCTTTTCACCAACGGCGATCAGTGTGAAACCGATGATCAGGGCAAATACCAGAACCTGAAGCATGTTTCCGTTGGCAAATGCAGCGATGGGGTTGGACGGGATCAGGTTTTTCAGTGTGTCCAGGATGCTGCTCATCTCAGTAGCCTGGATATCTGAGGTTGCCATCTCGAATTTTACGCCTTCACCGAGGTGAATAAGGCGAGGGATGATCAGTCCACACAGGCTGGCAAGTGCCGTTGTGCAGAGGAAATAGATCATGGATGCAGCTGTGATCTTACCGGTAGTACGTGCGTTTCCGATGGAACAGATTCCAATGACAATGGAGCAGAAGACCATCGGAAAGATCATCATGTTCAGGGCGTTCATGTAGATACTTCCGATCAGGCTGGTTACAGTGAGGACGGGTTCAAACCGTCCGGCCAGGAAAAGTCCTGTGAGGATACCCAGGATCAGTCCTGTGAAGATCGCACCGGTAATATGCTTCCGGTACCAGGAATAAAAAGATTTCATTTACGTGTTCCCTCCTAAAATATGTGTGGTATGTATAATATAGGAAAATACATAAAAAAAATTATATCATGTGGAAAAAGAAGCGTCAACAAAACAGGGCCAAATCTGCCGGATTATGCGTATTTTGATGGAAAAGAGCTGTTTTTGGATTTCTGTTTGACAAATACATCATAAGTAGTTAAAATTAAAAGCAGTGTGTGAAAGCATTAAAGTATTAATACTGAGTAATTTGTCAGGAGGAATAAAAAAATGGCTGCACCTTATAACCATAGAGCCATCGAAGCGAAATGGCGCACAAACTGGGAAAAGAAGCCGGTAAATGTCAATGACGGCAAGAAACCGAAATATTACTGCCTGGATATGTTCCCGTATCCGTCCGGAAACGGTCTTCACGTAGGACACTGGAGAGGTTATGTTATCTCTGATGTATGGAGCCGTTATAAAATGCTTCAGGGTTATTACCTGATCCATCCGATGGGATGGGACGCTTTTGGACTTCCGGCTGAGAACTATGCCATCAAGATGGGCGTTCATCCGGCAGTATCCACAGCAGCAAACATCAAGAACATCAAACGTCAGATCAACGATATCGCAGCAATCTATGACTGGGATATGGAAGTAAATACAACAGACCCTGATTTCTATAAATGGACACAGTGGATCTTTGTAAAAATGTTCAAAGAAGGCCTTGCATATGAGAAGGAGTTCCCAATCAACTGGTGTCCTTCCTGTAAAACAGGTCTTGCAAACGAAGAGGTTGTAAACGGATGCTGTGAGCGTTGCGGTACACCGGTTACCAAGAAGAACCTTCGTCAGTGGATGCTCCGCATCACAAAATATGCAGACAGACTTTTAAATGACCTGGACAAACTGGACTGGCCGGAAAAAGTTAAGAAGATGCAGACAGACTGGATCGGTAAATCCTACGGTGCAGAGGTAGATTTCCCGGTTGAAGGAAGAGATGAGAAGATCACCGTCTATACAACAAGACCGGATACTCTTCACGGAGCAACCTTTATGGTACTTGCACCGGAGCATGCGCTTGCGAAATCTCTTGCTACAGACGAGACAAGAGAAGCCGTAGAGAAATATATCTTTGATGCTTCCATGAAGTCCAATGTAGACCGTCTCCAGGATAAAGAGAAAACAGGCGTGTTCACAGGTACTTATGCGATCAATCCGCTGAACGGAGAGAAACTTCCGATCTGGCTTTCTGACTATGTACTTGCAGATTATGGTACAGGTGCCATCATGTGTGTACCGGCTCATGATGACCGTGACTTTGAGTTCGCCAAGAAATTTGACATTCCGATCATCCAGGTTATCGCTAAAGATGGCAAAGAGATCGAGAACATGACAGAAGCTTACACAGAGGCTTCCGGAACAATGATCAACTCCGGTGAGTGGAATGGAATGGAATCTTCCGTACTGAAGAAGGAAGCACCGCATATCATCGAGAAGCTGGGTATCGGACGTAAGACTGTCAACTACAAACTGAGAGACTGGGTATTTTCCCGCCAGCGTTACTGGGGTGAGCCGATCCCGATCGTACACTGCCCGAAATGCGGTGCGGTACCGGTACCGGAGGATCAGCTTCCGTTAAGACTTCCGGAGGTAGAAAGCTACCAGCCGACAGGAACCGGAGAGTCACCGCTTGCTGCCATCGACGAGTGGGTAAATACCACATGCCCATGCTGTGGTGCACCTGCAAAACGTGAGACAAATACCATGCCTCAGTGGGCAGGATCTTCCTGGTATTTCCTCCGTTATGTAGATAACAAGAACAACAACGAACTGGTATCCAAAGAGAAAGCAGACAAGTATCTGCCGGTAGATATGTACATCGGTGGTGTAGAGCATGCGGTTCTTCATCTTCTGTACTCCAGATTCTACACCAAGTTCCTGTATGATATCGGAGCTATTGATTTCGATGAGCCGTTTGTCAAGCTGTTCAACCAGGGTATGATTACAGGTAAAAACGGAATCAAGATGAGTAAATCCAAAGGAAATGTTATTTCACCGGATGATCTTGTAAATGATTACGGATGTGATTCCTTACGTATGTATGAGCTGTTCGTAGGACCGCCGGAACTGGATGCAGAATGGGATGACAGAGGAATCGATGGTGTATCCAGATTCCTGAAACGTTTCTGGAATCTGGCTCTTGACAGCATTGAGAAAGATATCCCGGCTACCAAAGAGATGGAGAAGACCCGTCATAAGATGGTATACGATATCACCAGCAGACTTGAGGCCTTCAGCCTGAATACCGTAGTGTCCGGATTTATGGAATACACAAACAAGCTGATCGCTATCGCAAAGCAGAACGACGGCGCTGTTGACAAAGAAACCATCGAGACAGTTACCATTCTTCTTGCACCGTTTGTTCCTCATATTGCAGAGGAGATCTGGGAGAAGCTTGGTCATGAGGATTCCATTTTCCATGCACAGTGGCCGGCTCACGATGAGGAGCTTATGAAGGATGATGAGATCGAGGTTCCGGTTCAGATCAACGGCAAGACCAAGGCTGTTATCAGTATTCCGGCAGAAATCTCCAAAGAAGATGCGATTGCCGAAGGAAAGAAGGCAGTTGCAGATAAGATTTCCGGAAATATCATCAAAGAGATTTACGTACCGAAGAAGATCATCAATATCGTAGTAAAGTAATAAGATAAATCAAAAACACCCGAAGCAGGGCGGAAGATATTTCTGCCTTTGCCAGGGTGTTTTTTATATGGATAAACATCGTGAAGTAAGTATGCACAAAAATAACTAATGTTATTTAGAATAAATGCCAATAATATTTAGGCATTTTAACAGATTTGCCTAAATGAAAAATAAAGTGTTTAAAATACTGATTTTTCGCGTATTTAAGCCATTCTTTAAGTTTGAAATCTGATGTAACATGTTATAAATTCACGTAACTTGACACCAAAATGGTGTAAAAATGGTGTCAAAATATTAAAAAATGGCGTAGAAAAAATCCTGCATATACGATAGAACCTTTTCAGCAAATAACCCATCTGCCGTAGTATATGAGAGACGAATTTCAAGGCTCATGATAAGTCGAGGCTGTAGTAGTACAGTTTATGGACAAGTCATGAGCCTTTTTTTACTTTTTATTTTGAATTTTTACACAGAATTTTCGTATCGTTTATCTGTCATTTATCCATTATTCACATCTTTGCCCGGAACTTGTATATATAGCTGGCCTGTGAGCACGTATTTGCTCTGTAAAGGGATTGAAAGTAATGAGACGAGAGTTTCTCCATCTGAAGAGTAAAAATGGCTTATAGGACGAATTAGAAGGCGAAAAAGAGCAGATCCCAAATTTAGGAATCTGCCCATCTGTGAAAAGACTAAAGAGAGTTCTTTTTATTTACAGTTTGTTTGATATTGGTAATAATGAAGCCGTTTTTGTTATTGGCTTTTTTTAAATATATTTTGTATGTTCCCATATACCCATAGTTTTTCTTGGTCATCCAATTATAAAAGTAAAGATTATATGTTACTTCGTATGTCTTGGAACCTGTTTTTATGATCTTTTTTACGACACCATTTGGAGAATCTTCGCCCCAGTTACCGCCAGTATAAACAATCTTACCATTTTTATTACAAAGCAAGTAAGAAGGATTTCTAGGGATACCATATTTTGTAAATTTCGTAAATTTTACGGTAGAAGTATTGAAGTAAAGCTTCAGTTGTGGCTGAATTTTTTTCTTTACGTAAGAAATATTTTTCTCCCACAAATTGTAATTTTTCATAGTCACCATGGTTGTTCTGGCGTAATCATCGAATTTGAAATATTGCCTTCTACCACAACAGTAAGCAAAATAACTGTCAAATCCTTCTAACATCTTAGTAACCGATTTGCGGTATGTTTTTGTTACGTCTTTTCTGGTGGCTGCTGATGCTGAGATCGGGAGTGAGAAGATCATGATAACAGACAAAAGAATGATAAGTGATTTTTTGAGCTTCTTTTTCATAGATGTTTCCTCCTTCAATGATTCTTGATACCATAAGAATACTGCAAATGATGAAGGAGAACAAGGCAAAAATAATTTTCTAAGTATCCACCATGTTTTCTGATGCACGGCAATACTTCTGATGTCACCCAGCGTTTGAAGCGTTTCGCGGATTCAAGTTTACTGCTAAGGATAAGAGAGTAGAGACCGGATTCGTTAATGATGGTCATTTTCTGGACTCCAGAGGGGGTGTCCACTGAATGGACTCCCTTATCTGTTTCATCAACATTGGTAACAATACCCTGTCTTGGATTCTTATATCCCAACGCCGTTGCTACATCTTTACCCACAAACCATGGCTCTCCATCAATCTCAATACAGCGCAGATTTCCGAATTCTGGATGATTGAAGATCTCACACTGAGAAGCGGAAGAAGATGGGGTGGTCGGTGTGGTCATTGACCTGCACCGTCAAATCGACAGCTCAGCTTTTTATAATTATAGCATACTTACATATCTTTTCCAAACACTTCACACATCATCTTTACTCCAAGACAGAAGCCGTTTCTGAAATTCTGCTCCAACTCGTCTGCCAGAAGATTAAGGTTCTCATCCATAACCTGATCCAGAGCAGCAGCCTGATCGTCTGTCAGCTGTTCTTTAAGAGCATGATAACCATGTAAAGCCTGATCCTTATGTATACGGTACTTGTCCAGAGCGTCCAGTGTGGCTGCACTTACATGTGAGTTGTAAAGCTGATCTATGATATCCATAATGCTATATTCCTCTCCAATACGATTGTTTCTATCTAGTGACAATAATATCATGTTTTCCAGATATACTCAATACAAAAGTTACTAATTAGTCACAGGAGTATATCTTATGCAGTGGATTTTACAGGATGTTCCAATAGGCAGAAATATCCAGAACATACGGATGAAAAAGAACATGACACAGGCTGAAGTCGTAGGTCAGTTACAGTTGATGGGAAGCAGTATGTCCAGAAGTACCCTTGCTAATATTGAATCGGGCAGAAGAAACATAAAAGCCAGTGATCTTAAAGCATTGCAGAAATTATTTGCTGTAGACTATGAGGAATTTTTTGAAGATTAAGAGGATAAAATTTTACCCCCTAGAACAAAATGAGCTAAAGTACATAAAACCCCATCTTTGGCATTTGGCAATAATTACCGAAATTTACGATTCATTTTTAGACTAATTGCTGAAATATATAAATTTTCTTTACAACTCCAATCAACGGTGCTATGGTTAAAGCGATTACAGAAGAAATGTGCTGTAAGCGTACCTTACAAAGTCTTGGAAAATAATCAGTAAACGTATTTTATCTTTGTGCTCGTGAAGATAGTAGTGTATATTGCGCTCGTGATATGCCACGTTGAGAATTATTAAGCCATGTCATATAGAAGAACACCGGTTCCCAGTACGGCAACCAAAAGTAAAGATAAAGTGATCGTTTGATACACAAGTATAGTGTATCTTTTTTTACACAAAAAAATAAATTCAGAATATTACCGATTTACAATACAATTAACTGAAATATGCTATAATCTGATAGTAAAAAAGCACTGACAGCATATAAAACTGAACAGTGCTTTACTTCTTTGATGGAAATACGTTCTTACAATCGGTCAGATCACAGATATAATTCATATCTACGTTATACAGTTTCGCCAGCTTAATCATGGAATCCAGAGGAATACGAGTTTTCCCCAGTTCATAATCAGCATATGTTCGCTGCCCGACATTCAGGACAGAAGCAACGTAAGTCTGAGTATAATCATGATCTTCCCGAAGATTGCGAATCCGAGCCAGATAATTCATGCAGACACCTCCGGGATGTTTTTCTTATTCTATCCTAGAGTAATAAACTCTATTGACATTTAGAGTAATAAACTCTAAAATTAAAAATGAAGAGAAAACTGACCACGGAATCAGTATTATATGTAGAGAGATGTGGTGGAAGGAGAGAGGATGGATAAGAGTTACTTGGATGATCCTGAGATAAGAGAAGGACTGCTGCAAGTGCTGATTGCTGAAGGATGGTTTAGTGATTTTGCCGAGCCGTCATTTCCAGAGTATGAAGAGTGTGAAATTCCTGATATACCGAAAGATCCAGAAGGGGACAAACGAGGTTGGCAGCAGCTTAAAGAACGTTTGCAGAGAGAAGGATTAATGGCAGCAGAATAATGTATTCCCGGCAATCTTAATTGTGCAATATGTTGAAAAGAATAACAGGCAGAATTGGTTAGTGCATTTTGAATTGTGAAAGAGTATAATGAGAAATGTGAAAACTATGTGAAAATCTTGTGAAATGCATGTAAAACTGAATACGGGCAAAACCGGAGAAATCCGGTGGCGCAAAACTATAGGGTCTAAGCAGAAGTAAGATAGCCAGTTGTGTGATGTGAATTTGATATGTAGTGATATGAATAATTAAGGCGTTCTTTCTTTGATGTGAGGAATGTCTTTTTTATATACTGAAGAATGTGGAGGAAACGGATATGAAGAACAGAATTGTAAAACAAGTATTAATGATATGTATGGTTTCAGCACTGTCAGTAAGTATGCCAATTACAAGTTTTGCGGCAGATAGTAAAAAAGAAGCAAGTGAAAAAAATGAGAATGACGATATTACAATATCAAAAAATGGAGCAGACATGGTGTTATACAAAGATAAGAAATTATCTGCTGATTTTGGTGATTGTACATATACAAAGGATGCTTCAGATGCTCAGTTTACAATTAATTTGGAAAATAATTATCCTAATATTTTTACAATTACTTTTGACAACGTGAAGGTAGACGGTTCAGCATTGGAATTACAGCCCAATTCTGGAGAATATAAGGCAGGAGAGTGGGCATGGACATCTTGGAGAATTGAATTAGAGACTTTGCAGACAGCCGGTTTAACAGATTTTAAAGAGATGACTTTTACTGTAAAAGGAACATTAAATGATGGAACAAGCTTATTTGAAAAAAATGTGACTATTAAGAGAGAAGCTTTTAAATCTCTTGCGGATGAAGATAATGATACGACTGAATCTGAAAACAGTGAAAGCGAAGATAATAATGATATGACAGAAACAGATGATTCTGAAAATGTTGAAACAGATTCTGATGAGGAAGAAAAGGATAATACTTCAGATATTGAAGCGAGATTGTCCGCATTGGAAGATAATACAAAAGAGTTAGAGGAAAAGAACAAAAAGCTAGAAAATGAGAAAAAAGAGCTGGAAGAAAAAGTAAAGAAACTTGAGAAAGAAAAAACTAAACAGGAAAAAGAAGAAAAGAAAAAAGAACAGAAAAAATCAAAAGAGACACCAACGCCAAAACCAACAGAAGCAACACCAACACCAGAAGCAACAACGCCGGAACCTGCTACTGAAGCAGAAGCCCCTGCTACTCAGCCAGTAGTAGAGTATAAAGATGCTACTACGGTTAGAATTGTACAGCAGACATTGAATAATGTAGGTTATAATTGTGGAAATCCAGATGGTGTGCCAGGTGGTAAAACAACAGAAGCTATAACAAAGTATCAGACAGATAAGGGAATCACTGTAAATGGACTTGTAACAGACGAATTATTACAGTCACTTAATATTGTAGAGCAAGTACAGGAAGCTGTTAAAGCTGAAGGATCAAAAGCTGAGTATAGCTCAGATTATACATACGATCAGCTTGCCAGAAATCCAGATACTTATAAAGGGCAGAAAGTAAAAATCAAAGGTAAAGTTTTACAGGCAGATGTTAGCGGAGACACATGTTATGCTCGAATTGCCATGAACTCTGATTACAATACTGTAGTATTTGTGACCTATGATAAAGATCTGTTAGGATATAGACTTCTGGATGATGATATTGTAACTGTTTATGGATCGGATTTAGGTACATACAGCTATGAAGCTGTAAGCGGTGCATCCATTACACTTCCTTGGTTACATGCTGCGATTATCGAAATGTAATGGATAATCCCCCAACAATCACACAGATTATTTCGATTATCACACTCAAAATTTTTATCATGTAATCTATCGGAAGATCCGTAGAAACACTCTGTTTATTCGTTCTGAGTGATGCAAAATTCAATCATAGAAATTACGCAGAATCGACCCGAAAATCACCGGAAAGAGCAAACGGCAGCAGGTTGGATTAAGCTTGAGTTATCGTGCAGCTGTTGTTGCTTCGGTGAGGGCGATTCAGAGAGGATGAAAAGAAGGTCGGATCTGTAGAAAGTGTAGATCAGATCTAGGAGAATGGTTGTGTTGAGTGTGAGATAGAGCTGCGGTGGATCAGGGACCGAGTTGTGGTGGTGAGATGCTGGATCGGGTCGGACGGTTGGAGTAAAATCTGAGGACTGGAAGATAGAAGAATCCGAGATGAATATTGTTGAATCGGGGCTGTGGTGGATGTGCTAGGTGAGCGGAATGAGATGTGCCTGGTTGGTGATGGATTGGTGAGATTGACAAACTCTTAACATATGAGCAAGCGTTCATATGTATACATCCACAGAATATGAGTACGATAACCAATAATCTGCGCTGTCATTATAGCAGAAGATTACAGTATTATTCCTCGCTGTAAACAATTCCTGCTGCCAGATAAAAGCTTTTTCAGACCGGATTACATTATCCTTTTACAATCAGGACGGATCAGTATGATCCAGCGTTATTCCATATGCAGCCTGTAGCAATTTAGAATTTCAACAGAGACACAATAAAAAAGTTGGCGATTCCCTATATAGAACAAGGGTTTACGCCAACTTTTATTTTTCAGAAAAGCGTTAATTTTGGAGCATAGTCAGCACATGACTATGTTAAAAACTTAACAAACTAAAAATGGTCAGTGCTATAACCGTTAATAATCAATTTCCTCGAACAACTCGTCAAAAGTAATCTTGATATTGGGAAAGTGGATCAGATGCAGCTCGTCTTTATTTTTTTCTGTGATAGTTTTCCAGAGATAGTATTTCGGAATCTCTCCATCATAGTCCAATTCGTAGATTTCAACAGTTTTTTTTCGCCAGTCAACAATCCAGTATTCCTCGATTTCCTGCTGACAATAGAGCTGCATTTTTTCAGTACGATCATAATTTTCTGTTGAAGGTGAGAGAACTTCCATAACAAAACGTGGTGCATCTGTAAATGTATTACCTCGTCTTGATTTTGTACGACAATTAATGGAAGCATCAGGAATAACAATCTTGTTGTTACCTTCTTCGTCTTTGAAACGGTATTGAACATTATCAGAGTATACATAGCAAGTACTGTTCCTCAACTGATGTCTGACTGCTGCAACGAAATTTACGATTACAGCAGAATGCTCCGGTGTGGCTCCTGCCATGTCTGTTATTTTAAGATCCCAGTCCATATTTCACACTCCCTTCTTAATAAGTAAGGTTCCTGCTCTCATTATAACGGATTGCAGCAAAACATTCAACGCTGATTCGTTTGCTCTATCATCTCAGAGAGCAGTTCCTTCTTATATTTATAGAATGTCTTTCTTGTGATCCCAGCCTGAGTAATAGTTTCCAGATCGTTGAGTGATCCGCCGAACGTTTTGTTATGCTTCAGGATAATTTCTTTTGCTGCAATGGATTTCTTTGTTACAAGCTTTGAACCGGAAGTCTGTCCGATCTGTTTACCGGAAAGCCTTGCGGTCTGCATTCCTTCTTTGGTACGCTGCCTGAGATCCTGAACCTCTTTTTCTGACTGTTCAAAAGCAAGCCTGATTTGTTCCTTGGCAAGCAGGAGCAAATATTTATTGATCCCTTCCAGAATACAGTCAATATCTGTGCCTGTGGCTGGGATGCCACCTTGCAGCGCACTTTTATAGGTTTCTGTGTTTATGTGTGGTTCCTTCAGGAATACAAGATTAATTCCTTTGCTGAAAAGATCCTCATACATGGTAAAACCTTCTTCTGCATCACGGGACATTCTGGAAACAGAATCAAAGATAATGGTATCACCTGCGTTGAGCTTCTTCAGGAGCTTTTCAAATTCTCTTCGTCCCTGAAATTTCGTTCCGGTAAAAACTTCTCGAATGATCTCAGACTGTGGATATGCAGCAAGGATATTCCTGATCTGCCTTTCAATGCTTTGTTGTGGTGTGCTGATTCTTGCGTAACCAAAATATCTGTTCATGATGTTCCCTTCCTGTAGTAAATTTAAGGCTCCCTTAAAATGACACTGTAATAAGACTGCCTTGGAGCCTGAAATGGTAATGGTTTTACTACTTTTTGCATACTACCTTACTTTTACCACTAATTTGTCAGCAGATGTTTACGGAATTTCTGCCATGCACGGTTATAAACCTGTCGAGCTGTTTCTGTTGGCTTCGCTTCCTGTTCAGCCTGAGAAATGATCTGGTCAATGGTTGGCTCCGGTATACAGAAATCAATCATCAGCTTTCTGAGATCTTTTTTCCAGATGGGACAAACTGTATAAGGTCTGTTTTCCGCAAGTACGTAGTTCCTCATAATTGATACCGCCTTTCTGATGGATTCTATTGCCTTGGAAATCCTGCTGCCAGAGAGTGAACCCGGCAGCAGGAGAGAAGATTATACAAATGGAATCGGAATGTTTTTACAGATGAAAGCGTAAGCACGAGTTCTCTGTATACTCACAAGAGCTGTTTTTTCATCCTCTGTAAGATCAATATGCAGGATGTAGGCTTTGTGATAATAGATATCCGGTTCCTTTTCAGCAAGTGTATCAAGAAGATCCTTCAGACCATCCAGAAATTTATTTACACGGTGCTGGCGTTCGTAGGGATTACGGATTACGTCATACCATGTGTGATCCTTCATGACAACATGAAAACCTTCAAGTTCGCTTGGTAAAGTTACGCAAGCTTCACAACGTCCAGCTTCTGTATTGTAATGTATCCATCCCATAGTGTTATACCTCCTTTTTCTCTTCTGCAAATGAAACAGAAATATCTTTAAAGACAAATTCATAGCCACGGTTTCTCTGCAAACTGACCAGTGCAGTATTGGAAGCTTCTGCAAGATCAATGTGCAGGATGTAAAAGTATCTGATTGTCAGCATAAATTCTTCATCTGAGTAGCTGTCCAGAAGCTTTTTAAGGTTATCCAGAAATGTCGGAAGAGATGCTTTTTTAATAGCGTTCCATGTATCTTCGTCCATGACTACGGTATCAAAGTCACAAAGTACACGGGGCAGGCTTCTGTATTCACAGATTTTGGTTTTAGGATCGTAGTGTTTCCAACTCATAGTGTAGTACCTCCTGATTATTTATTCTGATTGCCGATTTTCTTAAGAGAAATGATCTCATTCCTGAAAACAAACTCATAGTTACCTTTTCTCTGCAAGCCGATAACTGCATTGGTTTCGTCTGCGGAAAGTTCAATGTGCAGGATATAGTCGTTCTGATGTTCCATAACCGGACGCTTTTCCTCCTGAGCATTCAGAAGAGTAGTAAGATCCTCAAAGAACTGTTTCTGTCTGGTCTTGCTGCTGCCGGACTTTGTACTGGTCTTACTGATGATCTTCCATGTTTGCTCCGCCATGACTACAGCATGGAAGCAGGAAAGTTCTGAAATGTAGCCACGGAGACAGGTTTCTTCAGTTTCTTTGTTGTAATACATCCAGCTCATGATCTACACCTCCACAATAACTGCAACAAGTCCGTTCTTGGTGACTGCTGCCTTATAAGCTGCTGCACTTACATAATCTGCAAAGTGCCGTTCGTTCATGATCTCTGATTCGCATAAGCCTACAGAGAGAACGATCACCTTGTAAAATGTAACAGTTGCCTGAATGTTGATCTTCATGATTTGTGTTCTCCTTCCTGATCTTCAATGTCGTATTGCACAGGTATCTCATTGAAGATAAAATTCAACAGAGTGTCCCATCTGTGCAGTGGCTCCATAGCTTCCAATGTTGGAATAACGTCCTGCGGATATGTGGTGCCAGGGAGAAAACGATCGATGATCTCCTGAAGGTACTCAAGCTGTACCTGATTGTATTCATCATTAGTGATCTCGTCCTCTTGCATTAGGTGGAATGTGTAGCCCCAAAAGCGATTGAACGCTGCCAGCGGTGTGATGTGTCCCTCTGTGATCCAACGTGTCAATACGCTTTTAATGGCATTGATGTCTATTCTTGTGCCGTGTGTCATAGTGAAAACCTCCTTGATCTGTGATTAATAGCCGAAAAACAGCCAGTGTACGATCATTCCATAAGGAATCCCGACCATGAAAAGGATGAACAGCAGCCACTGTAAGCCGTTGTACAGCTTTCTTCGTATGTACTTTTTCAGACGGTACTTAAAGATTGTGCACCACTGGCTATAAGTCATAAGTCGCTGTGGCTGTGGATCAGTGTGTTTCATGGTTTTGTCCTCCTGTGAAATGATGTGATTTTCTTGTGATCCTCAAGGGGTAAAATTTTACCCCTTGAAAATCGAAGGAAAAATATAGCTTTGCCCGTCATGCCGATAGCACAGCAATAAACAGTTTGATAGAAGCCCCCGTAACGCCGATAGGTCAGCGGTAAGATCATCCTTCCTGAAAAGAAATGTTCCTGTAGATACCGGAATGAAGAAGATCATTGTAAAACTTCTCAGCTTTCGATCTGTCTGTAAAGCATCTGGAATAACTGGCATTTGAAGCGTTAAAAGATACTCTGTATAACATGCTCTTGTCCTCCTTGTTCTCTGACTACCTGACCGCCGTTGTGACGGTCAACGCTCACAGCTTAAAGCCCTATTTATAGTGGCTGCGACCACTTGTTAATCAAATATTCTGGATAGCTACATATCTTCGTGCATCCTGTACACATTCAGCTTTAGTATCACCGAAAGCCACTGCATTTCCCCACTCATTTCTTGCAACCCATTCTGATACCATGCCATTATTTTTGGCTCTTGAATTATAAGGATCATAATGTTCGATTCTTTCAAAGATTAAATCTTTAAGTTTCATGTTCTCACCTTTCTCCGGTTAACCTCCACCGGAAGGATCAGCTTCTTATTTAACGTATAATCTGCGGTACTGGCTAACTCTCTGATACTCTGCAAGGCTGCCGAGATCTGCCTCAAGTCGTTTGGTATCAACTGTACGGCGTTCACAGGTGGAAATCTTTACTGCGAAGTCGTTACCAGTTTCGGAAAGCTTCTCATTGGAATCCAGATAACCGATGATCTCACGTTCCACAGCTTTTAATTCTTCGTCAAGCTGTTCTTTCATAGCTTTTAGTCCTCTGTAATCAGCTACAACCTTCTCAAGTTCGTTCATTGTTCTACACATATGTTTATCCTCCTGTGAATTGATCTCTTATGTTGCAACCCTTGAATCATCTTCCTGACTATTTGCTTGACCATTGCGAAGCATCACAGGTATATGGATTCAAGTATTGGAAGCTTTCGGCTATCCGGTTGCTTGTGTGTTGCTGTTGTTTTGTTGTTGAGTTTATTATATGATATGGGTACCCATAAAACAAGACGGAATATTTACTAAATATGGGTACCATTAAAAGGCGAAATTTTGTGCAAAATGTATGGGTACCACTAAACTGTACAATTCCCCGTTGCTGTGTTATAATAAGAAAACAAATTTTAAGTAAGAGTTGCGGAGGTGACATAGTGCCAGAAGAAAAGAAGCCGTATATTATTGACGGTCAGAGAGTGACATTAGAAGAATATCGGAAAACAAAATATGAAGATTTAAGAGTAAGAGTTCCAAAAGGTAAGAAAGAAGAAATAAAAAAATTCGTAGCAAGTACAGGCAAAAGCTTAAATGCTTTTATTAATGAAGCTATAGACGAAAAAATTGAGCGTGAAAAACAATAATTGTATGGTACCCATAAAAATAAACAAAATATGGGTACCATTTTTATATATTATTACGTCTTGAAATATGGGTACCCATAAAATATAATAAAGCCATAATCAAACAGAACAAAGAAACACAAGAAAAAACAAAGCAACACGGAACACAAAAAGAAAACACTTTCTATATGGAGGAAAAAAGATTATGGTAGCAGGAAAAGCAAATGTTTATGAAATGGTAACAGCAAGAATCATTGCAGAGCTTGAAAAAGGTAACATCCCATGGGAGAAACCGTGGACAGGAACACAGACCGGAGCATTTAACCGGATCAGCAAGAAACCTTACAGCCTTATCAATCAGATGCTTCTGCTTCATACCGGAGAATATGCAACATTTAAACAGTGGGCTGACCTTGGCGGACATGTTCGTAAAGGTGAGAAATCAGAGATCGTTGTTTTCTGGAAGATATTAGAAAAAGAAGAGACAGACAAAGACACCGGAGAAAAAGAAATCAGGAAGATCCCAATGCTGAGATATTACAATGTATTTCATATTTCACAGGTTGAAGGTGTTGAGCCACTAGCGAAACCTTTTGAAGAGGTGAAACCGATCGAAGAAGCGGACAGAGTAATAGCTGATTATGTGAAAAGAGAAAACATTGATTTCGAAGAGTGTGCAAGCAATCAGGCATATTACAGCCCGTCATTTGACAGAGTTGTGGTTCCAATGAAACAGCAGTATAAGAACATTAACGAATATTACAGCACAACATTTCATGAGCTGACACACAGCACCGGACACAAGAACAGATTAAACAGATTACAGACCGGAGCAGTTGCAGCTTTCGGATCAGAGACTTACAGCAAGGAAGAGTTGGTTGCAGAGATCGGAAGCGCGTCCCTCATGAATATGTTAGGAATTGAAACGCCTAAGACATTCCGTAACAGTGCAGCGTATATCCAGAGTTGGTTGAAGGTTCTCAGGAACGACAACAAGTTTATAGTATCAGCAAGCAGCAAGGCAGAAAAAGCAGTTAATTACATAATGGCAGAGTAATAGAAACAGGAGGGTCAGCAGTGATCCTCCTTTTTTAGTTCGTTGTATTCCGTTTGGTTGTGTCTGGCTGCGTTCCTGATCTCCGGTGTGGTTTGTGTTCCGGTTTGGTTTTGGATCGGCAGCAGGTTACACTTCCAGACTGAGAAAAGCACAAGGCTTGTAAGATGTTTCTATACACTGTTAAGAATATAACGAAGTTGGCAAAGTTGACAACAAACCACAGGAGCCATAGAAAGCACAGGGATAGTATAAGGAATACAGGACACCAGATCACAGGGATCAGAGCTATAGAGAAGGTCACAAGCTTATATCTAAAAGAGCATAGCATATAAGGCTTAAAGAGCTTTGAGAGGATCAGAGAGCACAGAGAAGCCAACAGACAGCAGAAGAAGCAAAGAAGAAAGAAGAGAAGCCAGAGAGCCACAGCAGACCGGAACCTGATACAAAGAAAGCTTGTAGCAGGTACAGGGAGCTTGCAGCAGATCACACACAGGCCACCAGATCAGGCAGCAGGAGAGCCACCGGAGCAGGCCACAAGATTACAGGTGCAGCAAATCAGACTTACCTCACAGTTAAGGACTTTATGAGAGCTGATAGAGCAGGAACGGACGTTACCGGATGCAGTCAAACAAGTACAGGCCGGATGATCTCAGAGCCGTTACAGTTCGATATACTCACCATAGAGCAGCAACATAGACGCAATACAGAACAGTAGGAAAACAAGTGCTTTTCCGGTGCAGGATCAGGCAGCAGGTACAGAGATCACAGCAGAGCAGAAAGCGCAAGAAAAGGCTTGTTTATCAGTCTTTAGGGGCTACAGTTGCAGGAAATACAGTGCTTTTACAGGGGGACGGACTGAAGGACAGAAACGCTTTATTCTATAGCTATGGGACTGCCTGAGATGATTTTTATTTAAGAAAGATCAGAGAGTAGCAAGAGAACCGGAACCGGATCAGACGGAACCAGATCAGCAGGAGGGGAGAGGGGCAGCAGGTGACAGGGGGTGCTTTCAACTTAGAAGGGGCTTGTTATTTTGTGTATTACCGGGATGTGGTATGTTTTTATACTGACCTGAAAAATGAAAGCCCCAAAATGCACATAACAGAACACACATATTCTCAATTCTAGCATTCTCAGAACGTATATTCTGTGTTATACTAACCATGTTGTCCAACCGAAACCCGGCAACGGGAGGAGGTGAACGCATGGAATTAGTCATATCTTTTTTAGTGACTGTTGCGGCAGGTGTTACTTGCCATCTCATCTGCAAATGGTTAGACAGGCACGATAAGGACAACGAATAGCCTAGTGGATGCTCAACCACTGAAATTAAAAGAGAAGAACCCCCGAATGTACCACTAATACATCCGGGGGTTCGTTCTTTGTTCACATGGAACATTGTCATATCTTTTTTGCCTATTGGCATTATAGCATATGCAGAATGAAAGTGCAATATACGAATATTTACCGACTTCCCAAAATGGGAATACGGTCGGGAATCCTTCCTTGACAAGCGCATCCGTGTATTTGGTACACCGGAAGATCCGCTGTTCCTGGCACGAGATGTTGCAGAGTGGATTGATTATAATGTTTCTTCTGTAAATAAAATGCTTGCTAATGTGGATGAAGATGAAAAAACCACTCGGAAAATTATTCCGAACGGTTCAAATTATAAAACTGAAGCATGGTTTCTTACCGAAGACGGTCTCTACGAGGTTCTCATGCAGTCCCGGAAACCGAAGGCTAAGGAGTTCAAGAAAGAAGTCAAGAAGATCCTGAAGAGTATTCGGAAAACTGGCGGATATGTTGTAGGACAGAATGTGGGTGAGAACATATAGTTCCGATATATACTAGAGATTACTATACGTTATGTCGATTTTTCAATAAGAGAACGCAATATTTCAACTTTCCAATTTTGTCAGAATCATGCCCATATATAGATATAGGTTATTATATAGGGCATGAAGTTGACAATTTTGGAAATCTCTGATATACATTATACATAAATTTAATAGTATAATTAATGCAATTATTGAGCAGCTTGCTGCGAAATGGAGAGTGAGCTTGCGAACGTATATACATATACAATTCATACAAAAACAGGAGAAAATATGTTGGAGTTAAATCATGAGTATACATATCAGGAAATTTGCAGAGAACTTGGATGGAATGTATCTTCGGGAGCACAGAAGATAAAGCAGATTAAAGTCTTAGAAGAATCCTATAAATTTTATCATCCAGAGAACAAAAAGACACACAAACCTAAAAAGAGTTACATCTTTACGGAACAACTGAAAGAACCTGTAATCTCAGATGGAAGAAAAAATAATGGCACAGCGAGCAGTTTTCCACTGGATGAATTTGAGTATCTTTTCAAGTATATTCTGGTAGGAGGTGTACAGCGGAATTATTATTTTGAACGAGGAATCATGAATGAAATCTATGTATCAAATGCTCTGCTGTATAAAGAGTTTGGGTTCGATATATACGGATATTTCTCAGGAGTTTTTTATGGTGATTTCTGGAACCCTAGAGTTAACAAGATAAAGAATCTTTTTCAAGATATATGTCTGAGCGCAGCGAGATCAGCAACAGTTACAAGATTATGCAGACTTCTTGGCTGTGAGAAGAATACATTACCTAAAGGAATACTCAGACATTTGAATAGCCAGAACACGATTCTGATGCCAGCCAATGAATTGATGCCGATTTATCAGGAATACATGGGAGAATGTTTACGAGAGTATGAGTGTAGATCTGAGATTCAGGCAATTAAGAGAGGACTATATTTTGAAATCACAGACGCAATCACGGACAGATTTATTGAAGAGAAAGACTTGTATGGAGTTAGAAGATATAACCGGATAGAGATTAACATGGATTATATCATGACCTTTAAGAAGAACGCTAACAAAAAGTGGCAGTTGCAAAGAAAGTTCCGCAGAGTTGTGGTGGAATCCATTTATCAGTCAGTACGAAGAAGATGCCTGGATCTGAAAGAATATAGTCAAAAGCTGGCCCCTGTGGAAAAGTTGATATTGCTCAATTACTTCAGACAGATGCTTAAGAAAATGATATTAATGCAGGAATATAAAGAAAAGATGGAGCAACTGAGAACTCAGATTGAAGAGGCATATGCTGACGATGAAGAAATAATAGAGTTCATAAAGAAGCGGAACGAGAGGATTGCAAAAGAAAAAGCAAGAGAAAAGGCACTTGCTAAAATACGCGAATCAGAATCTAAAGAAGAGAAGAAAAAATAATTTTGATGTTCACAGAACGTATGAGAGACACAGATCTTGTACGTTCTTTTTTTATGTCCGACCGTCTCCGGGGGTGCTTCCAACTTTACAGAATGATTACATTATATAGGAAGAAACTCGATTCAAAAAAACGAGCAGAAAAATTTGAGAGTGCAGCAGTGTTTTCTGATCTGTAAATAAGTGCTGCCCTGTGAGCGTCCTATAGACCTGTAAGCCGGGTTCTATGTCAGACGATAACTTCTCCACCGGATCAGTTAGGATGGATTCCAGAGCTATCAGGTGAGCTACAGTCAGCAGATCAGGGTGAGAATGAGGGTGGGGTAAGGTGCGGATCAGAGGCGGTTCGGACGGAGGGCAGAGAGACAGATCGGCAGCAGTGGAATGAGAGAAGATAGAGAGGATTCGTTGATAATTATTGTATCTTGAATTCCTGTAGAGCACCCACCCTGAAACGGGGTGAGTGTTTTATCCTCTGAATCAACATGGCGGTTAATATCTCGACTACCGTTTTGGTACCCGAGGGTGTTAGCTACTTTCACACGAACCGGGGGTAGTCATTTCAACGCCCCCTTTATCCGCTTCCCCAACATCTCTCACAACCACCGTGACCGCATAATTCACCAGAGAAAGCCAGAGATATGCAGCGTCAGTCATATTAAGTATCTACGCCGTGATCGGAGAAAAACAGAGAAGCTTCCTTATATAAAAAAATCAGACCGAAATATTCAATGACTTTATGAATGAATCAGAGTATAGGACTATAGCTCACGTACACAGCCAGGAACAGATCAGAGGTGCTGTATGGAGACTTGTTCGGAGAAGTGTACAGGATGCTCTGTACGAGCTGTCAGACGCTCTGAAGGCCACTGTGACGGGTAAGGTCGGGATGCTGCGAAGGGTGAGTTGGGAGTGGGTGTCAGGGGAGCTGGGTTGGATAAAAATGCACCAATTTGGCAGAAATTTTTCTGGAAAATCAGCAGAAAGTCCTTTGTTTATGCGGAATATCGTGATTGCAAATTCGTCCGCTATATGAGGGAATGAACTTTTGTGGTCGAAAAATGCACCAATTAAAAAAAAATATCGCTAAAAAATCCATATAAAATACTAAAAATTCGAGTTGCAAATTCGTGTGCTATATGAGGGAAATAACTTTTGAGATCAGATTTACACGGATTCAGAAAAAAAATCATAAAAAATTCCATATAAAATACCAAAAATTAAAGATCGTTTAGCGTGTGCTATATGAGGGATGTTGAACTTTTGAACCAGAAAAAGTAAGAATATCTGGAAAAATATTCTCAGAAAAGCATTGTAGAATAAGGAAAAATCAGAAGTGCAATTTACTCCGCTATATGAGAGAAAAAACTTTTCAGAGCAAATCGACACGGTTTCAAAAAAAATATCACTGAAAAAACCTTAAAAGACAAGGAATATCGCAGATGTAAATTCGTCCGGTATATGAGGGAATCAACTTTTGATTTCCCGGCGGAATTTACACGCTTTCAATATTTTTTTCTTCATTTAACCCTTGTGGTTACTGGCTTTTTTGCAGATCGTTTAGCGTCCGGTATATGAGGGAAGCAAAAGTTCATATGAACAAAAATGCAGAAATTCGAAAAAAATATTGGCCTGAAACCCTGATAAAATAAGGCTTTTCGGGCAATGCAGTTTTGTGTGCTATATGAGGGAAATAACTTTTACCATAGATTAGAACAATATGTGCAGAAAGGAGAGTGAAAATCATGGCAGAAGAGAGTAAGAAAAGAAGAATCTCTATAGAGGTTGACCAAGATCTCCACAGAGAAATCAAGATGTTTTCTGCATTACGTAACATGACATTAAAGGATTACATCCTGGCATTAGTGCAGAATGACATGAAAAAGCTGAAAAAAATGAAATAATCAGAAAGCAGAGGTAAAAACAATGAAAAATCAGAAAGAGCAGAAAACTCAATGCAAAACAAAGGCAGTACGTAGCCAGAGGATTGCGTGGATGTTAAGGAATGAAGGGTTCCCGGTTATAAATATAAGACCAAACAGATGTATGCCAAACCTGAATGTGTTCATATTTGAAGCAACACCAGAATTATGCGCTGCGTTAAATGAACATATCAAAAACAAAGATAACATACGGAATAAGTAGGAATAAAAAGAGAGTCGGAGGAAAGAATCATTATGAGTGATAATAAGCAGTTTGATAGAAGCAAATGCTTCACATTTTTCAATACATACCGTACACAAGGTAAAAGAATCCGTGAGAAATATGGAGATAAAATGGCAGCAGATTATTATGAGGCAATCATAGATTATGGTTTAGATCAGAAGCCTATCACGGATGATGAGCTTATGCTATTAATTGGTGAAACTCTTCTGGAAACGATTGATTCATCACAGAAGAGAAGATCCAGAGGTTTCGGAGAAAATACAGAGCGTACCAAGGCAATCATCGAACTGGTACGTGACAACCCGGGCATATCACAAAGTAAGATCGCATCGGCGGTACACTGTAGTAAGAGTACCGTTAGTACCGCATTGAAAAACTTTAGGGAAGGCAAGTACAAAGAGGTGTTTGACTTTAACATTATCATAGGCGGTACTGAGTACAAACCTGATGGCAGTACCGTCACAGATGAGAGCGAAAGTGAGTATGAAAACGTGCCAGAATCAAGCACTGACGGGCAGTACGGTACAGGTACTAATACTAATTATAATTATAATACTAATAATAATATTAATAGTACCGAACGGTACCAGTACCACTCCGTAGGTAGCCGGAACACCGTTACGGTCAACATGGACGCTGACGCTTCGGACGCTTCGCTTGATATGGTCGCTAACGCTCCTGGTAACTCCGCTGACGCTGCGCGCTTGCGCTTGCCTTCAGAATTAATGCTGGAATATAAGGGAATTGTATCTGATGATTCTATGCCGGATATCATTCAAAAAACTTATGCAAAGCATATTAAGAATCATGATCTTAGTAATGAAGAGATTTACGATTCTATGGTTAAGGAATTTACTGGTGGTTTCTATAGATGTAGTGAGATTCCTGTTAAAAAAGCTTGTGCTTATGTTTGTGGGATCAAGCTTGAGGATTCTGGATTGACTGATTCTTCTGCTGATCTGGTTTCTACAGATATTACAGATCCTTCAGATACGAAGGATTCTGATACTATTGTTCCTATTAATCAGGATAATACGGATATTTCTGACTCTAATCCGGGTGATGCAGCATAATGGATCAGGTTTTTGTTTTTACATATGATTGGAGGTATTGCCACTATGGGTAACACATTTACGTCTTGGAGTGGTTTGGTTTTGGCACTTCAACAGGAGGTTGCGGAAGCTACAGCAGAAGTAATTGACGCTTCTATGGATGATTTATTTATGAATACAGATCAGTTTTACAGTTCTTCAGAAGGAAGATATACACGTACCGGGACATTGCGTATGTCTCCTGAGAGTGAGTTTTCTGGCGGAGGTTCTGTATCTTCCGGGGAGATCCGGCTGAATACCGGGCACAGATATTCTCCTTCTGGAAGAGATACACAGACTATTTATAACTATGCTGAGGATGGAGGGCTGCTTGGTAATGGAGGATTCTGGTCACGGACGATGGATCAGGTTCCCCGGCACATACAGGAATCTTTCGGCAGCAGGTTTTCCTGATTTTGGGATTGTAGGACTGATTTTTTTACATAGATTTTAACTGATAATTTTACAGATTTTATATAAGAATTAAAGGAGAATAGAATAATGACAAACAAATTAATGACTATGGATGAAATTGCAGACAAATACTTTGATCTTGAGATGGCCACCGATGAAATCTTTAAGGATATGGTGAACCGTTGGGATGAATTTACGGAGACAGACCGTAAGCGTGTATGTAAGGTTCTTGCGGAACAGATGGACGCGTATGCTTTATATAAGATTCTGGATGGACTGAGTTACGATCTGGATGTTGCAGATATGGAAAAAGATCTGGAAGAACAGGAACACTACGAGAAGAAAGAAGATATAAAGAGATGTGTTTGCAACCTGATTGATCTGATATAAAAATTTTTGATTAATTACGATTGAATTATAATGAATATTAATAATGAATTTATGATCGAGGGACTGTCTGTGGTGGCAGTCCTTCTTATTACTATAAATGAGCAAGTTCGTGATTTTGCATAAAAGAAAGACACCTCGATTCCATGTGTTGTATAATGAAAGTGCCAAAACAAACATTTGCAACATTTACGAAAGAAGGTGTCTCTCGCA
>NZ_JAHLPQ010000016.1:0-71110 GCF_018917985.1 Blautia sp. MSJ-36 | reverse complement strand
CTCCAAGTATAGTAATTGACCACTTCCTATCTACGAAGTGGAGTAAAAAACTATTTACTATCAATCATTATGAACTACAAAACGGCAAATGTATAGTTACCCAAGAATTAAGCGCTTACCTTATATGGATTTGTATATGAAGTAGACTACTCTCATATCCGAAAAATGAATACCCTGTTGGGCAATATCAGCAGCAATTTGAATCAGATCACCCATCGTATAAACAGTACCAATACAGTTTACCCAAAGGACCTGGACGATATAAAGGAGTTAATGGAAAAAATATGGCAGTTACAAAAATCCATGGTATCAAAACAACCGTTAATAAAGCAATAGAATACATCTGCAATCCAGATAAAACTGACCAGAATCTATATATTTCTTCCTTTGCCTGCTCTCCCGAAACAGCCGTTCTTGACTTTAAATACACTTTGGATCATACACATGACTGCAGAGATCCGCACAATACAAATAAGGCATTTCATCTGATTCAGGCATTTTCCCCTGGTGAAGTTTCCTATGAAGAAGCCCATCAAATTGGCAAAGAACTTGCGGATCGCTTACTGGAGGGAAAATACTCCTATGTTCTGACAACACACACTGATAAAGGTCATGTACATAACCATTTAATTTTCTGTTCTGCAGATAACATCACTTTTTCTCATTACCATGACTGTAAAAAGAATTACTGGAAAATACGAAATCTCAGCGACACTTTATGCCAGGAACATAACCTGTCCACAATTATGCCAGATGGTAAAAAAGGAATGAAATACAATGAATGGGCTGCAAATAAATCTGAATCCAGTAAAAAAGCGCAGCTGCGAAAAGATATCAACCAGACAATCCGAATTGTTTCCACTTACTCAGAATTTCTTGCATTTATGGAAGCTAAAGGATATGAAATAAAAAACGCAGAATTTGGCGAAAGCAGCAGAAAATACATTACCTTTCGTTCTCCCGATATGTCCCGTCCAGTGCGTGGAAGTGCTAAATCTTTAGGAAAAAATTTTACTAAAGAACGTATCAAAGAACGCATTGAAAATAAACGTCAGAAAGCTATTTTTCCTTCTGTTCATAACAAATTAATAGATACCAATGCTCCCAATATAGCAGGAAACATTGGACTTCAGAAATGGGCAAATAAGGAAAATTTAAAAATTGTCTCTGCTGAATATAACAAGATGTTCACACATAATCTACATAATTTTTCAGAACTTGAAGACCGCATAGCCTTGTTACATATGCAGCAAAAAGAGGTAAATACCTCTGTTGTTTCTCTCGAGTCTCAGATACGCCATCTTCGAGAAATGCTAAAATATGCCGAACAATATCAGAAAAATAAAATTTACGACGACCATTATAAAAGCTCCAAAGATCCAGATCGTTATTTCCGTAAATATGAATCTCAAATTATTCTTTTCGCGGGTGCTGAACATATTTTACAGGAAAATGGTATAAACCTGAAACATCTTAATTCCAATAAGTTGCAAGAGCAAATTGCAGATCTTATTTCCAGAAAAGAATCTCTAAATACTCAATACGTTTCTTTTAAGCAAGAAATAAAAGAGTTGGAATTGATACATCAAAACCTGTCCAAATATCTCAAACAGGATGCTCCTGAAATACAAAGATCTTCTCATAACCAACTCCCTTCTTTGTAAAACCATAATAATAGGCAGCGATTTCACTCGCTGCCTAAATTCCCATTAAACCGATATCCTACACCTCGTACTGTTTGTATATATAATGGTTGTCCAGGATCATCTTCTATTTTTTCTCTGATATTGCAGATATGTCGCATAACCACATTATAATCACCGGAATAAGGTTCATTCCATACCAGATCATAAACCATTTCTTTTCCAAATATTCTACCTGGACTTTTCGCTAAAAAAAGTAAAATATCATATTCATATTTTGAAAGATGAACATCACTATCATTCTTTTTAACAATTCGTTCCTGTAGATATATTTTTAATTCTCCAAACCTTATAATTTCCGGTATGAATTGGTTTTTATGTTCCCAGCTAGTCAATATGTTTTCACTTATGCTTCCATTAGCATCTGTGATTCTCTCAATAATTTCTATCTTTTTCACCTTTATTGCCTCTACATTATTAATTTTATATTCTATATATCATCTGCCATTTGACTTTTTTCTTCTACAAGTAATATAATATATTTATTACATATGTAGGATTTAGCAGGAGGATTTTATTATGTCACTACCCCAGATTTCAGAAGCCGAATTTGAAGTTATGAAAATTGTATGGAAATATGCTCCCATCAATACAAATGAAATTACAGAAAAACTTACTCTAACTACCAGCTGGAGTCCAAAAACAATTCAAACTCTTATCAAGAGACTTGTTTCCAAAAAAGCTCTTTCCTGCGAAAAACAAAGCCGGGTATTTGTCTATACTCCATTAGTCCAAGAAGATGAATATATACGCCAGGAAAGCAATTCTTTTTTAAAGCGATATTATAATGGAAATCTTTCTTCTATGCTGGCTTCTTACCTTGAAGACGATAAGCTCTCTTCAACAGAAATTGATAACTTACGCCATTTATTATCAAAACATCAGAAATAGGAGGTTTTGAATGAGCAACTGGATCATCCACTTTTTAATCAGTAATATCTTCATATGTATTTTTACACTTGTAATAATCGGAACAAAAAAACTTCTGAAAAAATATTTATCTGCGACTACACAGTACCATCTCTGTTTTCTTTTATTTTTATTACTTGCCGTGCCATTTTTTCCTGTACAGATTCATGGCTCACAACTTTTTTCATGGTTACATTTTTTTCAAACTGACTCAGGACTTAACTCTGGTACCGACACGCTATCCGAACTTACCAGTAATACACAAAATATTTTGTTAAACCAGGTGAATGATTTTTCAGTTTCCATCAGTAGTCAATTTTCTGGAGGCTTGAATACCATACTCTTTCTAATATGGATAACGGGTGTTATGATTATGTCAGTCCTCACCCTTCATTCATTAAACTATGTACGTTCCATAAAAAGATCTGCTCTCCCGCTTCAAAATCAGCAGGTAAAAACTATTTATTACAATTGTTTAAAGGAACTTAAAATCTCTCACCCAGTATCAGTCTACAGTACTGCATTTTTAAAATCACCAGTTTTAATCGGAATAATACATCCCAGAATTTACATTCCCATCCATTTAATTTCCGAACTGAATCCTGATGATATGCGTTTTATGCTGCTACACGAATTACAGCATTACCGTCACAAAGATACATTTATTGGCTTCCTCATGGTCATAAGTAATATACTCTACTGGTTTAACCCTTTTGTTTGGTACACTTTAAAAGAAATTCTCTGTGACCGTGAAATAGCCTGTGATTCTGCTGTATTGCAGATGATTTCTGCTGATGAATACCAAGCTTATGGAACTACACTGATTAATTTTGCAGAAAAAATATCCTCTTTTTCCTCTCCACTGGCAGTTGGAATGTCCGGAAATTTCAGGCAGATGAAACGACGTATTCTCAACATCGCCGTTTTTAGGAAAGAAACTCTTTATCAAAAAATGAGAGCATTGATAATTTATCTGGTCATTAGTGCTGTTTTTATTGGATGTACACCCATTTTATCCATTGATGCCTCTACTCAAAACGTATATCATTTTAGTGATACAGACAAAAATATCTCCCTGTTAGATATATCCGAAACATTTGGAACATATGATGGATCATTTGTTTTGTATGACAATAATTTGGATTCCTGGAAAATATACGATCTTGAAGAAGCCACCAAACGTATTCCGCCAGAGTCTACCTACAAAATATACGATGCATTATTAGGGTTGGAATCCGGAATCATCACACCAGAACACTCTTCCATGACATGGAATGGTGATGCCTTTCCTTTTCCATCCTGGGAAGCTGATCAGGATTTAAACTCTGCTATGCAAAATTCCGTTAACTGGTATTTCCAGGCAATTGATTCGCAGCTCGGAATTAACAGAGTCCAGGAATTTTTGAATAAAATAGAATATGGAAACCAAACAACCAGTTCAAATCTGGATTTATACTGGTCCGATTTTTCATTAAAAATCTCGCCTTTAGAGCAAGTAACATTATTAAAAAAATTTAACACAAATGAATTCCATCTAAATTTCCAAAATGTATTTTCTGTTAAAAATGCTATAAAAATTGCCAGTACACCTAATGGTAATTTCTACGGAAAAACTGGAACCGGTCGTGTCAACGGACAGGATATCAACGGCTGGTTTATCGGATATGTAGAAACTTCCGATAACAGCTATTATTTTGCAACCAATATCCAAAGTGATTCTAATGCAACTGGCAAAAAAGCATTTGAAATCACTTCTGATATCTTAAAAAAATTACATATATGGAATTAACAAATATGAAAGGGCTGATAGTTGTTATCAGTTCTTTCTTTTTATTCTATATTGATATTTGGGAACTTCTTTCGTACCATTATTCAGAATTTTATTCCCCATATATTTAAAACTCTTATCATCGTTGAACTTAACAGTCAGCTCACTTGTAATAACGGCATCATTACATATAAATGTATCACATACAGCATCAACAACCAACACACTGTTTCCCTCTCCGCTATCTCTTATTTCAACGACCTCCGGTAAAGATGTTCCAAAATGAGTAGGGCTATAATTTAAACAGCCTAATCGTTCCCAGTCATAAGTTTGATGTTCCGAATCAAATACTGCCCATTTTTTAATTTGATCTGCTGTTATCGGCAAAAACTCCATTATCAGATTTTCAAACTCTTCTGCCGGAATTCCACTTGAGTTACCTGAAAACTCATATCTCTCCCCGTATTTCATTCGATATAAATATTCATATAAACCATTATAATCTAACCCTTCCATATCAGATCTATCCCAATCAGAACATAAAAGATTATTCCCCTGATATCCAAGCAAATACACACACCTCTTTGAAACTTCCCTGCATTCATCACTTAAAGGTTTAATTCTTATCATAGAACTGCCATCAACCGCTTCTGATACTTCCGGATACTTTGGAACGCATAGCGTATAACCAAACCAGCCTTTTTCTGTATATTTCCATTCTTCTATCCTTGTATACGAAACATATACAATAGATGGATTGTCGTTCATACCCCAAACAGCTTTCACAGCCAGCAAATACATATCTGTCCCATCATAATTGAATTTGAGTCTTTCTATCCCACCATCCCTGTTAATCCTATATAAGACGATATCTCCTGTCAGATCCTGTTCTGCCCTGAAAAGAAATTCTTCCATTTTAGAATAATTAGCCATATTTGAATACGGTGCTGATGTAATAACGGGGACATTTTTTTCCTTTAATACTTCCTGCATTTCTTCCATTACTGTCTCAGAAACTACTATATTCGATGAAGTCCCTTTATCCGCCTTTTGATAAATGACTTTCATCTGATTCATAACATTCTTACAATCTTCAATAGCTTCTTCTTTCACGACTTCATCTACTGGCAAATCATATCCTCTTTCTTGTACAGCATAATTCGCAGTTTCCTGTGAAATATATTCTAAATCAGCCCCTTTACATTTTGTATTTCCTATGAAAAAGCATCCCGAAATAAATAAAACGCTCATCATCTTTTTCAGTTTTCTTTTTGTAATCATATCAATTATCTCCATAACATTCCTCCCACTTTTCGTCTGATAATCTTTCCGTATACCAGGTAACCTCTATTTCTGACCTTGATACATAATTGGATACATATTGAAATCTATCTTTATCTAACAGCCGAATGGTTACGCTATGACAAAACGCCTGATCTAATTCTTTTTGTGGCCATACCGCATTTACTTCCAGTGTTATTGTTCCATCTTGATTTTCTATGTAGGAAACAACTTCCGGATATGGAATATATGGTGTGGGAGCAAAATCATATACGATTCCTCTGGTTCGATACCGATATGTCTGTATTTCTGTGTGAAATACCGTTCCTGTCTGCAGTATCTCTGCGCTTATATTAAAATATTTTTGAAATATCGTTTCAAATGATTCTTTTGGGATTTCATAAGTCTTTCCTTCCTTAAATTCATCAGTTTTTTCTTCCATTGAAAGTAAACGATCAAAAACATCATAAAAATTTATTCCATCATAATTTTTTTCACTCCAATTAGAAGTAAACAATTTATTAAGTGTATATCCAAAAGGAAGTATATATTTTCGATTCAACTCCCGACATTTTTTATTTAACGGTGCTACCCGAAAGTCCCGATATCCAGACGGTCCATCATATCCTGCCGGATGATATTCTTCTATAAAGAAATGCCCGTTTTCTGTATATTTCCATGAATTAGCTCTAAACTCATGATAATATGTTTCCTGCCAAGTGTCCTCTTTCCATTTAAAAGAGCTTACTTCAACGTCTATTTTCCCCTGTTTGGTTTTCAGATCATACCGGATAAAATAATCCCCTGCTATAACTTGAAATATAGTAGTTTTTCCATTCTTCTCTTTTTCTGCTTTTTTCAAAAAATCATCTACTTTAATACTTTGAACCATATCCAGCTGATTGTAGGAATCAATTACTGCATATCCATATTTTCCAAAATAATCCATACTTTTTTGTATTGTACTCAGCTCATATAGTGCATTTTCTTTCACAGCATTCTCATATATGTTCCGATAGCCTTCTGCTAGCATTTCACACTCTCTGTAAATTTTTTCTTTCGTATCTTCAATTGTCTTTTTCTGCTCTTTCTTTATGCCACATCCACTACAGACAGCAAGAAAAATAACTCCCACAAATATTTTCCAAATTTTTTTCATATCATTTTCCTCTTACATTTGTAATATTTAAAGGTAAAAATTATTCATTACCAAGATATTCATCCAGTATCGCCTTATCCTTTTCCACCACATAACCGCTTCCTCCAATATCTTTCACATTCTCTACCATACTGATGAGCAAAATAGGATTCTTTGTATCTCTATCTGTAGTAAAAACTGTAAACCAGCCAATTTCTGTTCCAGATGTATCTTCTTTTGTAGCTTTCAGTTCCGCTGTTCCGGTTTTTCCTGCTAATCTAATGTCTTCCCGGCATGCTCCATAACCAGTTCCTTCCGGGTTATTCACTACACCCTCTAACCCCTCCATAACCTCCGAAACAATTTGTGGTGAAAAAGCATCTTTTATCCAGATTTCACTGGAAGTGCTTCCACCATCCGCGTGAAGATATGGCTTTATCATATTTCCATCATTTAGAAAAGCCGTATAAATGCTTGCAAGATGCAAAGGATTTACCAGAATCTGTCCCTGTCCATACCCACTGTCAGCAAGCTGGATTTCTGTTTCTATCTTGTCCATATTAGAATATTGGGACTCTGACATTTTAATATCAAATGGAAGTTCCTGATTAAATCCTATTTGATTTAGAGACTGCATCAGTTGATCCGCACCAATTTTTAATGCTGCTTTTGCAAAATAAATATTATCTGAATAAATAAGCGCATTTTTCAAGATCACAGGTTCATAATCATGAAGTGTAGTCACTGTATAATCTCCCCACGAGGAATCTTTCTGCCACGCCAGACCCTCATTTCCAAAATCGTCATTTGCAGTAAATGCCCCCACTTTTAATCCAATTGCAGCAATTACAGGTTTAAAAGTTGAGCCAGGACACCATGTCTGGCGAAAGCGGTTGTATAAAGGCCTGTCTTCATTTTCATTTAATGCACTCCACTGGCTGTTGTCCATTCCACGTACAAAATCATTATTATCATAAGATGGCGTACTTACCAACGCCAATACTTCCCCTGTATAAGGATTCAAAGCTACAGAACATCCTCTGTCTTCTTTAAATTGTTCATAAAGAGTACTTTGAAGATCACCATCAATCGTAATATGGATATCTTCTCCATCTTTTCTAGGCTCATATGCAATAACACTTTTTTTATTTCCATTTGCATCTACAATACAGATTTCACACCCATCTGTTCCTTTTAGTTCTTTTTCATAAAGCGTTTCCAGTCCAGTCTTTCCAATCACACTGTTTGTACGATACCCTTCCCCTTTATGTTCCTGCAAATCTTCGGCTGTAACCGCCTGTACATACCCTACCAGATGAGAGGCAGCTTCTTTTAGATAATAAGTTCGTACTTTTACATCAGATAACATAATACCTGGAATCTTCAATAATGTGTCCTGCTTTTCTTTTTCTTCCAGAACAGTTTTATCCGGATTCACTGTCAAAAGATCGACCTCTTGTATTTTAGGAATTGTTGCTACTGGTACAAAAGAATCTGCTTTTACCCAACCGGCTTTTAACTTATCCTCAATTTCGTCTGCTCCAATTCCAAGATACTCTGCCAGTTTTTTTATTGTATCTTCTCTGTTCTCCATCCTGCCCGGAACAATTCCTACCGAAGATGCAGTTCCCTCTCCAGCCAACTGACGACCATTTCTGTCTAAAATATCTCCTCTCTTTGCCTCTTCTGACGTTACCTGAACTTTATCCGTTGCAGATAACTCTGGAAAAATCAACTGATCCTGCCAGATTAAATGATATCCTGTCCAATCATGTGAAAATACCGCATCGTTGGTAAATTCTACATTTCCTGCAGCAGTCTGCATATTTGTTGTATAGGAAACTGCCGCATTTCCGTTTTCTTGTCTTTTTACTGTAATATCGGTTATGGACAGATCAGACATCTCAATGCCTTCATATATTTTAGAATTTCGTTCTATAAATTCTTCCTTACTGTTCATGCTGCTTTTTTTCTGATCCAGCATGGCATACATTTGCTCATATTCCCCTTTTTCAATATATTTCATATATTCCATTAGTCTTTTTTCAGGAACATTACAATTCATTATTGTTACAATACCGATTCCACCACCAATCAATATACCGCTAAATAAAACTATTTTTGTAATAATCTTCGTGTGTTTTTTTCTTTTCTTTTTTCTCATATAGTTTTATTTCTCCTTTTTTCATATTTTCTTAAATATTACACTTGTAATATTTAAACGTCA
This sequence comes from Blautia sp. MSJ-36, assembly GCF_018917985.1. Taxonomy (NCBI): domain Bacteria; kingdom Bacillati; phylum Bacillota; class Clostridia; order Lachnospirales; family Lachnospiraceae; genus Blautia; species Blautia sp. MSJ-36. Next base: position 62,084 of record NZ_JAHLPQ010000016.1, on the reverse strand, counting down.
AGCTTTTTCTTAGGTTTATATATGTAGACAAGAGAAAAGATTTGCATAAAAAAGAAAGGGCATCTCAAAGCCTTCTTTGATAAAGAACTTTACGACACTCTGAGGTAATGGTTTCTCCGGATGTTTCCCAAACGCTATAATCACTCTCCAGAAGAATCAAAAACGATTTTTAATTTTCTCTCAGAAAAAAAAGAACTACTCTAAATCTGCTGATCTTTGAAATAACCCTGCTCGTTTCTTATAATCACAAACATATTCAGACAACACATTCTTTGCTGGCAGATTATTATAGCAGAAAACGCAACAAATCCCTTTATTAACTTTTGTTCCATATATTTCCTGTACCAATCCTATTGTTTCATCATCTGAACAAAAGCTCTTCGGAATCTCCCTACAATCCCTGATAATAACGCAAATCTGTTTACTATGTCCTCTCTGTCAGTATACAAGCCAGCTAATCTCTTTATTATAGTATCTAAATACTTCTTCCCAATTCCACTACTCAAAATTTCTTCAGTCACTGTTTCTGCAGATGTGTTTTTATATCAGCCAGAGTTCCCCTGGCTGAATTCTTCCAATATATACCTGTTAACACTTCTCAATGCTGACACTTTTTCCTTCGCTTTACTACACACTGGCTTGAATTCATTCCTCCTCTTCCAGTTTCGATTTATAATCTTCCAAGTCCATAAGAAAAGTCTCATAGCCTTCATCACTCATGCAGAACAGCTTTCTTATGGTATTGCAGACAAGCCCGATCATGTCCGCATCCCCTTTCAGGAATGGAATGATATGGTCGATTGCTTCCATCGTGTCATTTCTGTTCCCTTTATCAAACATTGCGGTTACTAAACATTCGTCTGTATCAAAGTTCATTGCCAGATCCATCATAATTCTACATCCCCCTTCTTATGTGCTTTGGATTTTTCTGCTTCTTTATTTTTCTGTTCCTGTGCTTTTGCCCTTGCCTGAAACTCTTTCAACGACTGCAGTACAGATTTTTTCAATTCCCCTCTTTCGCCCTTTGCCGGCTCTTTCTTTTGTGTCTGGTTCTCTTCCACTGATACGGATTCTTTCTTGACTGGTGCTTCTGAAACTTCCTGTTTCACTTCCACAGTCTGTTCTGCTTCCTGCACTTTTCCATGTTTCTCATTCAGATACTTTTCCATATCGTTAATTGCTTTCTGTACTAATGGGCTTTCCTTATAATGAGGAATCATATCTATCAGTTCCCTGTCTACTCTATCCCAACACATCAGTTCATATTCCCCGGAATAATCCTTATCTCCATCCTGCAGATCAAATCCAATCCCTTTACCTCCATGCAAGCGATCTGCCGGAATACTTTCATAAATTTTAATCGCTTCTTCCAGAGTAAGATTATTATGGTACTCTCCCATGACCGGAAACTCCATGCACTCTGCCACATAAAAAGTAATCGTAGCTTCTGGTTGCTCCTGTTCTGGTTGTCTGGTAAAGATAGAAAAGGTTTCTGCATTTTCCAAACGGGAAAGTAATGACCGGGCAGTTATCACATCACTGTCTATATCCGATTCTTCTGCCACCTCAGTCAGCCAGTCTTTTAAACCTGCTGTCTCCTTGTTCAAAATATCCTCTGTGAGTTTCTCAACCTGTTCTTCCCTATTTTCAACGGTATCTTTATATTCATAAGTATCATATTCATAACTAAAATTATCCAAGTCCACTGCGAGTTTCCTGATTTCCTGCTGATCAAGATAGGCTTCCGATTCCTTTATATACTCTGCCAAAGTAATTCTTTCTTCTAAGATTGGGTTAATGTCTACTTTAATGCCTGCTATTGCCATACCATACGAATTCAATTCGTTAAAAAAACTATCCTCTCGAATATTTCCTCGATAAGAAAGCACCACATCAAGATCAGAATCTGCACGATACAGGTCATCTCTGCTTCTGGAACCATGTACTCTCGCCCCAATCAATGTAACTTCATTTTCCAGTCCCATTTCTTCCAGAACAGCTCTTGCATGAAATAAAACTTCATATTCAATTTCTGCCCTGTCCATCCCATTCAATGCTGTTTCACATCTGCCAAGTTCCGAAGTGAATCGAACATCTCCACTGGCCAGCACTTCTTTAGAATGACTGATTACCTTATCCCGAAACTCCCTGTCATCAACTTTTACACATTCAACATCTTCCAATCCTTCATTTTTCAAGCTGGCATACATTGCTTTCTGAATAGAATCTTCTGGATTTCCACAGGCATCTCCTGAAATTTCATGAAGTTCCTGATCATAAACCAGGTATTTATAGCCATCCTCCGTCGGTTGCACTGTTAAATACATACCAGACATTTTAAATTGTACGGTTATTCCCTCATAACTTTTTAATGCCGCTTCCCTGTCATAACCATCAAAAAAAGCCTTTGGGCAAGTACGTTCAAATTGTATCTTCTCCAGTCTCTCTTCTTCTGCATATTCAATTTCTGCATACATTTCTTCATAATCCATCACGCTTGCATCTTCTATCGAAAGTCCTTCCTCTTCCAAAATATTCTCCATTGCTTCAGTAATAGAAATAGTCGGATCATCATAAACGCCGCCATCCAGTTCCAGATAATCTTTATCATAGAATGTATAATCATAACCATCTTCTACCGTCTGAATTGTAAAATACTGATCTCCAATCTGGTATGCTATCTCTGTATCATGCACTGCCAGACTGTTTCCTATCTCTTTAAAAGTATTGTATATCTGCGGATTCAGCCATCCTTCCACTTCCTGGCAATCATAAATCAATGTATCTATTCCATTCTTACACTGAATAAAATCAAGACTACCTCGCAACGGTGCTGTATTTTCAATTCCAAGAGCTTTCATTTTATGATTAGGCAGAGAGTAATATGCTCCAAGGGCAGCTCCCAAATCCTTATATCTCTCGATCTTCATCCCACCTTTTGCTGCCAGATCTTCGATCACATAATATTGGTCAATATAATGATTTTCTGGCATTTTCAGGTCAATGCCATTATTTTCTCTGACTTTATGTATCTCGAAAAAGCTAAATTTCTGTTCTTCACCCCGCAGATTCTGTCCGGTCAGTGTCGGCTCCCATGTATCTGTACTGATTGGCTGCTGTTCCATGATTTTCATAACTGTTCCGTCTGCTAAGATGACTGTTGCCTGGTCTGGAAGATCTATCAGGTCATACACCGTTGCACCATTTTCTTCCAGATATTCTGAAATAGCTTCCCTGGCTCCTTCATCAAATCCATGCCAGATGTCCTCTGCCACCAGTGTCCCATTTTCCGATACGATAATATCTGCCACGTCCTGACCGTATTCCTCATTTCGCATCTGGAAGAATCGCTCCCCATGATATGTTTTCATATCCATCGCATACCAGGTGCCTGTATGTCCTTCTGCGTCATACCCTCTTGTAGTTTCAGTGATATGCTGATTTTTCACACCAAGCACCTCTTCCAGTTTCCGGGTACGGATTTCTTTTCTTGCCATATCAATAAATCCATTCAGGACTGCAGGATGGCTGCCCACAATATAGTCCCTGTTCAGATCCATTCCCCGACTGATATTTTCCGGAATATCAATGCCATCTGCCCACCGTTTATTGCCATCAGAAAATCTTCCATCATAGGAAAGCTGTTTCAATGTATTTGCCAGAACAAATGCAACTCGTTCTTCCCCGTATTTTTCAAACACGCCTACTGCAGCATCTGGATTTAAACGCATACCGTCGAATCCCTCTGTGATTGCCTGTTCAATTGCATTTTTACAGTCAATGTTCAGTTTTCTGGAATCCAGGTAAGCATCTACATTTCTCTCCTGCATAGCCTTTTCCAAAGTTCCCATATAAACTTCCGGATATGCTTTTACTGGATTGGCATTTAACATTTCAGCTCTCTGTGCTACAAAGTCCGGCAGTTCTGTAAATCCAAAAGAATCTACATAGTATGCGGTTAATCTGCCGCCCCGGTTCATAATGATCACATCACTGACTGACATGGAATGCCCAGTAAAATCGTTTGGTCGTTCTATATTAAAACGCTCAAAGAGATTATCCAGTGTCGTAGCATCCCTCAGTCTTTCACTGTAAACCATCTGATAGTCTTTGCCATCTACGGTAAATCCCATTTCTTTTGCCGCTTCCAGACTTAAAAACTGATACCCTCTTTCTTCCTGTCTACTGTTGATCTGGTAAATTCCATAGCGGTTTCCATCACTTTCTAAAAGAAGTGTTTCTTTGATCTTTGCTTTTTCTTCCGGTGTCATAATCGTTTCCTGACTTCTCCGGTAATTTTCCCATTCAAATTTCGTCACTCCGAATAACCCGTCATGCTGTAAAATATCCAGTTCCAGATTCATAATTCTTTGCGACTGTTCCTGACCACCAACTGCTCCGGTCAGTCCATAAACCGTTACTCCCTCATGGTGCAATTCCACTGCCCGTTCCCTGGTAAGCGGAAGCATACTTTCTGAATAAAATCCGGCTTCATGCAATTCTGATAAACCAATCATCGAATCCGGCAGACTTTCAATCTGTTCCTCCGCTTCTCCAATCAATTTTAGTACCGCTTCTCTGTTTCCATCCAGAATAGATTCTGCAAGATTCTCTGCCAGTTTTTCCATTGCTTCCCTATCATCCAGTTTATAAGCAAAATTCACGATAAGATTTCTCTGGTCATTGCTGAAAATCGTCCGTTCCTGCTCCAGACGATTAATAGTCTGTTCTGCATACTGCATGGCACTCATTTCTTCTGTCTGCTCCACAACATCTGCTTCCTGCTCTGCTCTTTCTATCTGAAGTTCTTTGAGTTTTTCCTCAATCTGTCCAATCATATCAGCAGAAGTCTTACGGATGGTGTCCATAGAAGCACGAAGCTCTTTCATATTTTTACCGGAAGACCAGCTTGCAATATAGGAAAAAGAATACTCCGATGTGTCCAGTCCGAAATGGTTACATACCACATAGGCAACACTTTCTGCTTCTACTTCCCTTGTAAGCTGATCTTTTACGATGCCCTCTGCTTCCATCTGATCACGATCATGCAATACTGCATGTGCGGTTTCATGCACCGCTGTTTTCATGGTTTGTGCCTCACTCATGCCAGGCTGGATAGCAATATATTTATCGACAAGCTGATAAAAGCCTTTCGCCTCCCCATCAATCTCAATAAAACGGATAGGAACCGGGGCAACCATTTTTAATGATTCCATAAAATCATGGTAGATCAAAACATCTCCATCCAGTTCTGATACCTCAAACTCTGGAATCGGTTCTCCTGTGGTCTGGCTGACATCAAATACTGTCGTAACCCGGAATTTTGTAATAACACGCTCTACTACTTCTGTTTCCGGCTGTCCATCTTCCCCGATCACAATCTCGCCTGTTTCTGGATCAGTTTTTTCAATCTCCTGTTTCTCTTTAAACGGAGCCGGGGCAATAATCTGGATGCCTTTTTCCCCTCTTTTTACCTGTCGGTTGAATTTCTTCTGCCATGCCTGATACCCCGCTACCAATGTTGCTTCCGGTTTCTGCATGGTGATCAGCAGTGTGTTATTAAAGCTGTAATTGTGGAACTTTGACATGGTATTCAGATATTCGGTATATCTCTCCGATGTAAAGATTTCCTTTACTCCCTGTTCCAGCCGTTCCGATATTTCTTTTAACTGTTTTTCTATATTATTTGCCATAAACAAACCCTCCATTTTATGTCCCCGCCAGAGAAAACTCTGACGGGAAATCTTTTATAACTCCTGTTCATGTTTTTTCTTTGCAGCTTTCTGTACAGATGGCTGTTCCGCTGTATTCTGCTGTGCCTTCTCCTGCTTTAAGCGTTCCAGAATAGACGGCTTATGGATTCTGTCTGCTGTTTCCGGAAGTTCTTTTTCTTCTATGGCATCCCTGCTGTCTGTGTTGCTTCCTTCTCTGCCAATATCCTCATCTGCCATAATCGTCTCATTACCCTTTTCATCCATGTTCAGCAATGCATTTAACTCGGATAGCCGTTCCATCTTTTCATTCAGCTCTGTTTCTTTCGGAAATGGCTTCTTTACCTCTTCCTGTGCAGTAGCAAGCTGCTGTTGTACGGTTTCTAACTTCTGCTCACTTTCCGTCAGCTTCCTGTCAATGGAAGAAAGCGTGTTATGGATACGCTGCATATTTCCTACAGGGTCTTTTCCGATCTCCAGCTTATAAGAGCATTTTCCTTTGACCGTCAGTTCAAACGCATTGGAGAACATATTGTAGGAAGCAGATAACGTAAACCCATGATATTCCCCAACCTTTCCGCCGGTGCTGACGGTTTTTAAACCTGCACAGGCGGCGATCAACGCTTCGCCTGCTTCTTTCTTATCTTCATAAAGGACATTCCCTACCGTCATGGCAAACGTGTCATTATCCTGTAAATCCACGCTTTTTACTACCTGCGAATCCACCTGCATCCCGGCAATCCGCTCTTTCAATGCACTGATCTGTACCGGGAAATTCTTTGCAATATCGGATTCCAGACGGTAAATCTGACTGGTATGGTTTGCCTTTAAGAGTTTCAGCTTACTCACCTGCACATCCAGATCCATTTTTTCTTTAATGTGCGGATTACCTGTGGCAAGTGCCTTGATCTCTGCATAGGACAGTGCCGTATCATCCACATCTTCACAAGCCCTGACCGGGGATTTACTGGTCATGATCTGGCTGATGAACTTCTGCTTATTCTCCAAAATCTGGTCGAGTAGGTCAGCGGTATTACTACCGCTTTCCCCTCTAGGAACCGTGCGTGAGAGTTTCCCCTCACACGGCTCAAGCACTTATAAGCCCTGCGTTAGCAGAACCAGTTCATCAACATTTTTCGAGTAATGAAGTTCTCTGTGGCAATCAGCATGTAATAAGACATTCGTTTCTTTAAAATCTGCTCCCACTTCCGTATGGATTCGGAATCCCCGTTCCACTGTGATAGGTTCACCACAATGCGGACAAATGCCTTTCTGCATTTTGTACAGTGCATTTAATTTTTTCCTTCCATTGATTTCTCGAAGCATTCTCTTTGTGTCTCTGTCCTCAAAATATTCTGTGAAACGCTCATCAAATGGTGTCGCTTCTGATTTTGTTTTCAGCCACCTTACTATTTTAGTATCAGTAGCATATATCAGATGTAATTCAAATGAGTCTGCCATATTTACACTGAATGTCCAGTTCCTTGTGCCGACTCTCCTGAAATATTTCTTTGCTATCCATTTGTGGCTTTTCTTCGGATGCCTACGTTTACACCATCTCCACAGACATCTCCATACATCGAAATCAAACCTGTCAAACGCCTGCGAGGAGACATTATACTTTTGGAAATTTACCCATCCTCTGATGACCGGATTTAACTTTCTTATCAAATCTTCCTGCTTCATAGATGGATTTTGCTTTATAATCCCCCGTATCTTATTCACAATGGCTTTATAGTTCTTTTTGGATGGTTTTGTAAGAAGCTTGTCTTTATACCACCGTATATTACATCCGAGAAAATCAAAACCATCTTCGATATGGGTAATCACTGTCTTTTCTTCTGACAGTTCCAATCCTCTCTCTGATAAAAATTCCCGGATAATCGGGAGAACACCTGCTTCCAAAAGCTCTCTGCTTTCGCCTGTGACGATGAAATCGTCAGCATAACGTATAAAGTTCACTTTTGGAAAATATGCTTTTCCATCCCTTTTAGTTTTGTGGTATTTCTTCCTAATCTGGACTTCCAGACCATCCAACACCATGTTGCAGATAGTTGGTGAGATAGCCGAACCCTGTGGGCTGCCGAGGTCTGTTGGAAATAATCTTCCGGTCTCGACATACCCGCTTTTTAACCATTTTCGCAGAATATCTCTGTCCATTGGGATATGGTTCAGTATCCATTCGTGACTGATGTTATCAAAACAGCCCTTAATGTCTCCTTCCAGCACCCATTTAGGGGATTTTGCTTTATTCAGACAGGTAAAGCACTGTTCGATTGCATCCTGTACACATCTCTTTGCTCTAAATCCATAGGAGTTAGGGTCAGCAGTGATTTCCGCAATCGGTTCCAGTGCAAATTTGTACAATGTCTGCATCGCTCTATCCTTCATACATGGGATACTGAGCGGCCTCATTTTTCCGTTCTTTTTCGGGATATATACCCTCTTTAACGGTAATGGTTTATAGCCTCTGCGTTTTAAGCTGAGAATTGCTTCATATTTCAGTTTGGGAGTAGACCATAAGATTTTGTCTACACCTGCTGTCTTTTTGCCTTTATTACTCGTTACTCTTTTTACAGCTAAAGCACGTCCGTAGAAAGAGTGTGTAAGCAGCCATTGCAAAGACTTTACTTTGCCGGTTCTGCCCTGTTGATGAGCCTTTACGATACGCATTTGCAGTTTTTTAACGTATGCATTCGCTTTGTTCCAGTCGATGCTGTCCCATGCCTTTGCAACGTCAGAAGTCGCACACATTTTCATGTTCATTTGCCTTACTCCTTTCAAAAATTCTATAAACTCTCTCGTAATTAAGCACCATGCGGAATTCTGCTCCCCTTTCGGGTGGGGCAAATTTTGAACCCCTATCCGTCCTCATTACAAGGTCGGCATTCGCTTCCTCCGCAATCCTTTACCCGCATTCCCAACGGCTTCCCTTACGGTCCACTTGCCTTTGCAGGCGAGAATACGGGCTTGACACGTTCCACTTAATCAACAATCATTGATAGTTTAGGTTCCACCTCTACTCCGGCAGTCTTATGTCCGTGTATTCCTATCGTGGAGAGGAATATCCAACTGCACACCTTTTGGTTCAAGCCTGTCAGCTACTTTGGCTTGTTCAGCCTTAACGAAGCTTACGGTGATTCAGTTAATTAACCATGCTATCAGAAAGCCTGCACCCTAACCGCCTTGTAGCTGGCAGTTTTGCTTCTCCCTCACGGGATTTGCTCCAAATAGGGTTCCATTTATATCCGCTTCCGAACAATGCCATTACTGGCAAAGCCGGGGATATTGGCTTCATCCAACGGAATGGATGGTTTGGTCGGAATTACCGCCAAACAGTTAAATTAAGCGACTTCGTGTCGCACCCACATATACGCATCAAAAGTGTTCTCCGTCACATACCGGAATATCTTTACTTTGTCATTCTGGTTTCCCTGTCTTAAGATACGTCCTTCCTGCTGTTCCAGATCAGACGGCTTCCACGGACAGTCAAGGTGATGGAGGGCAATGAGCCTGTCCTGTACGTTGGTACCAGCACCGAGTTTTGGAGTGGAACCCATAAGGATTCTCACCTGCCCGGCCCGTACCTTTGCAAACAAATCTGCTTTCTTTGTCTCCGTGTTGTATTCATGGATAAACGCAATCTCTTCTTTCGGGATTCCCCTGGCAACCAGTTTGTTTCGGACATCATCATATACATTGAAAGTCCCATCCCCTTTTGGAGTAGACAAGTCACAGAAGATCAGCTGTGTTGTCCGATCTGCTTTTCCCTCGTCCCATACCTGAAAAGCATTTTCCACACAGGTATTGACCTTGCTTTTTTCTGCATCCGGAAGGAGTTCATTTAATAGCCTCTGATCCAATGCACATTTTCTTCCGTCATTAGTAATCTTGAGCATGTTGTCCACTGTTGGATTCACAAGACTGGCTCTTACTTCTTCCGCACGTTCCGAAAAGGCACTGACCATTTCCTGCTGTTCTTCACTTGGTTTTAAGACTTCATTGATAAACTCTGCTTCCGGTACAGGAAGATTCAGCATATCCGATGTCTGAATATCCGCAGCTTCCTTAAAAATGGAGATCAGCTCTGGAAGATTAAAAAAACGGGCAAACCGTGTTTTCGCACGATAGCCCGTTCCTTCCGGTGATAATTCGATTGCGGTTACTGTCTCCCCGAACGTTGCAGCCCAAGAATCAAAGTGTCCCATGCCCATACGCATGAGTGTGTCATACTGGAGATAACGCATGATAGTGTAAAGCTCGGTCATACTGTTCGATACGGGAGTACCCGTAGCAAAGGTAATTCCCCTGCCGCCTGTCAGTTCATCCATGTACCGGCATTTCATAAACATATCGGAACTTTTTTGTGCATCCGTCTGTGAAATACCTGCTACATTTCTCATCTTTGTATATAGGAAAAGATTTTTGAATGAATGGCTTTCATCCACAAACAGTCTGTCTACACCTAATTGCTCAAAAGTTACTACATCATCCTTTCTGGTCTGGTCATTGAGTTTTTTCATCCTCGCCTGCAGGCTTTTCTTTGTTTTTTCCAACTGCTTGATGGTATAATTCTGCCCTGCCTGATGTGCTGCTTCTTCAATGGAGAACGTAATATCTGCAATCTGATCTTCCAGCATGGCAATCTGCCGTTCTTTTGAAAGGGGGATTTTCTCAAACTGCGTATGTCCAATGATCACGGCATCATAATCCCCTGTCGCAATACGGGAACAGAACCGTTTTCGGTTTGCCGGCTCAAAGTCTTTCTTCGTTGCCACCAGGATATTTGCTCCCGGATAGAGACGTAGGAAATCACTGCCCCACTGCTCGGTCAGATGGTTTGGCACAACATAAAGATTCTTCTGTGAGAGTCCCAGCCGTTTTGATTCCATACCGGCTGCAATCATCTGGAACGTCTTCCCTGCTCCTACGCAATGAGCCAGAAGGGTATTATTTCCATACAGCACATGAGCCACTGCGTTTTTCTGGTGCGGCATTAGGGTGATCTCCGGGTTCATGCCGACAAACTGAATATGGCTTCCATCATATTCCCGTGGACGGATGCTGTTAAATCGTTCATTATAGATCTTACAGAGATCTTCCCGTCGGTGCAGGTCTTTAAATATCCACTCCTTAAATTCCTCTTTGATCAGTTCCTGCTTCTGCTGTGCCAGCATTGTTTCCTTCCGGTTTAATTCCCGGTGTTCCCCCTCGGCATCCTGTACCGTGTCATAAATCTTGGTATCCCTAAGGTTTAAGGCATCTTCCAAAAGACGGTAGGCATTGGCTCTCTGCGTTCCATATGTGGAAGTAACAAGAGCATTTCCGTAACTGTCCACATTCTTTCCCATAACATTCCATTGTCCGGTCACTTCGGCATACTGGACTTTGACCTTGCTCCCTACATAATATCTTGGTGTATGGAATGTTTCTGCCATGAACCGTGTAATGTAATCCTCAGAGATCCAGGTTGCCCCAAGTCTCGCCTCAATCTCTGATGCATCCAGATCTTTTGGCTGTACCTGCTCCAAATACTGCACGTTCACCTGATATTCCGAGTGATCTTCTGCAAACTGTTTGGCAATCTGAAGTTTCTCCCTCACATTTCCAGAAAGATATTCGTCCGACGGCTCCCATTTTTCACCGATTGGATTCTTAAAGATCACCCCTGCCAGTTCTTCAGTAAGCTCCTCTTCTGTTTTCCCGGAAAGCTGTGCCATATAGGAAAGGTCAACGCCTGCCCTCTCACCAATAGAAACCGCAAGTGCTTCACTGGCAGTATCCACGGAAGTTACCGTTTCTGCCCTACGGATTGTCCTTTTGGTAAAAATATCCGCTTTCCGTTTCAGTTCTCCCTTATCATCCAGAAATTCCAGAGAAGTCAAAAGACAATAACTACTGTCCTGACTAAATGCCCTCTTATTGGCATTGCTGCTGATAAGACCATATTTTGCTGTAAAGGTATCGTATTCTTCATTGAGTTTTCCCTGCAGCTTTATGATCTGTTCATCGCTTCCCTCTTCCATCTGACACTGGATCAGTTCATTCGTAACATCACGGATCTTCACCATCCCTTTGACACGTTCCGCTGTCATTGCCGGAAGCTCCATGCGGTTCATCACAGAATTTTCCCGGTAATAGACTTCCTCATTCACTACGGTAAAACTGAAATTCTTTACATCCGGGTCTGCCGGGATAGAGACAACATCCTCCTCCAGCTCTGTATCCGAAAGTTCCAGTTCCGTAATCGTGCCATGGATATTCCTGATAGCTTCTTTTAACTGTTCTTCTAAGGTAATGCCTTCTTTTGGTTTTACGGTCACTTCCTGCTTTCCGTACTGGGTACTTTCTGTAGTAAAATCACCAAGCACCATTTCCGGATGCTCTGCAAAATAAGCATTGACCGAATAGCCTTCCGGTATTTCCTTTAAATTTAACCATTCCGGTTCCTCAATGGATGCCCTGTCCCTTTTCTGGAAAAACAAAATATCAGAAACAACACTGGTATTGGCATTTCTCTGGAACGCATTATTCGGTAATCGGATGGCTCCAAGCAGTTCTGCCCGATTTGCGATATACTGTCTCACTGCCGGATTCTGCTTATCCATCGTTCCACTGGAAGTTACCACAGCCACTACGCCACCGGGACGCACCAGATCAAGGGATTTTGCAATAAAATAATCATGGATCATAAAATGATGCCGGTCATATCTGCGGTCACTGACCTGATACGCCCCAAATGGAACATTGCCTATCACACAGTCGAAAAAGCTGTCCGGATAACTGGTTTCCTCAAATCCCTGTACGGCAATCTTATTTTTCTGATAAAGCTGTTTTGCAATCCTGCCCGAAACCGGGTCAAGCTCCACACCGTACATATTGGCTTTGCCCATACTCTCCGGGATCAGTCCCATAAAGTTACCGACTCCACACGATGGTTCCAGGATATTTCCCTGTTTCAGTCCCATATTTTCCAGTGCTTCATACATGCTTCGGATCACGGTCGGGGATGTATAAAAAGCATTTAAGGTCGATGCCCTTGCTGCTCTGTATTCTTCTGGTGATAAGGTATTCTTTAATTCCAGATACTCATCTGCCCAGCTGCTGTTACTCTCCTCAAATGCCTGCGGGATACCACCCCAGCCAACATAACGGGATAAAATTTCCTGTTCTTCGGGTGCTGCCAGACGTTCTTCTTTCTCCAAAGTCTGTAACAAATGGATGGCTTCCATATTTGCCTTATACTTTGCCTTCGGACCGCCTGCACCAAGGTCATTATCCTGGATACGGAAGTTGTATGGTTCTATCACAGCTTTTTCCTGTTCCTGACTTTCCAGAATAGATTCTTCGGCAGTAACCTCTTCCTCTTCTATTTCCTCCACATCTGACATATCTACTACGGTCGGTTCTGCCACTGCCTTCGTATCCAAGAAATCAAACATGGTCATCTGGTGTCCGGATGGTTCCGCAAAAGACGGTTCTGCTTCCGGTGTCGGGAATATCGTATAGGTTCCTTCTGCATACTGGTGGAGTTCCGAAAGAAGTTCTGTTTTCTGCTGATAGTTTGTCCCATACGCTTCAAAATCCAATGGCAGAGCTGCCAATGCTGCATCCATCTTCTGTAACAGTTCTTCTGTCTGCTCTGGATTCTCTAATACTGCGACCATTTCTTTTCCTGGTTTTTCCCAGAAGAAGTCATCTGTAAAGGGTCTGTCTATCTCTTCCGGAAGACGGTCATAAAAGCGGAGTACCTTATTCGCCATCTGCTCACGTTCATATTCCGGCATACGAGCATAATCTTCTGCCTGCAGGAACTGGTCATTCTTTATCAGATAAGCTACTCTGTTTGCAACTTTATTCCAGGATAATAAAATTGACGTATATGGATTCCCATAAGCACCTCTTGCAAGAAACAATCCTTTTCCATCATAGTTTGCGTGTGAATCATCGGCACCAGACAGTGCATGACTGCTTCCACCGATCCCATACTGTTCCTTGATAAAACCTGTCCTCGATCTTTCATCTTCATGAAGTAGATAAAAGGAATACGTCCTAAGCCTGCCCTGCGAATACGCTCCACCTCCTGCAAGATAAGCATCAATCTCATCCTGTGTAATGAACATCGGATGTTCTTTCCAGGCAAAGCCGTCCCTAGCCTGATAAGGAATCACCTCATCCGCAAACTTTTGAAACTGCTTTGAGATATTTATAGGATTATAATGATGGAAACGCATAATAGAATGATTTTCTTCATAGGCTTCTGCCAGTGCATCCAGTCTTTCATTCAGTTCCGAAAGCCACTGGGGATCCTCCAGCTTTTCTTCCAGATAATCCGTGATCTCCGGATAGATACTGCGAAGATGTGGTAAGTCCTCTTCGTCAAAAACAATCTCCGCTACTCCTTCTGCCATATCCCCTTTCATATAGGCAAGAGCCTGGGCGTGTTCTTTTACTGCATTACTTCTTGCCGCATCCAATACAGACTGCGGTGCATATTCACCCTGGTCTAAAAGCTGATGGATACGTCCGCTGACATCTTCCCATGATAAAAATGCCTTATCTAAGATATGGTCTGTAACCGTATGCCCTACTGCGATCTGCATCCCGGTTTCATCAAACCAGACTGAATATTCATTTCCATCAATCTGAAAACCTTTTCCACCTTTACGGTATTCACGCTTCACAAACTCCGTATATTCCTCCGGTGTCTGTTCACTCATGAAATTATAGATGATCCGGAGCTGGCTGGCTTTCCGGTTTCCTCCTGTCCGTAAGATCTCATCAACAACTTGCTCTGGAATCGGAATTTCTCCGGCATAAAGGGCAGCTGCCCTTTCCTCGATCTGCCGTCTTTGTTCATTTGCGGTGGGATATTCGGGCAAAGATAAAGCAGAGGCGATCTCTTCCTCTGCTTTACTCAATCCATCTTCTCTTGTATCTTCGACTAACTGTATACCAATTCCGTCAAGATGCTCTCTTCCGCTGTTGCCATCAGTGCGTTCATGTGTGCTGTCCATGCCATCGGATCTGCTTCCTTGTCCGGTGCCGGACTCTTCTCCAGTAATTTCTCCATCTGGCTGTCCATTCTCTCCTGTGCTGCTTTCTCGATCTGTTCCAGATGGCTGTTCAGCTTCCCGGTCAGAAACAGGCTCTGATAAAGGCTGTTCTTGTGTTCTTTCAGAAATGTCCTCCGCAGCATCCCATATTTCCCGATCGTCACTTCTTCCTCTTCGACGGTCAGATTCGGAAACAGGTAATCTCCCTTGCGATGATATGTCAGTTCCATAATCGTTTCCTCCTTCATTTTCAATATTTTCTTCTTTTTTCGTTTCTGCATCCTGATCTTTAATTTCGTGCATTAACGTGGTAAAGTTATTATAATTCCTTTCATTGGATTTTTCAACCTCTTTTCTCGCTTCTTCCAGAGAAATTTTATGTACGGTCTTTCCAATATCAATCAGAATACTCTCACTGAGCTGGCTTGCCGCATTTCCAAGGAAGGTGAGAACTGACAGACGGTTATAATCTGTGATATGCATGAAGTCCTCTTCTTCCAGAAGTTCCATCGGGTCAAGCCCGCATCGCCTGGAAAGCAGATAGTAAACACTGTCTGTTGCCAGCTGACGAAAATCACTGCGGATCGTCACCTCATCCAGATCTTCCAGATAAGTACCTTCTACAGCATATTCCAATCCATCCAGGTATTCCTCCAGATTGTCATTGACCATTTCCCTTGCGACCGCCATCAATGCGTCCTGCAAAGTTGCCGCATCCTTTTCTTCCAGAGCATAGACTTCTGCCAGATGGGTGAGGATCTCTTCTCTCTGGTGTTCCTGCATCTTCCAAAGATATGGGCTTCTGCCTCCGGCTACCATGTGGGTATCCGAAATATCAAACACATAACGAAGTTTGGTATTCTGCCAGGTTTCATCAAACAAGGCAATTCCTCTTGCACCACGATTTACCCAGCGTAACATCTTTTCATTCCATAGTTCCAGTGATGCACAGGCTGTTGCGTCTGGACGCTGTGCATGGATCAGAAGCTGGTCTGAAAAAGAATAACGATATAACCTTGATGCTGTGTCCATATAATCCATCCAATCCCCTGGCGAACTGCTCACTGATACGGCATGTTCCTGCACCAAGTTTCGGATGTCCTGTAGTTTAGACATTAAACTTCCCTCCTATCAATAAAAAAACAGCCCACTCTTTTTTAGAATTGGCTGCATAAAATGTACTTTACTTTTCGGAGAGAAAATGCTATATTCTAATTGAAAAGAGTAACCGCCCACAAGGTGGATGCTCCTGGATTAGGTTTTAATTTATTTTGCTCTCAAAGAGAGCTGCCTATCCTGTTGGCAGACAGGGTAGGCTATTTTTTTCGCTTGTTGTCCCTATTATCCAAATAGGCAAGCAAAGCAATCAGAAACGTACCGCCTAAGAACAATAAGCTCAAGACTTCGTATGTATCCATTCGCTCCACCTCCCTTCTTCTGTATCCCTTAACGGAATCTGAAAATCCAGGAGGTTTTTACCAACCCTGTACACGGTTACTCCAGTAATATTCTAACAGGTAACTCTCCGCAAAGCAATTCCTTTTTACTTCATACGGTTTTATATTCTGTTTTTCTCTTATTCTCTGGCCAATGCAGTTTCCATTCCAGATATTCCTCTTCTGTGATTCTTCCATCGCCCAATTTCTGCTTTTTCCCCATCCATTCCTGCAGATAAGACATTGTTTTTTTATCCCTTATTGTGATTCCAACTGTTTCACTTTCTGAATCATTTAGCAGGAACAGATGAAAAAGCCCTCTATTTTCTTCATCCATCCAGAATAAAGTTTCCATTAATTCGTCCATTGTCGCAATTCCAGGACTTAAAAAATTCCGGACATCAACTTCCAATATTTCTGCTATCCGGATAAGCGTTTCCTGTTTTGGCGTGCGCTGTCCGCTTTCATATTGGGCAATTCTCACATCTGCACTATTTTCTCCATACCCTAACCTGCGCCCCAGTTCTTTTTGCGTTAGCTTGCGAAACATACGGATTTTTCTTATTCTTGCTCCTAATTTCAATTTCTTCTCCTTTTCAAAATGGGGCTGTGCAGTAACCACAGCCCCAGAACACTATTTATATTATCATTTGCGTTTTCTCTTAACTGCCACTACAGTTCCCAGACATCCTGCTGATACCGCAAGAGTCAGCACAAAAATAGCAATATTTGTATTATCTCCTGTTTTTGGTGAATTGGATACAGAAGTCGCATCAGAACCATGGGAACCAGGAGTGCTGACTCCCTGGTTTTCTGATGTTTCCGGAGTGTCTTTTTCCGGAGCTTTCTTATTTGTCAGATCCAGAGTATATTCAATCACAGGAGTACGGTCATTGACATATTCAAACTGAATCTTATGCTCGGTTTCATCAAGCTGATAGCCATCCAGTGTTTTTGTTTCTTTCAGGATATATGTGATTGCTTTTTTATACTGCCCATTCTTAAAAGTCGCAATCGGATAATTCTTTGATTCTGCATGGCCGGCACTGTCTGTTACCAGAGTTTCCAGAACTTTACCTTTACTGTCACAAAGGGCAAATTCTACACCTTTCATTGGCTTCTTGGTGTCTTTATCTGTTTTATTTAAGATTACCTTGCCCATTGCCTGTTCATCTTCCATTTTGGCTCCCTGAACATCTCCGGTGTCCTTAACCTCAAATGTCACTTTATTTGCCACAATATAGCCTTTCGGTGCTGTTTCCTCCAATAATGTATAAGTACCGATTGGAAGTTTCTCTACATAATGGGGCTGATCACCAGATGTCCAGCTTTCCATAACTTCCTGGTTTTCATTAAGAATATACAGTTTAGCACCTTTGACCTCGCTGCTTCCATCTGTCATATCAACTTTACTGATCAGAATTTTTGTTGTATCATCCTGCATTTCTACTTTCTGTATATCTGCAGTATTTTCTACTACAAACGTAATGGATTCTGCAGTTGCATAACCATCAGCAGGAATTGTCTCTGTTAATGTATATTTCTTTCCAACTTCCAGTTCCTTAATGATGTGTGGTGTGCTTCCGGAAGTCCACTCATCCACAACGTTTCCCTCTGGATCGGATACTTTCAGTTTTGCACCTGGTAATTCTTCCCCAGTTGTAAGATCTGATTTTGTGATTTCAAAAGTAGTTGGCTCGTCTTCATAAGTGAACTCAAAGGATACTTCTGCAACATCTTCTCTCGCATAAGTAAAGTCAAATTCCTTGATTTCTTCTGTTGTTACAAATCCTGCAGGAGCCTGCACTTCTTTTACATAGTAGCTGCCATTGATTGGAAGATCTGCCGTAAATACAATTCTTCCATCCTGATCCGTAGCTTTCTGCTCGATCATGGTATCTGCTTTCATGATTACTTCGCCTTCTGCATTTAAAATATCATTCTTTGTATAAAGTGCAAATACTCCGCCTTCCAGAACACGATCTGTATTTTTTTCTTTCTTAACTACAGTTACTTTTGCTTTCTGGCGGTTATTCTGCCAGTCCTCATCATAAGTCACAACCGGAGTATTCTGATCACGATAAGTCAGATCAACCTCTCTGATTTCTCCATCCAGAACATATCCATCCGCCGCCTCTTTTTCCTTTACATAATATTTGCCTAAAGGAAGATCTTCTGATCTCGCATATCCAAGAGCATCTGTCGTAATTGTTGCTACCAGTTCGTCCTTTTTATAATAATCACTGCTTTCCCCATCTGCAGCCTTGATATCCTCCGCTGCATAAATTTCAAAAGTAACATCTTTCAAAGAACCTGTAACATAACCAAATGCTGCGTCCATGCCGCCTGCCAGCATATCTTTCCAGGTAACTTCTTTGACAAATTCACCTTTTTTATTGATGATGATTCGTCCAACCGGAACAGCATCCTTCATCTCTACTTTTTGAACTTCTGCGGTATCAGAAACTGTAAATTTCACTTCCTCTGCCTGCAGATAACCATATGGTGCAAACTCTTCCCGAAGTGTGTAGGTTTTTCCCACATGGAGTCTCTTTATTACATGAGCTTTTCCTTTTACAGAAGTCCATTTTTCTACTTCTTTTCCGTCTGAATCCAAAACCGTCAGTGTTGCTCCGTCAAGTTCCACACCTGTTGTAATATCTGATTTCGTAAATTCAGTTGTTGTCGGCGCATTCCTAAAAACAGTTTCCAGTTTTACTGTTTTTACTTCCTGTCCCTGATATTTCGCAGTCACCTCAATCTGCTCATCCGAAGATACAAAACCATCTGGGGCTGCCAGTTCTTTTATATAATAAGTTCCAAATGGCAGATCCTGCTCAAAAACAGCTTTTCCATCTTCACCTGTTACCGCTTTTGTAAGCAGTTCGTCTGCTTTTACCAGTACCTTATCCCCTGCTTTTATATCCTCTTTTGCGTAAAGACCAAACTCTGCTCCAGAAAGCCCTTTCTCATTTTCAGCATCTTTTTTCACAACTGACACTTCTACTTTCTGGCGGTCATTTATAAACTCTGCACTCTGTGAGATCACTGGTGTATTCTGGTCTGCATAGACGAAAGAAATCTTCTGTTCTTCTTCATTTAATACAAATCCCTCCGGTGCAGTCTTTTCTACAACTTTGTATTCTCCTAGAGGCAGATTATCAAGCTCTGCTTTTCCGGATTCATCCGTTGTCAGTTCTGCAACTTTTTCACCCTTTGCATATTTCAGGATTCTTTTTCCTGTATCATCTTTCTGGAAATCTGCTGTATAGATATCCTCTGCAGCATATACTTCATATACTGCACCGGAAAGGTTTTGAACTTCATACCTAAAATCATTCTTATAGGTCGAAAGAACCTCTCCTTTTTTCTGTACAGTGAGTTTTCCTTTCACCGAATGGTCCTCATATACCACTTCAATGACCGCATCACCTGAAACCGGATCCGTCTGATACAGGGTATTGGTATCCACCTGTATTTCGACATAATTTTTGTTAATGGTATAACCGTCCGGTGCTGTTACCTCTTCGATTCTATAATGACCAATTTTTAAATTCTGAGGCAGTATCAGATATCCATCTATATCTGTGAAATATGAGGTATGTGTAACAGTTGTCGGGTATGTAGTTACCTGCTCTACATATTTTTCATGATCCATATCATAAATTTTAAACTCTGTTCCCGGAATTAGAACAGATTTTTTAGTCTCATCATCCTGTTTGATAATTTTCAGTTTTGCAGAAAATTCTTTATCCAAAAGAACTCTCCATGTCTGCGGCTCTGTTGGTTTATTCTCTGTAATCCGGACAATAAAATCATCTACAGGTTTGTAATTATGGGGTGTTGTAGTTTCTCTCACCAGATATGTTCCATATGGAATTGCAATGGATTTTACATAGCCTTTCTCATTTGTAAAAATTTCCGTTGCTCCATTTTCACCGATCACAACTGGCTCTGCAGAGGAAAAATCATAATTTCCATCCTCTTTTACCACCAAAGAAGATACCAGATATGCACTAAATCCAGCTCCGGATAGTAATGCAGCATCTGTGTCTCCATTATTGGCAGCTTTAATAAGTTCAAACGGCTGTTTCTTCACCGTTTCCAGTGAGGTACACTCTTTTTCTACAACCGCTGTCAGATCACCTTCATCACTGCATACAAGATCATATTCATGCTCGTCTGCCAGATATCCTACGGATGGGGTAATTTCCTTGATGTAATACTCTCCAAGATAAAGATTCTCTATCCTTGCTTTTCCTTCTTTATCGGTAGTTAGCGTACCAATCTGGCTTCCGGCTTTATAAATAACGCCTGTCTTTCCATCTGGATGGGTAATGTCGTTTCTTGCATAAAGTCCATACACCGCATTTTCCAGGGAAGCATCTCCCTGTGCCTTATTTTCTTTTGTCTCGGCATCTTTTTTATTCAAAGAGATTGCAGCACTGACCCTGTCATTCACAAAAGTATGACTGAAAGAAATTTTTGCCTGTTCATCATTGGTATAACTGAACTGGAAAGAATAAGTATCTTTCTCATTTCTGACATAACCAGCCGGAGCCTGGACTTCTTTTACATAATAAGAAAATCCCACTGGAAGATCTGCTTTAAATGCTGCTTTTCCATCAGTACCAGTAATTGCAGTCTCAATCAGAGCATCTTTTTTTACCGCTACTTTTCCATCCACAGTTTTCATATCCTGCGCTGCAAACAGAGCAAAATGCCCTCCGGATAGTGTATTTTCAGTATCTTTGTCTTTCTTTATCACCTGCACCACTGCTTTCTGACGGTCATTTGTAAAGGTAGTCTCTGAGAAAGCCGCTTCTGCAGTCTGCCCTGCATAAGAAATGGTTACTTTTTTTGTTTCTTTTGCATTATAAAAATTTTCCGGGGCCTGTGCTTCTGTTACATTATAGCTTCCAAGCGGAAGATTCTTTACCGTTACAGAACCGTTCTCACCTGTGATCAGATTTTTCGCTACTTCTGCGCCTTTTTTGTAAACTGTTTTTCCACCTGCTGTTACAATATCCTCGGCAGCATATACGTTATAAACGGCTCCTTTCTGACGGCGTTTCTCATACTGGAATGAAGTTCCATTTTCATCAGATACAGCTCCTACAAAAACTTCTCCCTCTTTATAAACGGTCAGATTTCCTTTCTGCTCTTTGTCCGTTACAGTCTGTTTGGTCGTACTGCCAACTACTAATTTCACTCCATAAGAGGAAGCCTGGACAACATAACCTTCTGGTGCTGTAATTTCCTTTAAGTAAACTGTATCCTGTGTCTTAGTAAGAGTTACACGTGAAGAACCATTGCTGTCTGTTGGCGGCATTTTAGCAATCAGCTTTGTGCAGGCGTTATCACTATATACCCCATACACGGCTCCAGCTAGATTTTTTCCAGTATCTCCATCTTTCTTTGTAATTTCAATAACTGCTTCTTCCGGCCAGTCAACTGTAATCTGCAGGTCAGAGGAATCTGTATAGTAGCCAAAACCAATGTCCTGTGAACTCTCCAATTTTAAGAGCATTGCATGGAAATCCAAAGGGAAATTAGATGTAATCGCATACTTTCCTTTCAGACTGCCCATATTGGCTGTTGTAGCTACAAGATGGAATTTCTCTCCACCCTTTACAGTGACATTTCCAGATGCCGTTTTTCCTGTGGTTTCATTAACAAGGCTTACTCCGTTCTCCAGATGAATGGTAATGGTAAATGCTTCATTTGCCTTCCAGGTAAAACTTTCTGTTTCCTTTCCCGTTGCATTAACGGAAAGTCCTGGAAGAAGTTTCATTGCTGTCGGATCAGGCATTTTAGCAAGAGCTGCTTTAATCTCTTTCAGCATATTTTTAGCGGTTGTAGAAAGCGCACCTCCAAATCCGGATTCGCCATCATATAAATAGTCAACCAGGTAATGCTGCATGGCTCTTGTCTCAGAACTGCATCCATATTTTCCCATAATGGATTTTACATTATATCCATTGAATGTATGTCCCCATCCTGGACCGCCATATCCATAGAATAAGGCTTTTCTCAAATATTTATCATCTCCGCCTTCATCCAGTTCAACCATATTTTTATATGTTGTCCCACTTGGAGGTGACTGCATGGAGTGCTGCATACAATACGCATTTACTGTATAAGTCTTTCCGCCTGCTTTGTAACGAACATATTTGTAGCTGTCATTTCCACCCTGTCCCATAACTGTATCAAACGGATGAAGCTGGCCATCTGAATAATAGTAATATTTATTTGCTTCAATATTTGTTGCATCATCCCATGGAGTATCGGTTGCAAGTAACATGATACCGTTTTCTGCCTGATCCATGGAAACACTTAGATCAATGTCATCTGCTGGCATTTCAAAACTGAATTTATCCGATTCTTCGTGATAAGTCACCTCAGAATACAATAAATCTTCTGTATTCTCTGTCTGGTTTGCCTGTACTTTTGTTGTTCCTACTGCAATTAAGCTGCCTTGCGGCATATCTCCGGAAAAAACAACGGTTTCTCCTGGCTGATACTGTCCATCTTCATGGTTCAGCTCAATATGAAATTCCTCTCCACGAACAATATTTACCTGATAATTTCCATCTGCATCTTCTGTTTTCTCTGTTCCATCTGTAAAAGAGTCGTCTGTCGCCTCTGGCATTTCTTCCGGATCTGTATCTGTAATTTCTTCAAATGTGCTGTCTGTATCCGGATTATCATCTATGGCAGGTTCTTCTGTTGAAACTTCCTCAGACGGATTTTCCGGGATTGGTGTATCTATTGGCTCTTCCTCAACCGGAATTTCTGTCGGAGTTACTTCTTCATAGATTTTATCCTCTGACGGAATTTCTACATTTACCTCATCCTGCACAGGTTCTTCACTCTCTGCAGTGCCTATGGCTGGTTCCTCGCCTTCTGCTTCATTCTCATCTTCCTGGTTGCTTACAGATTCCTGATTCTCAGATTCAGCAACCTGCACCACCGCTTCCTTTACAATCAGCTTACGATTGATCTGATAAATTGGGTGGCCACTTACTGGCTCTACATAATAAACAGCTTTGTATGTATCTTCGTAATCTGTTGTAAAGTCCTGCTTTTCCTCATTTTTTGCCTCATGGAAAGTGATCTTCACCTTTTTTTCATCTGGTATTTCCAGTCCGGTAAAATCTTTCTCCACTTCAAAAATACTGCCTGTTTCCAGTTCCAGATCTTTTGCTTTTACCACCTCATCTGCATCAAGTTCATTTTTTACCTTTTCGTATAACGGTGGCTCTTCTGGCACTACATCTGCCGCATAGGACAGTATTGGAGATAGAATTGTAGATAACACTGTAAGCATTGCCAAGAATCCCGACAAAAATCTTCTCATATTTTTTTTATTCTTCATTCTTTTTTCCTTTCTTCCGTTCCGGGAAAATCAACTGAAACTTTGGATTTCCGGTTTCTGAAACCTCCATCTTTATAGTTGCTTCATACTTCCTTTTTGTTTTCTCTGATACCAGATCTTTGAAATGCACCTGCTTCTCACTCAGCAGCTTCCTGACAGTTGCTTCATCAAGTATTTTTCCCTGACTCTCAAAAAATCGGTTATTTTTCCATAAAGTAAAACTGCAATCACTTCCTGAACAATAATAATTTCTCTTTCCCACATAAACCTTATTGCCACATCTTGGGCATTTTCCAATTTCTTTCCGACCATCTGAAAATAGTTTCTGGTATTCTTCCACTGGCTGTCCATTATCACTTACCAATTTGGTAACCATTTTTTCAATTTCGAAGAGAAATTCTTCTACATTTTTCTGGCCTCTGGAAATCAGTGTCAGATCATTTTCCCATTCTGCTGTAAGTTTTGGTGATTTGATCATTTCCGGAAGAATCCTGATCAGATTTCTTCCATCTGCAGTCGGTAATATCTGCTTCTTTTTACGCTCAATAAAGCCTTTCTCAATCAGTTTTTCAATAATCGCTGCCCTGGTAGCCGGAGTTCCAAGCCCTTTTCTCTCTGCGTCTTCTATCGTATCCGAACTTCCAGCGTGTTCCATGGCACTAAGGAGCGTATCCTCCGTATAATGTTTCGGCGGTGCTGTAAAATGTTCACTAAATTTTACAACAACACATTCAAATACCTGTCCTATTTTTATATCTGGAAAATCACTTTCCTCCTCTTCTGGCTTTTCTGCATTTTTCCCATATGATTTAAAGAACCGTTCTTCCACTTCTTTCCATCCATATTGGAGAACATTCTTTCCAGATGCAGTAAACAGTTCTCCATGACAGGAAATTTCAGTCTTAATACTCTCATATATGTATTCCTGTTCCGATGCACATAATAACTTTGATGCAATCAGCATAAGAATTTCTTTTTCTCCACCCGGAAGTGCTTTTAAATCCGTGTTTGCAATTTCTACCGTTGGTATAATTGCATGATGATCTGATACCTTTTTGCTGTTTAAAAGTCTTTTTATCTCTGGTTCCGAACCCTTCATTGATATTTCTGGAAATACTCTATTTACCGCATCAATAACCAAAAACGCATTTTCTTCCATATCATCTGTAAGATATTGGCTATCCGTCCTTGGATACGTCACCAGTTTCTTCTCATAAAGGCTTTGGGTATAGTCCAAGGTTTGCTGTGCCGTAAATCCAAGAAGACGATTTGCTTCCCTCTGTAATGTGGTCAGATCATATAATTTCGGCGGCTGTACCTTTTTCTTCTCTTTCTTTACTGAAAGAATCTGTGCAGTTTCATCCTTCATATCCTCCATCATCTGAACGGCAGCACTTTTCTCTTTTATCCGGTTGCTTACAGCATCCAATCCATCCATCAGAAGATGAACCAGATAATACTTCTCTTTCTGGAAGTTCTCGATGCTCTTTTCCCGTTCCACCAGCATTGCAAGTGTAGGTGTCTGCACCCGACCTACAATCAACCGATGGTGATACAGCACCGTAAACAGTCTGGTGGCATTAATTCCCACCAGCCAGTCTGCTTCACTTCTCGCCACCGCAGAATAATAAAGATTATCATATTCATGTCCATCTTTCATCTGCTGAAATCCTTCCAGAATTGCTTTTTCCTCCATGGAAGAAATCCACAGTCTTTTAAAGGGAAGTTTACATTCTGCCTGGTTATATACCAGGCGGAAAATCAACTCCCCTTCTCTTCCTGCATCTGTTGCACATATAATTTCTGTGACATCTGCTCTGTGAAGCAGTTCCTTTAAAACCCGAAACTGCCCTTTGGTACTTTCTTTAATCTGATATTTCCAATTCTCCGGGATCATGGGAAGTGTTTCATATTTCCATGCTTTCCAGTCATACCGGTACTGATCTGCACTGGCCAGTTCAATCAAATGCCCAATACACCAGGAAACCAGATACTCTTTTCCTTCCAGATAGCCATCTTTTACGTTTGTGGCATGAAGCACCTTCGCAATGTTTCTGGCTACGCTGGGTTTTTCCGCAATTACAAGCTGCAATTTTCTATCTCCTTTCTGCACCTGTCGCTGTAATTAAGTGAAACAAAGTTATTCCTCTGATTCTTCGTCTTCTACTTCACCTTCCATTTCATATTCTTCTAATTCTTCATCATCCTCACGAATTGTATCTTCTTCCTCCTCATCGTCGTCCTCGTCCTCTTCATAATCAAAAGAAGTATTTCTTCCTTTCATAAATTTCCAATAATAGTAAGCACCACAAACTCCTGCCAGAACCAGCAGCATTAATAAAATCGTGCCGGAATTATTGCTTTTCTTCTCAGGTTCTTCCTTTTCTTCCGGTATGATCGTAACTTCTGGTTCCGGTGTCTCTGTGATCTTCTCTGTTTCAAGTGGCAGTGCGGATTCTGCAATAGCCTGGTTCTGTGGAAGTGTGACCATGTTGGTATCCGTAAAGTTCAAAAGATCATTTTCGCCTACCTCTGTAAGAAGATAAACATTTTCATCCGTTTTATCCTTATCTACAATCAGATAAAAAACCTTATCACTTTTTGTCTTGATCGTATAAAATTCCTTTCCCCCTTTGTCCTGAACTGTTCCTGTTGTCATGCCGGAAGCATAACTTTCTCCCTGCACCCGTCCGGTATCTGCTTCTGTATCCGTTTCATTTCCTGTGTTTTCTGGTTCTGTTGGTGCAGTAGCAGTCTCGTTCGTTGTCTGATGTTCCGTTACGGTTGCCGTAGCACTGGTGGGCTTACTTGCAGTTCCATCGGCTGGCAAAGAAGCTGCATTCTGCTCCGTTCCGGAAACCTCTGTATTCTCTTTTACTGCATCTGGATTTTCATAATAAGGGTTTCCTACTTTATAGATCTCTGACATATTTCCTGCTTTGTCTTTTGCCTGCAGGGTAAAGTATTCATAGGAAGTATCCGCTTTTTGCAAACGGACATTTAACGTATTATTCGTCAGTTCTGTGAATTCATTTCCATTGACATACAAAGCAGCAATTCCCGATTCCGCATCAACTCCCTGCACGATCAGTATCCCATTCTTCGCAGCCGCAATAATAGTTGGTTTGGTTTTATCAAAACACTCTATGTAACGATTCTGCTCATAAGTATTTCCATTCTGATCGGTAACTCTCACATAAACACTACAATTAGAAGAGATGGATACTTCCATATTTCCGGTTATGTCTGACCATCCTCCATTTTCTGAAAGTCTTGCTTCTACTTTTGCAATAGAAAAAGCACCTGTATTCTTTGTATCTTCCACTTGAATTTTTACGGTTGCCGTATCTGTCTGCCAGCCTTCGGGTTCTGTAAAGGTAATCCCTACTTCCGGTGTTTCCGTCACATCATTTCCTGCATCTTCCTGTGCCTGTTCCACTGGATCTGCATGAATTTCAACTTCTGATCCATCTGAAAAATCAACATCTTCCGGGCTGCTTTCTTCTGATGATTCCACTTCTACATTATCTGCCCATACAGTCAGACTTCCGGGCGAACTATAAAAGAAAGCTCCTGCCGGAAGTCCTGCTAACGTAGCTGCGGTTAAAAATACAGCTGCTCTTTTATGAAATTTCTTCATTTTCTGTCTGCTCCTTTTCTCTGGTTTCCAATATCTTTTTTTGTTCCTCCTTGCTGATATCAATCATCAACTGAAGTTCCTCTGCGGAAACTCCATTGCTTCGGATAATTTTCAGATACTCCATATCCTCTGCCTGTTTCTTCTGTTCTTCCAGATCCCTTGCTTTTTTCTGTAGCTTTTCAATCTTAACGTAGGTTCTTGCAAGTTCTTCTTTTATTCGTTCAATGTTCAAATACGCCCCTCCTTATGGCCTGCCAAAAGCATAAAAATGAGACTGCCAGTATGCAGAATTAATGGACGTATACTGAATTGGATTTCCACAATGGATCATCTGTCCATCTCCGGCATAAATTCCTACGTGGGTAACCGGCTCTCCCGCATCATACGTCCCAGTGAAAAAGATAATATCTCCTGGCCTTGCTTCTTCTGGTGATACAGGCATACAAATGTCATAAATTCCCTGTGCAGTAAGTCTTCCCATATTGCAGACACCCGAATTGGTAAACACATAGCTTACAAAACCAGAACAGTCAAAAGAAGTCTCCGGGCTGGAACCGCCCCATACATACGGCATACCAAGATATTTGTCTGCTTCCGCAAATAATCTCCGCACAGTCTCATCATCATAACTGCCGCCTCCACCATACAGCCCGCTATCTCCGGTACTGATATAAAAAACAGGATTATAATATTCCCCATCTTTGACCAGTTCCAAATATAACTGGCTTCCGGTTGCACTTCCTGTACTTCCCGTTGTACCAATTACAGTATCTGTTGTTACTTCCTGACCATTTGCTACCGAAATGCTCTGCAGATAAGCGTATTTAATCTGCACACCTTTTTTATCCTGCGTAACTACATAATTTCCAAAAGTTCCGCTATATCCTACATCTACAACAAAACCATTCATCGCTGACTTCACTTCTGTTCCCTGTCGTACATTAACCGTCACACCTCTGTGAAGTTGTGTCTGCCCGGTTCCATTGTTTACAGAATACCCATAATAGGTACTGATATAGGCATACCAGTTTAACTCAACCGGAGTTTTATATGTCTGTAAATTTCCTCTGTTGGAATAGACCTCTTCATAAATTTCCTGCTCATCCTCTTCCATTCTGGACAGAATAACACTTCTAAGCGTTTTGCCTGAACAGAAACATTCAGTACATCTGCAGTTACTGTACGGGTAACTTCCACAGAGTTCTGATTGCCCTCTGCCAGAAAACATTCCCAGGTCTGATGACCATGTGCCTCAGCTACTGCGTGATTATCATAATAAACATCAAACTGGACACCATACTGGGCAAAGTTTCCAGTATCTTCTACGGTGTACTCAATCCCATTCATCACTACTTTCGTCCCCATTGGAAGAAATGGGTTTGCAGCATCAACCGCAAGCGTATGATTAGCCTGTGGCATTGCCCCTGAAGCAGTTGGTCCTCCACTCCACACGCCACAGCAGATAGGACAGTTACAGTATCCACTGGTCACAACATTTCCCAATGACTGCCCTACCTGTATTGTAGATGTTTCCTGCCGGGTTTCACTTTTTTCCTCTACGGTGATTCCGTACTGTAAAGAAAAAATTGTTTCCAGTTCTCCTTTTATCTCATCAAACTTAAAATCCCCATACCTGGCAGTCAGATAACTGATCAATGTATGGGGATCATGGCCGATTTCACCAATGTTATATCTGTATTCATCTTTTCCTGGATACCGGGCTTCCATCTGGTTTATTTTCTGTTGAAGACTGGCTTCCAACTGCGTATAATACAACTCTGCTTTTTCAATTTCGTCCGAATCCGCAATGTAACTGGAAGCGATTACCGTAGAAATTCCATTAGAAAACATAGCCGAACAGGAAGCAAATCCTGTCATTACGGAAAGAAGCAAAATCAATAACAACCCCATTGAGATCAGAGTAGTTACATTTCTTACAAATACTTCCTGTGCCTTTCTTGCAATTTTAGTAGCAAGATTTACTGACCGGATTGAGGTGTCTTTTGTTTCTTTTGCAATCTTCCCAGCCCGGTATGCCATCTGATACTCTCGCTTAATCCTCTGCTTCTGTATTAATTTTCTGATCAGCTTTTTCTGCATCTCTGGATGTTCTTCCAGATATTTCTGATATTGATACCTGGATGCACTCTTCCAGGCTCTTTGCTCTAAACGGTTTTCTTTGTGTATCTGACTGCGGTTCTTCCGGATATTTCTACTGCTATGTTCCTGTAATATCCACTCACCTGAACGCACCAGCTTATGTGCTGCATCTACAGCACTGTTTTCCTCTTCGTCTTCGCCTGCTTTCTGATATACTGCATTTTTTAATGCTTTCTTTGGAACAGAAGACAAGGTTTTCTTTTTACCATCCGTTTTCCCTGTTTTTTTGTCGAAATATAAATGGTACTTTACCTTTGCTTTCTGTTCCTCATTTGTTTTCTTGGTATAAACAGAATCTTTCGGAATTTTGTTCTGCCTCTCAGCTTCCTGTTTTCTTGCAGCCTTATCCACTTCCTGATAAGTTTTTATTGTTTTTCGGCTATATTTCTGCTTTCCTTTTTTTCGGTTTGTAGAAACATCATTCTTCTCTGCCTGAAAATGTCCTCCATCTGTTTCAGCCGAAGTTTTCTTTTCTTTCTTCAGACTTCCATCTGTCTCCAGTTTTCCAAACTGCAGTCTCTGCTGTTTCTTTTTCTGTCGCTGATACTGGCTCCTGTGTTTTTCTTTGCGCTCACGTATTTCTACCGCTGAATCCACAGATACACCTGCAGGCTTGTCCCGATATCTGTACCGTCCCTGTGTTTTTCGTTTTCCCGGAGGACTGTTTGCAGCCTCTTCTTTTTTGGCAGGATTTCCCTCCTGAACTTTTTCGGAAAATTGTTTCTTTTCAGCTTTTTTATGAGAGTTTTTCTTCTTTTCAGAAGTAATAAATGCCTGTTCTACATCCTTCTGTTTATAAGGCAACTCCTGATCGCTGTTTGTAACTTTTCTGGTCTCCTTTGTTGCAAGATTTTCCTCAACCAGACCATTTCTGGTCATACGGCTGACTTTCTTCTCTTTCGCCGTATATTTTTGTTTTCCCAATGTACCTCACCTCTGCTTTTTTGTCCGTTAAGTCTGAATCTCATCCGGTTTAGTACTCATCAAAGCATAGGTTCTGGTATCCTGCGGATATCTGTCTGCAAAAGGTATGATTACATTTCCGTAAAAAAGCAGCCCTTCTCCTGCATTACTGTTATTTACAAAAGAAATCTGATGCTTGGAAATATTCAATTTCTCCGCAAGGATCTTCTGATCCCCGCTGTGCTGATTTAACATCAGGATAAAATCACTGTTTCCCACAATACTTTCTACTGCCAGAGAGCCAAGAAAATCTGTTACATTCTGACTGATTCCTGTAATGATTCCACCCCACTTACGAAATCTCTTCCACATTTCAATAGAATAATTAGCAGTCTGTGGCTGGTTCAGCAAAAGGTGAAATTCATCCACATAATAACGGGTTGATTTCCTGCGACTGCGGTTCTGTGATACTCTTGTCCAAACCATATGCTGGACAATCAACATCCCTGCTTTTCGTAGTGTGGTTCCAAGTTCCCGGATATCAAAGCATACCACTCTGTTCTGCGTATCGACATTACTTCGATGGTTAAATACATTCTGCGATCCTGTTACATACAACTGCAGACTGTTGGCAATGTTCTGTGCTGCTGGTTTATCTGGTGCATAAAAGTTCAGACGTTCATAGAAATCCTGCAGAGTCGGCATATTTTCCGGTTTTGGATCATTGTAAAGATATTTTTTATAAATGTCTTTTACACACAGGTCAATCATGGAAACCTCATCACCATTTAATTCTGCATTTTGAGGTTTCTTCATAATGACCTCGCAGAAAGATGTGATAAACTCTGCTTTATCAGCAATAATGGTATCAATATCCTCCACATCGCCATTAATCCTGTATTTCTCCGGATGATAAATAACATCCAGGTTCACTTCCATAGGATTGATGTAATCATTACTTTTTGCACTGATTTTAATAACTTCACCATTTAAGGCATTTACCAGCGGAAAATATTCTCCCTCCGGGTCACAGATAATAATGTCATCGTCTGTAATCAGGAAAACATTGAGAATTTCTCTTTTCGTTGCAAAACTCTTACCGGAACCAGGAGTACCCAAAATCAGGCCGTTAGGTGTTTTCAATCGTTTCCGATCCACCATAATGAGATTGTTTGACAGTGCATTTAAGCCATAGTAAAGAGCTTCACCGCCTTGGAAAAGTTCCTGTGTGGTAAACGGAACAAAGATTGCTGTAGAAGTCGTAGTCATAATTCTCTGTATTCCAGTCTGGTTCATTCCCAGTGGTAGTGATGCCACAAGTCCCTGTTCCTGCTGATATTGAAGTCTCCGTATATTGCAATTATATTTCTGGGCGATTCCTGCAGTCTGATACACAATATTGTCCAGTTTTCTCTTATTGTCCGCTGTATTCATCAGCAAAAAAGTAAGTTCAAAAAGTTTCTCATTCCTGGACTGGATTTCATTGAGCAATCCCTCCACATCCTCTCCGTATGTAGAAATGTCCGTTGGAATAATATCCATATCATATCCGCTTCTGACCGCTTTCTTCTGTTCTTCAATTTTCATTTTCTGAATATTTGACAGCGTACTTTTCAGGCTTTTAATAGCTGCCTTGGGATCAATTGGACGCAGGTGCATATTGATGATAAGATTCTCTTCCAGATCCAGCAGATCTGCCAGCAGTTTATCCGTAAGTTCTGGTGATGTAATCTGTAAATATGACACGCATCCAAAAGTCTGTCCCATCCGAAAATAGCTGTCATTGCGAAAATCAAATCCGGTAGGTGCAATAAAGTCTTTTGTCTGCAGACCTGTTTTTGCAACCATCCCATAATGGAAATGGAAAGATTCTTTTGTGTCCATATTCATCACATCATGCAGAATTTTCAGACGTTCTACCCCATTTAAAGGCTCTGCCATGGCTCCCATCACCTTAAAATTATTCAATACACTGGCTTCAATTCTCTCCAGCCTGGATTTTGCATTTCGCAGATTATCCGCCTTAATGGAAAATGTAATATATTTTGTTTTTACAAGCCCATTATTTCCTTTGGAAAGCTGCATTTTCAACATATCCGAATATTCTTTCCGAATATCATTGAAACAGTCATCCTGCTCTGGAATATCAATATTTTTTGCATACTCATCAAAATTCACCTGTTGATTAAGAAATGTAATTTGTACCTCAACAGAGCTGTCAAATGAATTCAGGAACTCACAATAGTTCTCAAAAATAGCCGCTTTATCATCATTCTGCGCTAACTGGTAATTTATATCGTAGAACTGCACCATCTTTGAATAATAGTTATCATCTGTCCTGCAGATACCATCCTTATATATTTCCTTATATGGAATCGTATCCTGCGCTGTAAAAGGCTTCCTCTTCTTCTGATTCTCCGCTTTTATCATCCGAAGTTCTTTCAGACGCTTTTTTTCTTCTTTCGTAAGTCCGGTTTTCTGTTTCTTATTTTTTTCGGTCTGCTTTTTTAAGGAAATGGAACGGATTTCTCGCTTCCCTGGCTTCTTTTGCCTTTTTCTCAAGCCATGCACCCTCTTTCTCTAATTTATCGTACTCTATAATCCGGTCATATAAGTTTTGGGAACGATAGACCCTGATTCCAGGTCTTAAAAATTTCTGCCGGATAATGTGAAGCAATATTTTCTCTGCTGGAAATCCATCCTTTTCATACATTGCAAAAAAGAAAAATGGCAGCATCACTATGATCATAAGCGTTGCTGCCACATCTGTTCCCAGTCCTGCTTTTGTCAGCAAATAGACCGGAACACCACAAATTCCTGCCAGAGAAAAACATATAATTTGTCTTTTAGTTAAATTCAGTGCTAATTTTGTCTTTATTTTTGAAAAATCTTTCGGCACTGGAACATATGCCATATTCTTGTTTCCTCCTAATGTGCATTGAAGATTGATTTTGCCAGGGAACTGGTCTTAAACAGGCTGAAACATAAAATAACTGTATATGCTGCAACTGACCAGATAGCTGTATGAAGATTATCCGCAACTGTAATAGCATTTACCAGAACTGCATAAATCGCAACACATACCATCATAAAAAATCCCTGGAATCCCAACGCTAATAATGCCTTCACGTAATTATTTCCAATACTTCCCCATTCCCTGTTCGTAAATGTTGAAAACGGAATAGGTGCCACAGAGACATAAAGATATATTTCTATCATTCGTCCATATAAAATGACGGTAATCAGGACTGATATGATTTTTAGACATAAACTGACCAGCATCGTTTCCAGACCAAGCCCCAGTAATTCTCCGATTCCCATATCTTCAATCTGCGTTTCAAGAAGCGTTTTCAATGCTTCTGTAACATCAATAGATGCGGAACCGGTTATCATACCGCCAGCATTGGATACCACATGATTCGCTACATCAAAAATTGCCATCGCAATATCAAAAGTATGAGTAACCAGATATACCGCTACCCACATCTTAAAAATGTATTTGAAAAACATAAACGTATCCGTATCGTGCATATTGTTTTTTTCCATAATCATGGAAATCAGCTCATAACACAGTACAAATGTAATAATCATCCCCGCAATGGGGACAATGACATTATCCGACAGATTTTTTATCATGGAAAAAATGCCACTGTTCCAATTTTGGGGTGTTTTCCCAACCTCTGTAGCAATCGTTTCTACTTTGGTATTTACATCGGTGAACATGGTATCCAGGTTTGATGTGATCCAGCCTGTTAGCAGATCCTTTATGAACTCTGTTATTTTTTCGGTTATTCCACCCATTTATTTATCCAAACAAAGTTGCAAGCTGTGGAATCAGGTTTATTCCAATCAGTACGATGCCACCGCCCGCCATCAACTGTATAATGCCAAATATGAGAAAATTTTTGCCCGAATGGGCTTGAAATTGATAAAAATATGATAGATTAGAAATATCTTATGGAGCTGGAACCTCTTTCGATGGTTCCAAGCTCCGGTATTGGACTTAAATTAAAATGAATTTCCATTTCCACCGCATGAGAATTATTGCTTCCCTCATCCTGCGGCTCTGAAATAACAATCTTGCTGATCAGCCGGTTCAGTATATTGGCATCCAGTTCTGTGATGTCTGTATAGCTGCCAATATCTTCTGCCCACTGTTGTGACTGGGCATCCAGCTTTTCTTCTGCATCCAGCAGTTTCTGATTTTTTACAAGCTCCTGTTTGATCTCAGACTGCTCTTTCTGTGTTTTCTCCAGCATCTTATCAAAAGTAGCTTCTGAAATCTTTTCACTGATCAGGTCATCATAAAGGCGGGCAATCAGCCGGTCAAGGGACTCCAGCCTGTCTTTCTGTTTCGCTGCCAGTTTTTCAATACTGTCCCTGTGATCCAGTTCATCTTCACAGCAAAGTTCCCGGACACGTTCTTCCATATCCTCACATCCGCCGACTGCAATTCTGGCGCATTCACGGATTTTGGAAAGTACCGCATCGTACAGATCATCTGCATCCACCCGATGCTGGCTGCAGTGTGCTTTTCCTTTATGGATGTAAGTGGAACAGCTGTAAATCTCACGTGGGTCTTTGCTGTTGGTTTTGCGGATGGTTAATGCCCCTCCGCACTCCGCACATCGAAGCAGTCCCGCAAAAATGCTGTATTCCCCAGTGGTATTCTGCCTTTTCCTCGATCTTATTTTCGCCTGTACCAGCTCAAAGGTATCCCTTGAAATAATCGGTTCATGGGTATCTTCCACTGTAATCCATTCATCCGGTGCCTTGTCTCCCTGTGAGCCAATTTTAAACCGGTAATACCTCTTCTGGGATGCCATATCCCCACAGTAGACCGGATTCCGGAGCAAGTCTTTCAGGTATGATTCATCCCAGACATATTTCCCGTTTTCCGGGTCTTTCTGCTCCCATTTGGTGTAATAAGTACGGTTCCCCCGTTTCCGGTGCCACCATGACGGGCAAGGGACTTTCTGGCGTTCCAGCTCCCGGGAAATATAATTGATTCCCCGTCCATCCACCGCCCACTGGAATATCTTCCTGACAATGGGTGCCGTTTCCTCATCTATCAGGAGATGCCCCTTTTCGTCCGGGTCTTTTAAGTACCCCAAAGGAGGAACCACACCGGTAAACTTGCCTTTCGTAGCCTGCAGATGGTAAGAAGCATGTACTTTCTTGGAAATATCCCTTGAATACATCTCGTTCAGGACGTTCTTGAATGGGGCGATCTCATTATCCCCGGCATACGTGTCCACGTTATCATATAATGCCACATACCGGACACCATGCTTCGGGAAAAATTCTTCCATCAGATACCCGGTCTGTACGTGGTTCCTTCCCAGACGGCTCTGGTCTTTCGTGATAACCAGATTGACCAGGCCTTTTTCACATGCCTGCAAAAGTCTCTGTAAATCAGGACGCTCTGTGTTTAATCCGGTGTACCCATCATCCTGAAACACCCCTACGATCTGCCAGCCCTGCGAATTACAGTAATTCGTCAGGATATCCCTCTGATTGGAAATACTGGCACTCTCGCCATTCAGTTCATCATCCTTGGAAAGCCTGCAGTAAATACCGACTCTCCATGTATCACAGTTGTCTTTTCGTCTGCTGTTTTGATACATCATTGCGTTGTTCATCTGATACCTCCGTTCCTTTCGCACATCCTACGCAGATTTCAGATTACTGAACTCATGTTCATTATAATCCTCATCTGTCATTTTTGCAAGATAATCTTTCCTTTTCGTGTCCTTTATTTTCTGTGCGATCACCTCTGCAAAGACCTGTGACGCATCCTGATCGCCATCAAAAAACACCTTGATATTTATAATCTTATTTTTTGTTGCCATAAAAATCCCCTCCATTTTCTGCATAAAAAAAGCAGCTAACCCATATTTCATAGACTAACTGCTCAATAACTGACTCCATATTTTTTTCTTAATCAAATAATCTCCGCCGGATTTATGAAAATATAATGAAATTTCGATTTTTCATTGATAAAAAACCAGATTAGTGGTACATTAGATATAGAAAGAGCACCCACTCCAAAGTGGATGCCTCTCGAGATGGTTATTTGTCCTTACGGACACCGCCTATCCTGTTGGCAGACAGGATAGGCATTTTTATTTCTTCTTGTGCTTTCTGTCAAGAAAGGCAAGAAACGCAACAATCAAGCTGCCAAAGGCAATCAACAAAGTCAATATGCCGATGACAAGAGACAAAATCTCATAAGCTGTCATAATCACGCACCTCCCTTCCTGTTTATTCCGTCACCATAAAGGCTTCGGTCTGTAAGGTTCGGGAGGCTACCACCCCGTCATGGGTAACTCTTCCATGGCATTTCTGCCACGGAATTATCATACCATCAATATCCAATGTTTTCAATTATAATCTGCCATATTTCCCCATGAATAGACAGCCATCTCTCCTGTCTGTCATACAAGAAAATATTTAGTGGCAGAGTGGCAGGCATTAAGGTATCTATAAAATCCTGCCTTTAAACCAGAAATCCTGCCACCTAATCTGCTTTGAGCCGGACAGTATTTTCCCGCCCTGTTCCTTTCCCATACACAAGCCGTTCCCCCATCCGGTTACGGACATCACGCATGGTTCTGGATGAAATGTTCATCGCAGCCGCTTTTTCCTGAATGTCTTTCAGCGGTATCTCTTTTCCTTCTTTCAGCATTTCCTCCATCAGCCTGGTTCCCCGTTCCAGTTTTGTCTCTGTCGGTTTTCCTTCTTTCCCGTTCAGGAGATCGTCCGCATTGATGTCATAGCCACCGATCCAGCGGAAACCTTCTTCATCTCCCAGCTTAAACGCAAGTGTCTCACCCGGAGGGGCAAGAGAACTTTTCTCATGGATCAGTACTCTCGTTGTCGGGTCTTTCTTTACCTTCCCTATAAATAAAAGGCTTCTGACAGCTGCCATAATGTCAATGGATCCCAGCCCCCGGTAGGTACTCTGCGTACCGCAGGCTTTGTTCAGATGCCCGATCAGTACAATGGCACATCCGGTCTGTTCCGCCACATTTCCCAGTTTCCGGAATACCGGACGGACTTCATTTGCCCGGTTCATATCCACATCCGCACCGATAAATGCCTGCACCGGGTCAATGATCAGGAGACGGACTTTATTCTGCCGGATGGCTCTCTCAATCCGGTCATCCATTAATGTCAGTGGAATTTCCGTATCATCAATCACCATAACCCTAGAAAGGTCGGCTTCACATTCAATCAGCCTTGGTTTAATGGTATCTCCCTTTCCGTCCTCAGCAGTCTGGTAGATTACATTGAAAGGCTCTATCGCTTCCATATTCGGGAGATATTTCCGGTTGGTGCAGGCTGCGGTCAGCTTCATGGCAAAATACGTTTTTCCTTCTCCCGGATTTCCCTGAATGATGGTCAGCTTTCCAAAAGGGATATAGGGAAACCAGAGCCATTCTACACATGTGGCTTCCACATCCTGATAATAAATCATAGGCACGATCTCTTCTTTTTCCGGGGCTTTCAGCACAACCGTATCTGCAACCGGATTCCTTCCCCGCATTTCTTCCTGATGGCAGATGATTTCATTCCAGTCTTTGAGAACCGGCTTTAAGCGAATGATCCGTTCACAGGGAACTTCTTTCCCGGCAATCTTTTCACACGCTTCCTCCCCGGCTTTGTCATTATCAAGGCAGAGAAATACCGAAGTGATATTTGGGCTGTCAGAAAGAAAGGCTGTCAGTGCCCTATCCGATGTACCGCCCAGGCTAAGATAGCTTCTCTGTTCCCAGTCTTTCGGAAAGAGCTGGATAAAAGACAAAAGGTCAATCGGTGCTTCAAATACATACAGCTGGTCACTGTTTCCTCTGTAGCAAAAACTGTACTCTTTTAATGAACCAGCCACATCTCCCCGGAATTTTTCTTCTTCCGTTCCCCTGATGTGGGCATACCGGGGAATTCCCGAACGGTCTTTCCCGACAAACACGATATTATGGTGCTTTTCATCCTCATAAATATCGCCATTCCCAATAAATACCTTTACCAGATCTTCTTGGATTCCTCTGGTCTTTGTCAGATATTCCAGTATCTTTTTTTCATCCCGGTTTCTCCTTGGAAGCCGGAAATCAGGCGAAGGGGCGGGGATGCCCTGTTTTGGGGCATCCTTCGCCACCCGCCTTTCCTCTCCCTCTTCCCCCGTCAGTTTTTTCATTGCTTCCGGGAATGTCAGCCCATAAAACTCCATCACAAAGTCAATCGGTCCACCGCCAGTCCCCCGGCTGTGCCGGAACCAGCAGTTCCCCCGGACAGTCAGGCTGTCATGAGCCATCCAGCGGTATTCCTTCCCGCTTTTCACTAATTTCTCGCCCTGTGACTGTAAAAATGAAACAAGGTCAGTGGATTTTGCCCGCCTGACCTGTTCTTCTGAATACTGCATTTTCATTTCCTCCTTACAAACTCATATCATTTCTTTTGATTTTTTTCTTTGATGCTTTTCTTTCTTCCTCCTCTTTCCGCTTGATCTCCTTATTTTTATTCAGCTTCTCCAGAACAGAAGTCCTTTCTGCAATTGGTTTCGGGGAATATCCTTTTGCCTGAGATGAAACCCGATGCTGTACAGATAGATCTTCTTTTTCTGACCGCCCGGTGTTACCGGACTGCATCTGGGATTTTTCATTCAGCATGACATCGATACACTTCTGCACTTTTCTGACCATTTTTAATTCCTCATCATACGGAGAAAGGTCAATATCCGCAACCCGATTCAATGCCTCCAGTTTTTCCTGTTCTTCTTTCCACTGTGCAACCGGCAGCTTTCCCTCTGCATCCCGGTAGGGTTTCAGCCTCCGCTCACACATCCGGTACAGGTCGATCTGCTTTTTATGCTCACTGTAATATTTCTGCTTGGAACCCTTAAAGAAAATCTTATGGTATTTATCCATAACCGGCTGCAGCTTTTTCATTTTCTGATCGTAATCCATCAGTTCCCGGTATCCGGCAATCTCTCCCCGCCGGGATTTGATTTCGGAACGGATGCCATCCGCAACCGTCTGTAATTCCTCTACTTTCTGGTTCAGCTGTTCCACAGTTGCAATCTGGTTCACAGTCAGATAATTCACTGCCTCTGCAAACTCTTTCAGGTTCGTCAGATGTGCTTTCCGGCTCCCATACTGGTAGGTATCTGCCACCTTATCACGTTTCTCATAATAATCCTGCAGGCTTTCCATCAACGTAGGGTTTGCCCTCCTGTACAGTTCTGCACTGACTTCTTCCCGGAATGTTTTTGCCCACGCAAGGGATTCTTTCAGCCGGATCCATATCTCATTTAATTTGCGGATTGCCCGATTCAGATCTCCCACCACTGTCCGGATACCTTTCCTCTCCATCGCCCGGACTTCATATCCTTCATGGATCGTAGGGATCAGTTCAATTCCCTGTTTCTCATAAGACCGGTGGTCAATCCTTGCTGCCAGACCGTTCTCCCTAAATGCTACATTGACTTTATCCGCCCACTTCTTTCTCCATTCTTCCAGAAGTTCCGGGGAATTCCAACCGGTAGTGGATACAGCAGAAAAGATGTATTTTCCGTTTTCATCCCGGATACGGTTCCCCTCTTCATCCAGCTTGTATTCCCTCCGCTGTTTCTTCCCCCATGTTCCATCCGGATTCATGGGACGCATAGGAACCAGCACATGGAAGTGGGGATTGTCTGCAATCTCCGGGTCACTGGATTCCCCCTCATGGACTGCCATATCCACGATCATTCCCCGGCTGACAAACTGTTCCCTGCAGAACTCCCTTGCCAATTCCACATTTTCTTCCATCGTCAGCTCATTTTGTAATGCAATATTAAAGGAATAGGCAAGCTGTGCCCGCTTTCCTTTCTCCGCAAATTCCACTTCATTCCAGAGCGTCTGGCGATCAGAGAAACGATCCGTCACATAATCCGGCAGCATGATCTCGTCATAAATCACTCCCTGCTTTCTGGTGTAATCATGGATTTCCTCATAATAATCATTGTGCAGTTTCTGCCCGGAAATATAAGCTGCAGAACCCACCACCGTCTGCCCTTTTCCCCTTGATACCTGCTTTACAGAAAAATGATACAGTGACATTACTGCTCCTTTCCGGAAGATGCCAGACTGCGGTTATATTCAGAATGGCTCACTGACCATTCCAGCATTTCATGTACACTCTTCATGTGGGCGATACATTTCAGGAATGCCCGGAACTCTTCTTCTGTCAGTACTTTCACTTCCGGAAATGCTTTTTCCACCTCCGCACCTCTGACAATCAGGCTGTGGTTCCTTGCTTTCCGCTTTGCTACCTTCATCTGCTGTTCTGCAAGATTCAGCCTGCGCTCTTCCACTTCAATCCGATGTTCTGTCTGTTCCAGATCTTGCTGGAGTTTCTCAAGGCTTTGTTTTTTCAGATTTCTTCTTTCTCCCATAATGGTCTCCTCTCTTTCTCTTGGATGCATGGTTAACAGATACGAAAAGCCGGTATGAATTCTGTCCCTTTACTCACACCGGCTTCCTGTCCAGACTTTTTCCCAAAAATGGGTAAAAGTAATGGGCAAAACAAAAGGCACCAACTTTTTTACGGTTGATGCCCTTTGGCTTACACATTATTCATAATTTAACTATATTGTCCATCATTGTGACAGATAACACCCTTATGGTTTACCACCTTGACAATTTGGACATTTTCTAATCTTTATATCACTTCCGTTCGCAAAGTACTTATGACCGCATTTTAGACACTCCATACTATAAAACCATTGATTATTGTCTGTTCCTTTGTGTTCGGTTTTTCCATTATTTCTTTGGCTATTCTTATTCACATAGCCAACATCCGTTGTTTTTTTATCTTTCATTTCATTATCAGGATTTTGGACTCGTGATACTTTGAGTTTATACTTTGAGTTCCTCATATTTTTTTCAATATCGCTGATAACTTCATCCGCATTTTCGGCTGGTACAGAAAAACTGACTTTTCCTTTTTCATGATCTAGCACTATATCTGTACCTCCAACTTCTTCTGCAATCTTTTTCATCTCAGCAGCTTTCTGTTGTATCTTAATATATTTACGGATTAACATCGCTAACAGATAAATACACCCGACCGCAATGATTACCACAAAACCAATAGAAAGCTCTTTCCAATATTTCAATACAAATAATGCAATCACACCTATCATGAGAACATATGCAACACACTCATGCTTATATCGGATTTTATTTATTTGCCATTGTTTATAATGCTCATACGAACGTTCTCTTTCTTCTGGCGACATATCCTACCTCCACAGTTTTGGAATTCAGCTTTTCATTTTTTCAATTTTATTTGAAGCCACATAATTTCCTGAAAAATGAACATCTATATCACATGAAATATTAACATCTGATCTAATGTAGCATCCTCTATTGAACAAGGAATCCCGCCACGCACAGTTATCTCAAGATGATAAAAATACAGGCAACGATTAATATGTTGAATCAATAATTGTGATCTTCTTTTATAACCATAATGTTTAAGCAGCGTTCTAAGTTTCACTCTCACATAGTCGTTTCCTTTTCCATACAAAATCTGAATACGAATTTTTTTAAAAAACAAATCTAAGTTGCTAAAGTCGCTCATATACTGTTCTGGCTCAATAGTATTATCGGATGTCATCATATCCTGCCATACAGCAGGGAATTCCTGATCCAGTATTGGCTTCTCGTAAAAATACTGCAACCAGTAATAAACGTCTAAAATGAATTTACGTTTATTATTTCTATATTCAGAAACAAGGAATGCTTTTTCACCATTCCAGATAGAATCAATCATCTCGTTTTCATCTCTGCATCCAAGTTCCATACTGCTGATAATTGCTGCAACATCCAATGCAGAATAAAGAAACTCCCTCATGACTTATCCCCTTTTTGCCCATTACATTGACGGCATAAGATTTGAAGATTATCCAAAGTACTTTTCCCGCCAGCATTCATAGGGATAATATGGTCAACCTGAAAGAAAATCCTTGATTTATCCGAAATTCCGCATTTTGCACAATGGTAATTTCCATCCTTGTCCATTGCCTTTTTAAACGTATCATTTCTAAGTTGCTGCTCTAATAACGGATTTATTTTCCCAATCTCATGTAATGGAAGATCTTCCAATGCCCTGCTTCCATACTGAATGTTGTTTTCATCGTCATATATATCAGGATGTGACAACTTCATCAACTCAATATTAATCTGATTCAGGAAATACAATTTTCTGCCAAAGAACAGACGAAGCATATTATCATCCCCTGACGCCCAAAGAGAATCAATATATTCTGTTCTTTTTCGTTCTCCCATATCTTCATCCCAGATATGCTGTGCAATCCTTCCTACATCTAACTTGCTTCTATCAATTTCATCAAAAGTATAAAACTGTGGAATTGATTCATACTGGGCATAATATTTCAAAATATTAAGAACATCTCTTTTCTCATATGGCGGTACCATTTCACCACAGAAGAAAGAATCTCTGCACTGACTTTCCATTTCATTAAGCTGTGTATCCGATAAATATTCTTCGGTAACCCCAAAACTCTTAAACAGAGTTGGAAGAGCATCCATCAGATTCTCATAAGGGATCTTTGTGCTATTATATACCATTACCTGATAAGAATGATCCATTCCATTCTCTTCCAAATAAGTGAAAGCATACATTCCAACCGGAATACGCTGTTCAAATGGAACTTTTTCCAAAAATGATGTATCAACAGAATCATCCAAAATCGAAGCAAACTCCTCAATTTTTGATATTGCAATCAAACGGATATCATGTTTTTCCCGTTCATAATCACTATCCTGAAACTCGTTATTTCCATCAAACAGAGTCTCCGGATTCACCCAGGCAATATGCTCATTCCAATGATCAATAAATGAAACAATATATGCACTGGATGTACCGCCAGCTGCTGTTCCTCGCAAGGCACGTCCAACCATCTGAGTCATCAGAATGGATGAAACTGTAGGTCTTGCAAGAAATACTGTCTTCGTTTTTGGTAAATCCACACCTTCCGTTAGGATATTCACATTGATTAAAACCTGTAAATGTCCTTCACGATATTCTTCCAGCTTTCTTTCATTATCCTCCCGACTTATGGTTACGCCAGTGACTGCATCTTTGATTGAAGATACGATATAATCTGCCTTTATTCCTTCCTTTTTAAACAGTGCTGTCAACTGAATGGCATGCACTACGTTGACTGCAAATAAAATGGTTTGCCCATACTGCTTCTGGTTATTTTTGTAAGTTTCTACAATCAGCTTATTACGAGCTGCACTGTCTGCCATTTGCTGTGCAACTTCATCTGGCAAAATATCCAGATGTTGAATGCTTTCCCAGGCATCCACCCCAAGTGAATCACCATAGGCTTCATCTGTATAGTAGCTTTCAAAAATAGGCTTTGCCAAAATCTGCCTGTTAATCAACTCTTTTAGTCCAATCTGATATGTAATTCCAATATCACCATGAACTACCTGTCCATTTTTGATTCCATCTGAATATATTTTAGCTAAAAGCCCCTGTTCCGCTTCTGCCGTACGGAAAGGTGTTGCAGTTAAACCAATCAGTTTTACA
Organism: Blautia sp. MSJ-36; assembly: GCF_018917985.1. Taxonomy (NCBI): domain Bacteria; kingdom Bacillati; phylum Bacillota; class Clostridia; order Lachnospirales; family Lachnospiraceae; genus Blautia; species Blautia sp. MSJ-36. The sequence goes on along the minus strand of NZ_JAHLPQ010000016.1, from coordinate 18,195 downwards.
TTTGGAACTTTTTTCTTTACATAATCAATTACTTTTCGATATGTCTTAGCAGTTGAATGGTGCGCTTCATCCACAATCAAATAAAGTTCTTTTTCCCCTTTTAGCCATTGATCTAATCTGTCTATATTTCTTCCAATACTGTCTTTACTAACAATTAATAAATTATCTTCCTTCCTGATATCACTGGTTCTGTCATGACTGGATGCACCTGAAACAATGCGGAAACAAAAGGAAGAAATATGAGGTATCACTTCTGTATATGCAAATTTCTGAAAGGATTCTGCCGCTTGATCCAACAGCATTTGTCGGTGTGCGATCCACAATATTTTCTTTTTTCTGTCAATCGCATTCTTCAATAACCACATTGATGCAGTATATGTTTTTCCTCCTCCAGTAGGAAGCACCAATAAAGTACTAAAAGATGATTCTTGATTCATCTTATCCAATGCTTCCATCGCATTTTTCTGATGAGAATATGGTGTTCTTGTATTTGTCCCTTTTTTTGGGAAAACCTGACCAAAGGAAGTTACTTCAATACTGTCTATTTGCTTTTCCATAATTCTGGTCACTCCTTATCATAAAGTACAATGTAAAAATAGGCACTCGTGCCGCAAGGGGAACCCTTGTCCGAAATCTTGATTTCGCATATCTCCCGTATTGAATGAATCTTCAATCGGGAGACAGCTCCGCAGGACGCACGATACATGGCATTGAAAAATGCATGTATAGAAGTGCGCTCTTAGCTTCGCTAAGAGTTTTATTCTTCTGCATCACTACAAATCTTCCTAATTGCTAACAGAGAAAATGTATCCTTAACCAAATGTTTTATTTCTCTGGCATTTGATGCAGTAATAGCAGCTTCTTTCAATTTTTCAAACAGTTTATTATCCTCAATATTAAAATCTGTTTTCAACCTTTCTATTTCCAATTCTGCAATTTTTTTCTTTGCCTCATTTGACAATTCATCAAATTTAATGATCGAATCAAAACGGTTATAAATTGGCAATCCTAAATTTTCTTTTACTTCATCAACTGTTTTGTAATTTGATGTGCATACAATAATTGCTTTATCTACTGTAACTTTATAATTATGATCCTCGTAAATACCTTCATCAAATAATTGATAAAATGCACTGTGAAATACAGATAAAGCCTTGTCGAACTCATCAAACAAAAGCACATTCGAATCTCTGGCTAAAAGGTCTTGAGCAAAACTTTTCTCATTATATCTTCCACCGAAAATATAATTTGCTGACTCACTATTCTGATACATAGAAAACTGCTTTCTTAATAACTTACCGCCCATTAGATCTGCTAAATATTGTGCCGACTCCGTTTTCCCTAATCCTGAATCTCCATATAACAAAATAACAACCGGCTTTTTCTGTTTGCCATCCATTAAAGGATATATCGCCTGTAGTAATTTACTTTTTGCCTTCTCTTGCCCGATTACTCTTTTCCCATATTGGCCGTTAAATGTCCGCAACATATTTTTTGAAACTTCTAAATAATGTTGATGTTCTTCGTGAATAATGCTCTTATCAAATACACGATATAACTGCTCTCGAATATTTTCTGGCGGGTTCTGTATATACATATTTGTTACTGATACTCTTGAAATAAAATTAATAAAATTTATAATCACATGCTCTTGGACACTGCAATATTCATCAGCATGAATTACCAAATTTCGAACAATGGGTTTCCGCTTTTTCTGAGTTTTTGGCTTAGGCTGACCTGGAATAATAACATTCATTTCCATCTTTTTATTATCATCATCCAGTTGAGTTGCTAACTCTGTAAGATTTCTTGCGTTCTGTGGAATAATCTTTTCAAAAGCCGAATCTGATCCTACAAATATTTCAATCTTTTTCACGTACCACACCTGCCAATACTATATCATAAACGTTTAATTCATCTTTTCCATTGGATACCGATTCTTCTTCATTAGATACAGATTCATTGTCATTCACAATATCTTCTGCTGTAATTTTTTCTTCTTCCGGTTTAAAATTAAATTCTTTGTCAATCGACAGATTATCCTCGCTACAGGTTCCTACCTTGATCCCATAATATGTCAATTTCATTTTACTTAAATCGACAAGATTATAATTATTCTTGAATGCTTTAAGATTAAATCTCAATACACTCTTTTTATCTTTTTCAGTTTTCAAAAGCATTTCATAGTAACCACGTTCACCCAATATCGCCTCATTCAGCTTTTCCATATCTATCGGCATTTCTTCTTTAGGCACGATTGTCATATATGAACTGACCATTTTATACAATGTCACTGAATTTTCAGGAGCATAGACCCCACTATTTTCAAATTTTTTCACATGACTATCTTCATATGCTGCTTGTATATAATCTGTTAACAAAGTATTTTTTATGGTTTTATCAAAAGCACTTGTCAAATCTGCCGCTGCACTTGCATCTACCTTTCCCTGAAATGTTGCCTTAATATAATTCAAAATGTTAAAACCACTCTTTGCCTGAGCTTCAATCTCTGCTACTATTTTGGCTACCTTTTGTTTGTTTTCTTCTGTCGTCCAATCAAGGCGTCCCCCATTAGTAACATCAACGTAATCCTGTGCAGCGTCTTCATCAAAATATACAATTTTAAGGAATTCTGGTTTTTCAGCTTTTCTATTTTTCAAATTTATTGCTCCTTCTTATTTTGCTGTTGTGTACATAATTGCTCATATCTTTTCATAAGCTCCGCAACACAGGCTGCTTCACTTTTATATGCTTCACTGCCTTTTGTAAATCCGTATGCCTGCATCACTGCTATATCATTCTGATGATGTGCTTTCCGCAGTTCCGGAGGCATGGTCAATTCATCATAGAGATCTGCAAGACTACAATCCGAATACAATGACCTGGCATCAAGGACTGCCTGTGCAGTTTGTTCTATTTTCTGCTTCTGCTGTTCTGTTGGTGTTGGCCATGGAAAATTGTTATAAACAATATCCTTTGAATAACGATAATCACTTTTTATACGGCCACAGACAGCACGTACCCATGCCATGTGTACATTGGAAGTCAGTATTCCAAAATGATACAAGCTCGCTCCGGGAATAATTTGAACAGCATCATTTACGATTATCTCTGGTGAAACAAACCCAAATGGAATATATCTCCGATTTTCAGAAGAGTGCCTTGGAATAATAATATACTCCGATTCAGGATGGCGAATTTCCTGAAAAAGCGTAGGTGTATTAGCACTTTCTTGTGTCGCAGCTTTAGTGCTGTTTAATCGGAATTTTCTTACACCCTCGACTCTTTCTGTAATGAATTTAGATTTTCTTATTTCAGCTGGAGATGCACCCACAAGCCACAAGCAATATCTTTCTTTGTTGTTTATATATTCTGTGGCACCATACATTTTCCGAATATATTTTACTATATCCGGTTCATTCTTTGTCACTTCTTCTTTTTCTTCTTGTGTTAAGAACAGAAATCCACCGTCTGTTGGTTTATTTCCATATATCATTTCTGGCACATCGCAAATCGGCTTTTTGTTGCTCTCAACAAATACATCTGGTCCATCAACAAGATACGCATTAATGTTAATTACCATCTGAAAACGATCAGAAGAATACAGTACCCGCTTCTTCGCATTCATAACTGTGCTAAACCCAACAATCACACAATGTACATGAGCTTTCAGATTTGCTTCACTATCCCAAATAAAAGTTCTGTGAGCAAAATCAATATGAATACCAAAACGCTGATATAACGGTTTCCACACACTTGCCACTTGTTCACCTTGCGTAATAGAATTAGTCGATACAAAAGCCGTTCTGATTCCTGTATTTTGCATGAGTTGCGCTGCTTTGAAATACCAACCAGCCACATAATCAATCTTTCCGGCAGTCTTATATGGCTTTCCTTTTTCATCCACATAAATAGACAGCATATCATTTTTCTGTTCTTTACTCTGCAAGGAATATCCAACAAATGGTGGATTTCCCATAATGTACGACAATTGATTTTTGGGAACAACGTTCTCCCAATCCAACTGTAAAGCATTACCTTCCACAATAAAGGCATTCGTTGTCAACGGAAGGAAATCCAGATTCATATGAACAATATCTTCTGTTTCTTTCATCATCTGGGATTCTGCAATCCACAGTGCCGTCTTTGCTACAGTAACCGCAAAGTCATTGATTTCAATACCATAGAACTGGTCAATGGATACCTGAATGGGCGATGAACCATCAAAACCGAAAGTAATCTGACCACCCTGTAATTCTTTTATAACTGCATTTTCCAATCGCCGGATACTGATATACGTTTCTGTAAGGAAATTTCCACTTCCTGATGCCGGATCCAGCCACCGCAGCCCTGCCAGTTTTTTCTGAAATTCTTTCAATTTCTTCTCTTTTGTGCGCTGGACGGATATTTGCCTGATCTCTTCCAGTTCATTTTTCAGGTCATCCAGAAACAGCGGATCAATCACTTTATGAATATTTTCAATACTTGTATAATGCATCCCGCCAGATCGTCTGGTTTCCGGATTCAATGTGCTTTCAAATACAGCTCCGAAAATAGTCGGACTGATTTCTGACCAATTAAAATCTGCGGATGCTTTTTCAAGCAGCAACTGACGGATTTCTTCTGTAAACTGAGGAATCTCAATATTTTCATTGGCAAATAAACCGCCATTTACATATGGAAACGCAGAAAGAGAATCTTCCAGATAAGGGTCTCTGTCTTCCGGTTTTGTGTCAAGCACCTGAAATAATTCAATGACAGCCTTTCTCATATGCTTTGCATCAAACTCTTCCAGATAATCATGAAACATACCATGCCTGCCAAAAATACCTGCATCCTCTGCATACAGACAGAATACAAATCTGACACATAGGATATTCAGGCTTTTCATTGCTCGTTCTGTTGTCGGGTCTACATACTGTTTTGCCAGTGCGTCATAGAGCAGTCCGACAATATCTCCCGCAGCAATAGAAACTTCCATTTCTCGCTGAAGATTCGTATTCCCCTCTTCCACTAGAAATTGAAGCCGATAATACTCCTTTTCCAGTTCTTCCAGCAAAATAATTTCCGGATCACCACCCGGTTTTTCCATATCATAAATATAAAAGGACTTAAAATTGCTGGTGACAATCCATCTCGGACGTTTTGAATACGGTAATTCTGATGAATATCTCTTCGCCTGCTCAAACGGTGTCAGCATGGAGCCATCAGACTGCTTAATCGCAGCCGTCAGGCTCTTGTTGATACTTTTCTGTTCAATCATGACATGCGTTTTTTCAATATATCCATCTATAAAGCTGGTATGATCAAGATGAACCTGATCTTCAAAAGAAATAAACTGGGAAATATCCGTAACACCAAATACCGTTGTCAATAACTCTACCCAGAAAATCTGGCTGTCCCCTTTTTCATATCCCCGATCTTTCCAGTTTTTTGCAAATATTTTTGCAGCTGCCCTTTGCTGTGCATCTGTCATTGCTGCAACCTCCTATAATTCATCATCGGTAAATTCCATCATCTCATCAATGGAACATCCCAGCTTCTTACAAATTTTCTCGACTGTTTCCATGGAAACATACTGATTTTTTCCCATCCGGGCAAGGATATTTCCACTGATACCGGTCAGATTCTGCATTTCGATCCGTTTCATATTTTTATCAATCAGCAATTTCCACAGTCTGTTATAGCTTACGCCCATACATTACCTCCTGATCCTGCTTCAAACATAGCTTCATTATATCACGATTTTGTTAGGTTGAATACCAATTTTGCATGAAATATATCTGCTTATCATCCATCTGTTGATAGGAAAGAGACTGCACCGGGCAATCTCTTTCCTGATAGTACTTACTGAAAAGGAATTTCATCATCATCCGGCACATTCATAAATCCATCCAGATTGGTTCCGGTTTCTTTTTCCGGATCCGAAGAAGGATTACTTTCCTTATTCTGTGCAAATTCATGTTCCTCCACAATAACATCGGTTGTATATACCGTTTTCCCATCCTTATCCTTATAGTTTCCGGTGCTGATACGACCACCGACCACAATACGCATTCCTTTCCGAAGATATTTCTGTGCAAATTCAGCACTCTTGCCAAATGTAACACAGGAAATAAAATCTGCCTCCTGTTCCCCATCACGCTTATATCTGCGGTTCACAGCCAGCGTATATCTTGCCACTGCCATATCATTGTCTTTACCGGCATATTTGATCTCCGGATTTTTTGTCAGTCTGCCCATTAAAATAACTTTATTCATAGTTTTTGTCCTTTCTGCAGCTAAGCTGCCATACAATCATCATTCGGTACCATTAATGCACTGGTTCCCGGCGGTCTGGTTCCATCATCAGGCGAAAACAATTCGCAGATATGGAAATATACCATCGAATACTGTTCTGCCAAACCTCTTCTTTCCAGCTTATTGCATAGCCTGATGATTCTTTTTTTCATACAGTTGTTTGTCGCAAGCAAAGCAACAGACCGCAACCTTTCCTTTGTGTTTTTCAGATTTGGACAGCCAAACCAGTAAATCAGCTGCATCTCTTCCACTTTCAAATTTCTCATTTTCATCACCTCTTTCTTTCAGGCATACGCCTTTATTTTTAAAGTCTTCCGGATTTGTTTTTTCACCCTGACTGGCTGTGGCTCTTGCAAACCACCTCTGCCTGCACGCAGGCAACTGCTCTAAGGCTCTGAGCAGCCCGCCCATCTCCGGGAGTGTCATTATTTCTTCGCTCAATTTCCATTAGAAACGTCATGGCGTAAGTCTGTTCACCAGTCAGGAAACTCATGAAATTGTCAAGGTACGCAGAAGGTTCTAAAAATGCCCTCATATACTAAATTCAAGTGACTATGCCTTTGTACAAAAAAAACTTTGAAATTTTTTCATTTTCGTTACTATTTCTGTTGTTTCTGTTCCCAAAAACACAGAAAACCTTGAAAATCATCCATAAATGTCACTGTATGTAAACTTCAAATAGTTTTACCAAATCACAACATGATTTTTTCTTGCATTTTTAATCCTTCTACTAATACAGGACTGGGGAGGGTAAATGTTGACCTGTTTTGAAAAATTTTTTGTATTTTTTCAGATACAAAACAGCAGGCACCAACCATATTTCAGTCAGTGCCCATTTGGGTATGCAAAACAAAAGGCACTAACTTTTTACGGTTAATGCCCTTTGGGTTACTCACTATTCTCTTTTATTCCATATTTCTACTCATGTTATCGCCTCTGACAGAATTTTCAGATGCTATTATAATTTCTTAAGGATATTTTTAATAATCTTTTGTAACCGAATCCCATCCCTCAGCCCCAGACGATAAAAGAACTGCTCGGCATCTGCGCCACTATCGAAAATAGCATCACAGTATTCCCGGACTGCCTGTTCCTTATCCGATGGAAGCAATGCAACCGCCTCCTGATACTTCCGTTCAATCTCGTCTTCTCTGCCCAGTTCCTTTCCGTCTTTCATCCGGCTGAATGCCCTTTGCATCCGTTCCTGAATAACAAAATCCACAAATTCATTTAACGCTTCCTCTTTCATCATATATCCCTTTCTATCTCACACACCAGACGCTCATAATCCAGAAACCCCCGGATATACATTTCCCGGCTTATATAGGCTTCTACTGCGTGTCTTGCTGACACAATCCGGTCAATAATCGTCCAGAACTCATGTCCATATTGCTCGATGTATGGCTCCAATTCATCCATCGTTTTCTCGCATTCCCCTTCCAGTTCGATCAGCTCCGGGTCAATCCGTAAATATGCTTCCAGCCTGATTTCATTCCAGTCAAAGTAGCTTTCCACTAATTCTCTTTTCATAATCGTGTCCCTTTCTGCTCTATTCCTATGTAAAAGAGCGAATACATTCTTCTATAAATATAATTCCTGCAATAACCATTTCAACCGTACATGGCAGGAGATAAAACAGGAATCCAGCCAATACCATTTGTAGACATTCCCCAGAACTTTCCAGACCAAAGCCATAGCATAGCAATGCTGTCAGAAGAAAAAAAACTGCAATGCTCCGGAAGATAACTGCTGATATTCCTGCAAGGAACTCTGCGAACAGTCTTATTACTGTCAGCGCAATTATTACAGGCAGTAACATGATTTTCAAAATAAAACGTATGGCTTTCATCCTGTGTTCTCCTTCCTACCCGGCATTCCTGTTCACGTAATTCTGGTACTTTTCAAATACGGAATCTGTCACACCGTTTTTGTAGATTTTCCGAATGTCCGTAATCTCTTCATCCTTTAAGAGTTTCAGCCATTCCAGAAGGTCTTTCCGGCTGTTGGCAAAATTACAGCACCGTCCATCTGCATATTCAATCCGATATCTCATAGCCACTCCCCCTTATACATAAATCAGTTCATTCAAAACGATTTCATCCACCCGATTGCGGATGTTATTGCAATGCCGTACCCATTCCATAGGATTTTCAGCTTTCAATTCTTCTGTCACCCCTTCTGCATCCTTCATCTGTGCCTCCAGACGGTCAGCAAGCTCCCATGCCTGTTCATTCAGATCAGCAAGATAACTGTCCAGCTTTCCAGTCAGTAGCAGATAATTGTATCTGCCAGCTTTGTATTCTTTCATATATGCCTTTCGGAGCATCCCCCATCGTCCGATTTCCCGTTTTTCTTCCGGAAGTATAAGATCAGGCAAATAATAGTCCCCTACTTTTACGTACTCGATTTTCATATAAATATCCTTTCGTTATGTACAATTTACAGGTTACCTACGTAGGATGTGCTGATTTTCCTGTCTTTTTGTTTCTCATAGAAGGCATTAAATGTTTTATTCCTTGTGACTTTGCACCCGGATTGTCCGTTCCATATCCTTCCAGCAGATTGATCACTCCCCAGGCTGCAAGTCCGGCTCCGATCGCACAAACCAATGTTTTTAAGGTCGTAATTGCCGTTGTAAAAAATGCCATAAGTGTACCTTTGGAAAACTTACATTTTCCAGTCCTTTCTTAGATTTTTTCCAGAAAGGGAAGAAAACACTATATAAACCCTGCCTTTTGTGCTACACTAAGCATAGGATTTTCTACTTGGAAAATTCCTCACACGTACAGTCGGTATATTCATTTTCGTCGATGGATACCGACTGTTCCTTTTTTCCAAATTATTCATGATTTCCTCCCATAATCCACTTCCCGACAATTTGTCGAGAAGTTACATCTGATACAGTTCCACTTCATCCTCTGGTTTTAGTATCAGATTAGTACTCAGATATTTTTCAATATCAAAAGTATTCTTTTTGTCATAATCGGACAGATATTTGTAGTTTTTATGTTTGCAAATATCGTATTTATTTGAGAAAAATGGTCTGACACCTCTCACCTGCAGAATACATTTTCCCCCGTCCATGACTGCTATTTCATCCTGGCTCATCAACTCCTTTCCTGTTTTCTGGTAGTTCATTCCATAAGACCGCTGACTGCCTCTCGTATCCGATGTGTTATAAAGATCTATGGTTTCTTTTCCCAGGATCTCCGCTATTTCCTTTAATGTCGTTTTTTCCTTTCCACCCAGGAATAAGGTCGTATCACAGTTCCCTTCGATGGTATCGGCATTATCCTTATAAATTGCCTTAAGCTGAGACTTTGACTGCAAAATAATAGAAGCTGAGATTTCCCGGCTTCTAATCGTAGCAATCAATTTTTCAAATTTAGGAATTTGTCCGATGTTCGCAAACTCGTCCAGGAGACACCTCACATGAATTGGAAGTCTGCCTCCATATACATCATCAGCTCTGTCACAGAGCAGATTAAAAAGCTGTGTGTACATAATAGAAACAATAAAATTAAAGGTATCATCGGTATCTGAAATAATAACAAACAATGCAGTTTTCCTGTCACCAACCAGATCCAATTCCAGCTCGTCATAACTCATAAGCTCCCGCAGTTCCGCAATATCAAAGGGTGCGAGTCTTGCACCACAACTGATCAGAATAGATTTTGCTGTCTTACCTGAAACAAAATGTCAATAGTTTTTTCATCAAAAAAGGCACTTTTTCGTGTCAAATCAGGGGTAAAACAGCTAAAATACTGATGAAAACGTTCTTTGTTGTTACAACCATTAAGTTACTCAGCCATTTTTTCCTCTGTTTCCATGAAGTCCGAACGGTTAACTTCATTCACCAGCATCCGGTTGATTTTCTCCTGCATCGTCTCTCTTGCGTTCTCACTGTAATGGAATCGGACAACATAAGTTGTCTGCCCAATCCTTTTTGTAAATGTATTGTTTTCCGTTTTCGGATTCAGAACCTGTCCCATAAGCTTCTCCTTTCTGTGATTTACCGGCGGGCAGGGTGGCAGACTGATCTTCCAAATTGCCTGCCAGTATTCTATTCATTTGCCCGACAGAGAGAGGACAGTTATTATCCCAGCCGGGACGGTATCCCGATCTGGAATTCTGTCTCTCCGTCAATGTCAACAAGGCACTTGAAACTTTTAATAAAATAATCTCTTTATCCAAGTCATCCCTACTCTAAATAATATTTTCTTTTTTAAATATCTTTGTTGACAGTTAAGAAATATGCTGAAAAAGCTGATATTTAAAGGCTTTTCCCAGTCAACAAAAATGTCAACAACCAGTACACAAACAGTCAAAAAAATGGAAATTCAGCTGTTTTGACCATCCCCTCCCTGTCAGGCTAATCAAAAGGTATCTTCATCTGCTCACCTTCCGTAAGTTTTATAAAGCCATCTTTGTCCGGTTGGTTGACAGTCTCTGTTTCATCCTTTCCCTCTCTGATCCAGCACCGCTGTGTACCAAATCCTTCTTTTGAGAAACGATGATAACCGCCTCTTTTCCAGCCAATGATCTGTGTGTCCATGATCTGGCATATCTCATTGGTCTCATATTTCTTTGGTTCGCCATCATAATGGTTAAACGCCTCTTTCCAGATCTGTCTGGAGCAGACATAAGTCCCGGCATATCCATCCAGCCATCCCTGAACCTGCCCTGCCATCGTATCTTCCTGCATGAACTGTTTCCGGTATTCAATGATCTGCTCCTCCATTTCTTTTGGAAGTTTCAGAAGGCTGCTTTTGTTCTTGCAGGAATTGAAGATGACCATTGCTTCCGCCCAAAGCTGGTCGAAGTATGCCCTCGATTCTTCTTCATTATCAAGAAGATGTTTTTCCGCCTTTGAGGAATCGACCTCGATTACAAGGAAACGTCTTGCTCCTGTACGGTCAAAGGGAAGAAACTGCTTTGTATTGGTTGTCCCGGCAAACAGACATTGTCTCGGTCTGTCCTCTTCAAATTTCCCATAGGAATTCCGAAATGTGTCTTTCTGCCGGCTCAAAAAGGACTTGATCTCTTCATTGCTCTTTGCACTGATCGCAGCAATCATCTCTGACATTTCCATGATCCAGTGACCCCGGAGCTTTTCATAAATCTTTTTATCTCCCAAATCCCTCAAGTCATCTGAAAACCACTCATCCTTAATAGCCAGAAAGCGGAAAAATGTAGATTTTCCTGCCCCCTGTGTTCCTACAAGGCAGAGCATCTCATCCGCCTTACACCCCGGCTTAAAAATACGGAGCAGTGCTTCCATGATAAAATGCTTCAGGCATTCATAGACCAAATCCGAATCATCTGCCCCCATATACCGCTTCAATACATAACGGATACGTTCTGTGCCATCCCACTCTAAGCGGTTCAGATATTCGCAGATCGGATGATACTGTTTGCTGTTTGCTTCCGCCCTCAGGGCTTTATCCATGTTTTTCTCATTTCCCAGACTATAAAACTGTTCAAAATACAGATAAAAGAAATCTCTGGCAGCATCTGTCATAGAGGTGATACCATCATTCCACCAGAGTTTCCTGACGATATCGATCCTCTGGTTCAAAAGATTAAATCTCAGGCTCCCTTTCAGTAGCGGATCTTCCCGAAGCACGATCATATAATTCTGCATCGTCCCTTTGACGGTTCCCTGATTTGTCACCGCCAGATGGGAGCGGATCTCCCTTATGGCATCCACATCCGCCATCTGCTCCATGATCTGCAAAGCGTCCTGCTCCTTTACATTCTCGCTCAATCTTTTCCACCTCCTTTCCTTTTTCCTTGACAAGCATTTTCTTATCCTCTTCATCACCGAACAGAAGAATATCCAGATAATATTCAACGATACTCAACTCCCTCAGTGCGGTGCCAAAATGCCCATCCCACTCTTCCTCTGGTGTTTTTGGTGCATAACATTCTTTCCATTCCAGAAGCAGGGTGCGGTAATCCAGATATGCTTTTGTAAGTCTGGCACATTCTGTTTTCCAGTCTGTTTCTGATACCTTCCCTCTTTCTTTCACCAGAGACTTTTTCCCACTTTTGGGAGAATCCCTTGCCCTGTTCCCATAGGAGATTCCAAAATCATCTGCCAGCTTCAAAGCAGCCTCTCTGGATTTTAGTCCGAAGAGCTGGGCGGTAAAATCGATCACATCCCCGGTACACCCACATCCAAAACAGTAATATCTGCGGTCAACTTTCATGCTCGGTGTACCGTCATTATGAAAGATGCACCGGATCAATCCGCTCCTGTTGGGCTTAAATCCATAAAGTTCCGCAGCCTGCCTGACCGTCACATTCTGCTTTACTTCTTCAAACACATTCATTTTTTATCCACTTCCTTTCCAACCCGTTCAGATATGACCGGGTTCAAAATAAAAAAAGAGCATCCTGACTTTTATCCAAAACTGAATAAATCAAAATGCTCTTTACAGGGAATCCCTGTCATGATATTTCGTTTTTGTTTTTCTTCTGGCAGCGTTTTCTTCTGCGACCCGCTTTTTATTGGCAGCCAGTTTTTCAAGAACACTCGTCCTTGCCTTCTTCTTGATCTGTTCCGTATTCGCTTTACTGACCTCTGGCTCCTGAAGAGTTTTCTGTACTTTTTCAATAACTGCATTTGCTGCATTCCGTAATTTCTCTTTCGCCAGCTTAATCACATTTTTGGTAATTGTTTTTGCCTTATCAGAATTATTTGGATTCTGGACAATGTTATTGCAAAGCTGATCCAGAAGCCTGATATCCTCTTCCTGTGTCTGTGCCCTTACTTTTTCCGTAACGACTTCCACCGCCTTGTCATAAGCGATCTCTGACACTTCATCGATCAGGGTTTCATTATCCATGATTTTTTCTTCCTGTTCCTTTATCATCTGTTCCTGCCGGGCAATCTTTTCTTTCTGTGCCTGTATGATAAACTCCTGCTTTTCCAGATACTTCTTTCCGCCATATTCCGGCGCTTCCTCAATCTCCAGCCCATACTGCCTGCAAACATCAAACAGAAGATTCCTGCAGATCAGATCAAAAGTCATCTTCCGGTTATTGTTTCTTCCTCTGGGCTTATCTGGATCGGGAAGAGGAATTCCAAGTGCTTCCAATGCCTTTTCCTGTTGCGGACACAGTTCCCCATATTTATTTTCGCAGTCAAACACGTGACGTTCATGGATATGGGGAGTGGTCTCATCCATGTGGAGTGCAAAATCCAAAATATGCACATGGTCTCCAAACATCCCCTCGAACCTTTTCATAAAAAAATCCGCAATATGAAAAAGCTGTTCTCCCGATATATGCTCCCCTTCCTTTCCGATCTGGAATATCGTTTCTTCCGGACAGGTCATTTTATTTTTCAGCAGATCTTCCGTTGTCCGGTTTCTTTCCGGGTGGCGGTTTTTCTCATTTCTGGCATTCTGCCCTTTTATAAAATCGCTGTAATGGTCTTCATAATACATCTTTTCAATATCATGAAAACTTGCTTCCGGCTCGACCGGTCCCCAATTTCTAAGTGTCTCATCCGAAGGGTTCTGGACATATCCCCGGTAACAGTCCCAATAGATATTCTGCTTTTCCCTCTCCGCATCAATATGCTCGCTGTTGGCAATATCGAATTTTCTGTCATTGTGCTTTGGATTATAAACACCATGTTTCCCCGATCTGCCATTATGCCTTGTAGCTCTCATTTTTCTGATTCCCCCTTTCATCTATTCTGCATTTTTTTCATTTTTCTTTTTCCCATTCTGCCCTCCTCTGTGGTCTTTCCATTATCTGCCTCTTGCATTCCACAAGCTTTTTTCATGTGGCGGTCATTCCCGAAAACGATTTTGGGTAACACAATTCGCCAGATAATACCCAGTACGACTTGACGCAGGCATCAAATCACTGGGCAAGGCGTTTCACCCTTGACCCGATAATGGGCTTTGCCCCTTAACCCCAGCATGGAGCTGCCTCCCCTTTGCATTCCCTGCACAAAGGGCTCCGCCCTCTGTACACCCGCCGGACAAAATGAAATTTCCGCCACTGTCCCATCTGTCAGAATTTTCGTTTCGCCCGGTTTTTCAAAAATCCTCAAATCGGATTTACTCAAAAATAAGAGCCGACACTTTGTCACTTTTTTGAAAAAAGTCCAAATTGCATCGGCTCTCATATTTGACCTCACCGGTCATATTCAGTTTTTTCTTTGCATCCTCTCTGAGCATTAATGAGCAAAACAAAAGGCACCAACTTTTTTCGGTTGATGCCCTTTGGATTACTCACTATTCTCTTTTCACAAAACTGAAATTTTACTTTTCCTTATATTCATCTGGTATTGCTATTTGAAATGTTTCACACAACAGCATCACATCATGCACATCATTTTTATCGTGTTCATATCCCAAATGAAGCATTACCTGACTCAATGGTTCAATACAAGAAACAGTTATATCTCCAACTTTTCCAATACCGGAAAAAGTTTTTGATGGAAATATATCTCCCTCATAAACAATTCCGTCATCTGTAAATTCAAAACAATGTAAATCAATGATTCTTTGTTTATCATCTTTCCAGACAGTATGACCATCCGTTGTATAATCAGTATTTACTTCCTCAAATCCATGCTGCTTAATCACATAAATATAATCATGATAATGTTTCAGTTCAACAAACAAATCAATATCATTGTGTATTCTTGATTCTCTTTTAAGAAGTGCATCAACACCCCATCCGCCATCTAAATATACTTTAATTTCGTTTTGCAAAGCATATTTTATAATTTCACATGCATCTTCTGTACGTACCATAATCTATCCTCCAAATTCAAATCTTTGTATGCTTTCCAACTCACTAAAAGCCTGAAATTTGTCAGTCTTTCATCCTTTTTGTTATCAATCACCAATTAGCTGTAATCCATTAGGATTTAGCTGATATATTTTATCGCACACCTCTTCAATATACTTTCTATCGTGAGAAATGCTAATGACAGCCCCCGGAAATTCTCGGAGCATTTTTCTTATTACCGGACCGGACAATGGTGAAAAATTTCTTGTCGGTTCATCCAGAATAAGAACATTTGCACCACTTAAGCTCATCCTCAAGAGAAGCACTTTCGCCTTTTGTCCGCCTGATAACTCCCGAATCGGATGCTCCATTTCATCTGGTGTGTATTTAAGTGAACCAAGGTATGTTCTAATTCTTGTACGCTCTTCTTTATCTCCTGTTTTATCAAGGTAATCAACCGGTGTAACATCCAAATCCAGCAGGTCTTCATAAGTTTGAGGCATATATTCTGCTTTAATGTCATTCCGATTTAGGAGTTCTTCCGCTATCTTTTTTAGAAGAGTCGTTTTTCCTGCCCCGTTGGCTCCTATCATACAGATTTTTTCTGAACCTTTTATTTTTAAATGAATTCCTTCTGCTAAAATTCTTTTGCCATCCGGAGTCACAAGCTTTGAAAGTTCATATTCTATGACCGTTTTTCCTGCGGGAATGTGTGAGTTTTCATCCCCTAATTTGACAAAGATTGCTTCTTCCTGTTCCGGCATCTGAGTCATATTTTCATCTTCTTTTTCAAATCTTCGTTCCATTGCCTTAACCGTATGCATTTTGTCCTTTAAGTTTTTGGCAACAGACGGTGCTTGTCTGGTACAACTTCTTAATGCACCTTGTACACTCTGCATAACTCTTTGATATTTTTCATCGCGAATCTTTTTCTCCCTACGGTCACTCAGTGCCCGCTGTTTTTGGATTTCAAATTTATGAAGCCGTTCTTCCACATAGCGTCTATAGGGAAGCTTTGCCACGGTATATCTCGCCTTTGTTTTTCGTATAATCTGCTCGATATGTATCACCATGTTGGCAGTACGCTCTATCAGCGTTTCATCGTGTGAAATAAAAAGCACAATGTGCTTCCAGTCATTTATGATTTTTTCCAGTAATGTAAGCGTCGCAATGTCGATGTCATTGGAAGGTTCGTCCAACAACAGCACAGAAACATCGCGAATGAAAAGCCTCATAAGTTGTGTCTTGACTTTTTCGCCTCCTGAAAGACTACCCATTGTCTGGTTACTGTAGAAAAAATCATTTTTCATTCCAAATTTTCCCGCAATAACAGACAATTCTTTAGGCGTTTTCTCCCAGAATATTTCCTCTTCAGAAAAATATTCGTATATTGTTTTTTCCTTATCTTCATCGAGCATCTCCTGCGGAAGATAACCAAGACGTTCGTGTCCCATTATCCTTTCCCCATCTGCTTCTATATAGTTTTCTACAAGCGACGGATTGTATATCCACTTCATTAATGTCGATTTCCCATTTCCCTCTTCTCCAATAATAACTGCCTTATCTCCATCATTTAGCACAAGGTTGAAATCATTAAGAATTATTCTCAGGTCTTTTTTATGTGTTAAATTTAATTTTTTTATCTGCAACATTAAAGTTTCTCCTTTTCGAAGTCTGAGCCAATTATTATTTTGAACACACAAAAACGAGTCTTTTTTGCATACGCAAAAATAGACTCGCTAAATAGACCCTTATTTCTTTTCCAAAAGGAAAACAAAGGAAATGCCTCTTGCGATAATCCAACTTAAGCGTACACAAAACAAACCTATTCTCTACAGGCTCAATAACTATATGTGTCTTACTTAAATCAAATTATCTATTAATCATTTCCTCACCTTACACAAAATGTGCCTTTCTTTCTTCTAATGGCAATACTATCATACTGTATTTTTTGTGTCAATACATTTCACCTTATGGAAGTGCAAATTCAAAGTTTCTGTTCCCTATAAAATAATCTATCGGGATTCACCAAATCGCCAGACAACGATTTTTAGAACAGTATATCACAAAAAAATTCCTTATTCCATATGTTTTCCGAGTTATGGTAAGACATGTAAATTTTAAATAACATTTTCCAATCCATTTAAGATATTCCCTTGATGATACTTTTTACTGTCTTATACAACCGAATCCCATCCTTCAGTCCCAACCGATAAAAGAACTGCTCAGCATACGCACCGCTGTCAAAAATAGCATCGCAGTATGCCTGGACTGCCTGTTGTTTATCCTTTGGAAGCAATGCCACCGCTTCCTCATACTTTTGTTCCACATCATCCTTGTCATCCGGTTCTTTCCCGGCTTTCATCTGGCTGAATGCACTCTGCATCCGTTCCTGAATGATAAAATCCACAAATCCCTTTAATGCTTCCTCTTTCATCCTCATACATCCCTTTCTATCTCACATACCAGACGTTCATAATCCAGAAATCCCCGGATATACATTTCCCGGCTGATATAGGCTTCTACTGCATGTCTTGCCGATATGATCCGGTCAATAATCGTCCAGAACTCATGACCGTATTTCTCTATGTATGGCTTCAATTCATCCATCGTTTTCTCGCATTCCCCTTCCAGTTCAATCAGTTGAGGATCAATCCGTAAATATGCCTCAAGCCTGATCTCATTCCAGTCGAAGTAGCTCTCCACTAATTCTCTTTTCATAATCGTGTCCCTTTCTGCCCTCTTCCTATGTAAAAGAGCGAATCCATTCTGCTAAAAAGACGATTCCCGCAATCACAATTTCAACCGTACATGGCAGGAGATAAAACAGAAAGCCAGCCAATACGATTTTCAGGCATTCCCCGGAACTTTCCAGACCAAAGCCATAGCTTAGCAGGGCGGTCAGAAGAAAAATTCCTGCAATTACCCGGAAGATAACTGCTGATATTCCTGCAAGGAACTCCACAAACAGTCTTATTACTACCAGAACAGCCATCACAGGCAACAATATTATTCTTAACTATAAATGAGCAAATTTAAAAAATTGCACAAAACTACACTGCGAATTTCATAAATGAATCAAAATCATTGCTTTCCTTTGCGCATTGAAAAAGATAACGATACTTTTCCAGCTGAATG